>CAYZHJ010000009.1:43286-44840 GCA_964478305.1 uncultured Ectothiorhodospiraceae bacterium
GCGCCCTAACCCGGAGGCCGAGCCGGTGGCGGGGCCGGTCGGTGGGGCCGCCCCCGGCGGCCCAACACCCCTCTTGCCGGCCTCGTGCTGGGCCTCCTGCGTCGGCCCAACCTACACTATCCCAGCACGCTGAAACTGCTGTTCGGATTGATCTCCCGATTGCGCGAGAAGAAGCCCGCATTGATGTCACGGCCGATGTATTTCAGTCGGAAGGTCATCGGGTCCGTGTCGTGGTCCTTGCCGCTTTCGCAGTACTCGATCAGTTCGGCCATCAGCGCACCGGCCACCGAGGCATTCTTGTACTGGTTGCCACTGGTGCCGATGGCGAGATAGAAGCCCGGCAGGTCGGTCTTGTCGTAGATCGGGATCCAGTCGTCGGTGACGTCATAGAGATCGACCACGCCCTGGATCGACTCGGGGATGCCCAGGCTCGGCATGCGCTGGGCCAGCCGCATCACCTGCGTCCTGCCCCGCTCGCTCGGGTTGCGGTCGAAGTCGTCGGGATCGACCCACTGGTGGCCATCGCACGGCGGATCCTCGCTGCCGACCAGGATGCGGTTGCCCGGCGCCGGCCGGCTGTAGGCGGCGACGTCGCTGTCGGAGGTGACGAGGCCGGAGCTGTGCTCGAACTCGCCCTGTACCGGCACGTAGGGCACCTCGTGGCGCAGCGCCCGGGTGCTGATCTTCATCGTGCCGGTCAGTCCAGCCAGGTCGTTGACCTTTGCCGAATGCGGCCCGGCGACATTCACCACCACCGGGGCGGAAATGCGTTCGCCGCTGTCCAGCTCGACGCCGGCGACACGGTTGTCCTCGCGCGGGATCGCGGTCACCGTGGCGCGAAAACGGAAGGTGGCGCCGGCGGCCTCGGCCGCGCGCTGCAGGTTGTGCACCGAAAGCTGGGGGTCGTCGACGTAGCCACCACAGGGAAAGAAGACCGCGCCCGCGATCGCATCGCCGGTGGGCTCGCCGAAGCCCGGGTCGTCGACCGCCCTGGGCGGCCCGAACTGCCGCAGATCCCAGGCCGGCATGCGCGCGGCGATGCGGTCGTTGTCCCATTTCTCGTAGGGAATGCCGAGCTCGTCCGCCATCTCCAGGATCGGCTCGAGGTACTGGTTCTGCTCGGTCCGGGTGATCAGCGTGCCGCAGTCGACGAAACGGGCGAAGCCCGACTCGTCGGCGGCATCCAGGTACTGCTCCCAGTCACGCCAGTAGTGATAGCCCTCCCAGGCCATGGCGCAGCCCTCGAAGGTCGAGTAGTACGTGCGAACGATCGAGCATGAATTCGAGGTCGAACCGTGCCCGGATCCCGGGCCGCGATCGACGTTGAGTGTCTTCCAGCCGCGGCGCGAAAGCTCCAGCGCGATGTTCGCGCCGATCACGCCGGCGCCGATGATGATGGCGTCGTATTCCTTTTCCATTGCGTCCACTCGGTTTTGGGTTTCAACAATACGTAGGTTGGGCCGACGAATGTGGCCCAACGGGCCGCGGCCGAGATCGGGTTGGGGCGCCGTCGTCGGCCCCACCAACATAATAAGTGCGGGGGCGCCCCCCCCG
>CAYZHJ010000010.1:0-42635 GCA_964478305.1 uncultured Ectothiorhodospiraceae bacterium
ACGTCGATCGCCGAGGCCCCGAGCCGGGCGAGGATGTCCGCGGGCACGCGGGTGTCGTCGTCCTCCAGCAGCAGGGCGGCGACCGCGGCGGCGTTGGGCGCGGCGGCGGAGGTGCCGAAGAAGTTGGGGAATCCGTCGGGCTCGCCATCGATCGAGGGGACGCTGCTGCTGTCCCGGCCGAAGAACGTGGTGTTGTTGGCGTCGGCGGCGGCCACTGCCGGCTGCGGGTCCAGCGTCCGATTGAAGAAGGTCCCGTCCGGGCGGAAATGATGCCGCAGGCTGCCGCCGAGCGAAGAGAAGAATTCCGGGTCGATGGCCGCCGTCGGTCCCTGGGTGGGTATGAAGCCGGGCGCTTCCCACCAGGGCACGGCGCCGACCGAGATCACGCCGTCGGCGACCGTATGACCGTACATGGTCGAGCCCGCCGGCGCATACTCGTAGGACGGACTGCCCCGTTCGAAGAGCACCAGCCGGAATTCCAGCGCGGTGCCGTCATCCTGCGGGATGTCGTCACGACTGCCGGCCCAGTGGTCGATGGCCAGCCGGATCGTCCGTGTGCTGCCCGTGTTGTTGATGTACTCCACGATCTCGACGGGATCGAATCCGTCGGCGGGATCGCTGGCCTTCTGGTCGACGAGACTGGACCGCAGTGGCTGGGTACCGAATGGCGGGAACACGTAGAGATCGAGATCGACCTGCGGACCGTTGCTGCCGTTCTCCGGTACCGACAGCGCCGGCTGGTTCCATTGCAGCACGGCCGTGAACCCTTCGCCGTCATCCAGCGTGACCGACAGGTACGGATCGCCGGCGGCCGGGTTCCAGTCGTGGAAGTCACCCTCGAGCGCGGCCGCGGCGCCGTTGTCGTTGTTGTCGTTGCCATCGACGTCGCGGTAGACGGAATGAATGGCGGTGTCGGCATTGTTGCCGGCCGCCGAGAAGTACGGCACGCCCGATTCGACGCATTCCTCGGCCGCGCGACTGATGATGTCGCGCTGGTACATGAGCTCCCGGGCGTAGCCGACGTCGTCGACCACGACGGTCGAGCCAGCCGGGCCGCACAGGTCGTCGATGCCGACGGCGAAATCGACGAAGCTGTTGAATGCCGTGTAAAAGGAGATCGCCGCATCCGGCGCGAGGTCGTGGGCGAGCTCCGCCATCGCCGCGCCCTCGTCGGCCAGCGGATCGCCCGCATCGTCGCGGCGCAGCTCGACTTCCGTCGGCAGATCGAGCGAATCCTGTGGCCTGCTTCCGGTCAGGGTTACAGGACTGCTGGTACCGCCGGTACCGATGGAATCATCGCCGCTCTTTTCGGTATCACCATCCACGACGCCGGTGGTGCGCGCGAAACTGTCCGACAGGATCCCGATCCGCTGGCCCGCACCGGTCAGGCCCGCGGACGAACCCGATCCGATCGCGTCGACGTTCAGCGCCTCGAAGGCGCGACTGTCGACGGCGCCGGCGCGGGTGAAGGCGCCGTATTCCGGATGGACGTGCCGGACCTCCGGCAGGGCGGCGATGCGGGCGAGGCTGGCCTCGTCTGGGACGGCCACCGAGGCGCGGTGGTGTTTCCTGCTGACGCTGCGCACCGTGCCGCCGGCCGCCTCGATGCGCCGCGCCGGATCGTCGCCGCGGCCGGAGAGCACGATATCCACCAGCACCCGGCCGCCGGCCGTGCGCACGCCGTGCTCGGCCGCCGTGGCCGCCAGCGTCCGGGGGGTCCGGTCATGGTCGGCGAACAGCCGGCGCAGGTTGGCACTCACGCCGGCCGGCAGCGCCGGCCGCACGTCGTCGAGCGCGGCACGCACCGCTTGCGGGTACTCGCGTGCATCCACTGCAACGGGAGCCGCCAGGGCGAGCGCAACGACAACAGTGGTCACGGCGAGCCGGCGACGGGCCGGCCGGGGTCGAAGATCCTGCATGCTGTCGTCATTCCCCGCTTGCGCATTGCCGATGAACGGCAACCGCGTGAGTTCACCAGGTATCCGATCCACCCGAGGTGGTCGCGCCGAACGACGGTTCCACCGCGCGCACGAACGGCAGCGCGGCGACCGCCCGAATGGCCGCCGGCGTGGCCGCCACCGCGTCGATCCGCTCGTGACGGGGATGAAAGCCGCGCACCCGCAGTCCGGGCAGGTCGAGGGCGTCGCGGTCGCCGGCGTCGAGCCCTTCGGTCTGGATGTCGAGTACCACTCCATCGACAGTGGTGACGAAGCCGCGTTCCCTCGCCGCGCCACGGAAGGCCTCCGGATCCTCCAGCGCCAGCAGTTCGGAGAAGTGGCGACTCACGCCCGGCGGCAACCCGGCGCCATTGTCGCGTACGCCCTCGCCGCCACCGCTGGCCGGAGCACAGGCGATGAGCATCATGATCAGCGCAGCCGCCAGGCTCCGCGTCGCGATCACCTCACCGCATCCCGGTCGTGTTCCGTCCATCGTCGACAGTCTGCGCGATCGGGGTACCTGTTTCCAGAACGCGCCGGCGTCGTCTCCTGTTCACGCGCGGCGTTCCGGCTGCCTCACTCCCAGCGGAACAGCCGGGCGCCCAGCAACAGGAAGACGGCACTCATGGCGACGAGGATCAGCAGGTGCGGCGCGATCAGGGCCATGCCCGCGCCGTCGATCATGACGGCGCGGGCAGCATCGATGATGTGGGTCAGCGGCAGTATCAGCGCGAGCTGCTGCAGCCAGGGATGCAGGCCCTCGGTGGAGAACCAGACGCCGGAGAGGAACATCATCGGCCAGCTCATCATGTTGAGCAGGCCGCCGGCGAGTTCCTCGCTGGCGGTCCGGGCGGCAATGGTCAGCGCCAGTGACACCAGGCAGATGCCGCCGAGCAGCAGGACCAGCAGCAGGTTCAGGTAGCTGCCGTGGACGGGATAGTCGAGGATGAGATTGCTGCCGGCGAAGATGGCGGCCGTCACCGCGACGATGATGATCAGCCGCGAGCCGAGCTGCGCGATCAGGAACTCCGCCGGCGTCAGCGGCGTGGCCTTGAGCCGTTTCAGGACGCCGTTCTTGCGGTAGCGCACGATCACGAAACCGACGCCGAACAGGGCGGTGAACATCATGTTCATGGCCAGCAGGCCGGGTACCAGCCAGTCGACGTAGCGGATGGTGCGGCCCGGAACTTCCCGCCGTTCCCAGCTGTCCGTGTCGGCGGTCGCGCCGCGCAGGGCCCGCTCGAGCACGTAGCCGCTGGGCGATGCGTCGCTGACCCAGTAGCGCATCGCCGCGGGTTCGACCAGCAGGTCGATGCCGTGCCGGCGCACCTTCTGCAGCGCCATGTCGCGGGACTCGAATCGCACGTAGTCGACATGATCGAGCTGCAGTGCGGGCGGTTCGCTCCCCGTTTCCCCGAGCACGCCGATGGTGAAGCGTTCCGGCGCCTGGCCGGAGAACGCGAAGGCGAACCCGAACACGATCACCAGCGGCAGCAGGATGGACCAGGCCAGTGCCGCGCGATCGCGGACGAACTCGCGGTTGCGGGCGACGAAGATGGCGGCGATGCGGCGGGGACTCATGTGCGCAGCTCGCGGCCGGTCAGCTCGAGGAACAGGTCCTCGAGCGTGCGCTCGCGGATGCGCAGCCGTTCGAGCCGCGCGCCGTTGGCCAGCAGGCTCTCGATGGAGACCGCCACGTCGCGGGTCAGGATCTCGATGCGCTCGCCCGCGTCGACCACGGTGCCCGCGATCGCGTCGAGATCACGGCCGGCATCGGCCCGCGGCAGTTCCAGCACGGTGTCGTCGAAATGATGCGCCAGCAGATTGGACGGCGCGCCCTGCGCGATGATGCGGCCGTCATCGACGATGGCGATCTCGTCGCACAGCCGCGCCGCCTCTTCCATGTAGTGCGTGGTCAGCAGCACGGTGCGCCCGCGCGCGCGGATCGATTCGATCAGCGACCAGAAGTTGCGCCGCGACTGCGGATCGAGGCCGGTGGTGGGCTCGTCGAGGAAGACGATGTCCGGGTCGCCCACCAGCGCGATCGCCAGCAGCACGCGCTGGCGCTGGCCGCCGGACAGGCGGTTGCAGTAGCGGTCGAGCAGGTCCTCGAGCGCGCACTGACGGATCAGCTCCTCGATCGAGGCGGACCGCGGATACAGGCGGGCGAACATCACCAGCGCCTCGTGCACGGTCATGTAGTCCTGCATGGCCGTGCGCTGGAACTGGATGCCGGCGCGCGCGCGGAACGCCGGGCCGATCGGCTCGCCACGAAAGCGGATGCGGCCGGCTGTGGGCGCGAGGATGCCTTCCAGCATCTCGACGGTCGTGGTCTTGCCGGCACCGTTGGGTCCGAGCAGGCCGAAGCAGGTGCCGCCCTGCAGCGCGAAGCTCACGCCGTCGACCGCGGTGACGCCGGGGTAACGCTTGACCAGTTCTTCGGCCTCGAGGATGGCGCTCATGCTGTCGTCCGTCGATCGATCATCCCGGATTGCCCGGCCCGTGCCCGGGCGTCAGCCGGGCCGGCCACCGAGATCGCGCAGCAGTTGCCGGACCCGATCCAGCGCGGCGCCGGCATCCGTGTCGAGCAGGTTGACGTGACCCATCTTGCGGCCCGGCCGGGCCTCGGTCTTGCCGTAGAGATGCAGCTTCGCGCCCGGCTCGGCGAGCACGCGGGTCCAGTCGGGGGCGCCGTCACGCCACAGGTCGCCGAGCAGGTTGACCATGGCCACCGGAGACAGCAGCCGGGTGTCGCCGGGGCCGAAGCCGCACAGCAGCCGCACCTGCTGCTCGAACTGGGTGGTGGCGCAGGCATCGAGCGTGTAATGACCGGAGTTGTGCGGCCGCGGCGCCAGCTCGTTGACCAGTATCCCGCCGCCCGTGGTCACGAACAGCTCGACCCCGAGGACGCCGCAGTATTCCAGCGCCCGGGCCACCTCGGCGGCGATGTCGGTCGCCCGACGCGCGAGCGGCTCGTCCACCGCCGCCGGCACGCGCGTCGTCGCCAGGATGCCGCCGACGTGCACGTTCTCGCCCGGCGGATAGCAGGCGACGGCGCCGTCGGCGGCCCGGCAGACGATCACCGACAGCTCGCGTTCCAGCTCGACGTGCTGCTCGAGGATGCATTCGGCGCCCTCGAGCGCCTCGAACGCGGCGGCGGCATCCGCCAACTGTTCCACGCCGGCCTGGCCCTTGCCGTCGTAGCCGCCGCGGGCACGCTTGAGGATGGCCGGCGTGCCGACATGATCCAGGGCCGGCTCGAGATCCGCGGCACCGCGAACGGGGGCCCAGGCCACCGTCGGGATCGCCGCGCGGTCGAGAAAGCCCTTCTCGGCGAGCCGGTCCTGGGTCGGCGCGACCGCGGCGGCCGACGGCCGCACGGCGCAGCGCTCGGCCAGGTGCTCGAGCGCGGCCGCGGGCACGTTCTCGAATTCGGTGGAGACCGCCGCGCACTCGCGGGCCAGCGTGACCAGCGCGGCGGTGTCGAGATAGTCGGCCTGCAGGTGACGGTTCGCCAGCGCGCCGGCGGGGCTGTCCGGATCGGGGTCGAGCACCGTCACGCGGTAGCCCATGGTGCGGGCGGCGACGGTGAACATGCGGCCGAGCTGTCCGCCGCCGAGCATGCCCAGCGTCGCGCCGGGCAGGATCGGCCCGCGCGCGTTCATTCGGCCGGGGGCAGGGTCAGCGCCAGCACCTTGTCACGCTGCCCGGCGCGGAACCGTTCCAGGCGCGCGTACAGGTCGGCATCGGTCGCGGCCAGCATCGCCACCGCGAACAGGCCGGCATTGGCCGCCCCCGCCTCGCCGATGGCGAAGGTGGCGACCGGCACGCCCGCCGGCATCTGCACGATCGAATAGAGCGAGTCCTGGCCCGACAGGTGGCGCGAGGGCACGGGCACGCCCAGTACCGGCAGGGCGGTCTTGGCGGCCAGCATGCCCGGCAGATGGGCGGCGCCGCCGGCACCGGCAATGATGCAGCGCAGGCCGCGGTCGGCGGCCCGTTCGGCGTATTCGAACAGGAGATCGGGCGTGCGGTGGGCCGACACCACCCGGGCCTCGGCAGGTACCTCGAACTGCTCCAGGCGCTCGACCGCGTGCCGCATGACCGGCCAGTCGCTGTCACTGCCCATGACGACGCCGACGATTGGATCAGACACCGCCACCTCCGGCTGCGCGTGCCCCGGGAAACCGCGCATTGTGTCGGATTCGCCGGGGTGGTGCCACCCCGTTCTCCGGCCCGGTTCGCGGGCGGAAGAATCGACCAGCGGGGGACGGAAGATCGGAACAAATCTCTATTGCGAATGATTCGCAATCGGGCGTAGACTGGCTTTCGTCGGTTCCGTTGGTGGAGCCGACGGGAGAGGTTGCATGTACGTCTGTATCTGCCAGGCCGTTACCGATCGCCAGATCCGCCACGCCGTGCGTGGCGGGGTGCTGTCATTCGAGCAGTTGCAGTTGCAGCTCGGCGTCGCCACCTGCTGCGGCTGCTGCCGCGATCGGGCGGTGCAGGTGTTCCACGAGGCGCTGGACTCTCACTTTCCCGCCATGCCGGTGCGTACCATTCTGCCGGGTACCGCGGCGGCCTGATCACGTCCAGGCATCCATTGTTGGGCCTCCTTCGTCGGCCCAACCTACGACGCACAACCCTTGGCCCCTGGCCCTGATAACCATTCTCCTTCCCATCCTCATTCCGATGCAGGCCCGCCATCTGGCGTACCCTCCGGTGCTGCAGTACCCTTGAATCCATTGAGGCAAGCGCCAGTCGGGAGACGGTCATGCAGGGCGACAAGAAGGTCATCGAGTATCTCAACCAGGCGCTCAAGCACGAGCTGACGGCGATCAACCAGTTCTTCCTGCATGCCCGCATGCTGGAGGATTGGGGACTGGAGAAGTACAACCAGAAGGAATACCAGGAATCGATCGAGGAGATGCAGCACGCCGACCGGCTGATCAAGCGCATCCTGTTCCTCGAGGGTCTGCCGAACCTGCAGGATCTGGGCAAGCTGCTCATCGGCGAGACGGTCCGGGAGATCCTCGACAACGACCGCGAGATCGAGGTGGGCGCGCTCAAGCTCTACCGCGAGGCGATCGCGTACTGCGAATCCGTGCAGGACTACGCCACGCGCGATCTGTTCGCGCAGCTGCTGGCCGAGGAAGAGGAGCACCTGGACTGGCTCGACACCGAGATCGAGCTGTACCAGGCCCTGGGCCGGGAGAACTACCTGCAGCGCTGGGTCTGAACCCGGCCGGCGCCTTCAGCGCAGGCCGAACAGCAACAGGTACAGCAACGCCGCCGCGATCGCGGTGGCGCAGAGTACCGAACGGGTTTCCCGGTCCGCCCGGCACCACCGCACGAATCCGCGAACCCGCGCTCCGGACGGATCGGACCCGCCTGCTTGCCGGGGCATCGGCGCATGCAGGCCCGGTCCGCTGACGGCGGATGCCCGCCGCCGAACCGGATCGGGAGTGGCTCGCGTCACCACGCGCATGGCGGCCATCGCTCTAACGAGAATGATTCTCATTCTCGTTCAAACCGGCCATTTCCGCAACCCCGCGCAATGACCGCATCCGCGCTCGATTGCATGCGCCCCGCGCGCTGTGACGCGCCGTGGACGAGACGGAGGATAATCCGGACAATCGCCCTTTCGCCGATATCCGGAGGGATCGTGACACAGGCACCGCCCGTTCTGTTTCGACCGCAGATCGAGTCGCTCGAGCACCTGCACAGCGGCAAGGTTCGCGACCTCTACGCGATCGATGACGAACGTCTGCTGATCGTCGCTTCGGATCGGCTGTCGGCCTTCGACGTGGTGTTGCCCACTCCCATTCCCGGCAAGGGAATGTGGCTGACCGAGCTGTCGAACTTCTGGTTCGAGCGCATGCGCCATGTCGTCGCCAATCATCTGCTCGACGACGACCTCGAGGAAGTGCTCCCCGACCCGGCCGAACGGGCCCAGGTCGAGGGACGGGCGGTGATCGCCCGGCGGCTGCAACCGCTGCCGATCGAGGCGATCGTGCGGGGATACCTGATCGGTTCCGGCTGGCGGGACTATCGCGAAAGCGGTGCCATCGGCGGCCTGCGCCTGCCCGGGGATCTGCGTCTCGCCGACCAGCTTCCGCAGCCGATCTTCACGCCTTCCACCAAGGCGGCCGCCGGTGACCACGATGTCAATATCGGCTTCGACGAAATGGCCGATCGCATCGGCGAATCGCTGGCGCACCGGATCCGCACGATCAGCCTGCGGCTCTACGGCGAGGCGGCCGAATACGCGATCAGCCGGGGCATCATCATCGCCGACACCAAGTTCGAATTCGGCCTCGATGCCGCCGGCGAACCGGTGCTGATCGACGAATTGCTCACCCCCGATTCCTCGCGCTTCTGGCCGTCCGATAGCTGGCAGCCGGGCGAGAACCCGCCCTCGTTCGACAAGCAGTTCATCCGTGACTGGCTGGAGGAGCAGGACTGGGACAAGACGGCACCGGGGCCCGAGGTTCCCGACGAGATCGTGCAGGAATCCGCGGCACGCTATCGCGAGGCCGTCACTCGGCTCACGCGAAGAAGCCGGGCATGAATGCCGGAGAGGAACAACAGCCGCCCCGGGTGGAGCCGATCGCACCCGGACCGGATCTGGCCGAGCTGTTGCAGGCCTGCGATCTGCCGATCGACGACATATACGAGGAAAAGCCGCTGATCTTCTTCGGCTGTCGCGAGGCGGGCCGGCTGGTCGCGGTCGTCGGTGTCGAGAAGGGATCGCGGACGGCGCTGCTGCGTTCGCTGGCGGTGGCGCCGGAGGCGCGCGGGCGCGGGCTGGCCCGGCGCCTGGTCGCCTTCGTCGAGCACCTGAACGCGGCCCGGGACGTGCAGGCGCTCTACCTCCTGACTACCACGGCGGCGGACTTCTTCCGCCGCCTGGGTTATGTCGACACGGCCCGTGAACGTGCGCCGGACTCGATCCGTGCCGGTGCCCAGTTCAGCCGGCTGTGCCCCGACGACGCCGACTTCCTGATGAAACCGCTGGCACGGAACTGAATCGATGCGCGGCCTGTTCGTGACCGGTACCGACACCGGTGTCGGCAAGACCGTGGTCGCCGGCGCACTCGCGCGCGCACTGACCGGTCACGGCATCGCGGTCGCCGTGCGCAAGCCGGTCGAGTCGGGCTGCGAGCGGACCGGCGATGAGCTGCACCCGGCGGATGGCAGCGTGCTGCGTGCAGCCGCCGGCGAACGCGAGCCGCTGGAGACGGTGACCCCGCTGCGCCTGGCCCATGCCCTGTCGCCGGAGCGCGCGGCCCGGATCGAGGGCATGGAGCTGGAACTCTACGACCTGATCGCGGCCGCGAGGATCGGCGCGCCCGGGGATTTCTACCTGGTCGAGGGTGCCGGCGGCTTCCTGTCGCCGCTGGCGAAGGACGCGCTCAATGCCGACCTCGCCGTCGCGCTCGGCCTGCCCGTGCTGCTGGTGGTGGCCGATTGCCTCGGCTGCATCAACCACGCGCTGCTGACCGCGGAGGCGATCGAGCGGCGCGGGTTGCGGATCGCCGCCGTCGTGGTCAATGCCGTCACGCCGGCAGCGGACGAGGCCATGGACAACCGGGAAGACCTCGCCAATCGCCTCGCCTGCCCCGTGCTCCCCTTTTCCCATGGCGACGACCACGATGCCGCCGAACGTCTCGCACGACTCCTGATGACGGGTCCGGAAACCGCGGCCGATCCGCCCGTGGCCGAGTAGACCCGGGGCCGATTGGAACCGTGCGAGGCGCGGGGATGCGCTGTTGCGATCGAACCGATCGCGCGTCGGGATTCTGCGGGTCCCGGGATGCAATCGACACGATCCCGATGCGCTGCTCGTATCCATGGCAGTAAAGACGATCCACCGGATCCGCGGAAACCGCGGCATGCTCGCGCGGCTCCACCAGCAGTGCCTGCATGAGATTGAATGGAAAGATCACCTCGTCGTCACGACCGATGCGGAGTGCCGTTTCGGCACATGCGAACCGGTCGGGATCGGTCACGAAGACGGCGGCGAGCAGATCGAACGGATAGAATCCGGGACGACCGATGTCCGTGTTCCAGTATTCGAGCCATGGACGTGCCCGCTGCGCGATCCATCGGCCCGCCGGCCCTGTGGACGCGATACGGTCCAGGTCGGCACCATCGATCTCGACCCGGCTCGCCGCCTCGTAGGGAATCAGCACCAGCGGCAGATCCATCCCGATGACGGCATCGACCGCCTTCACGTCCTTGACCACGTTGAAGTCGCGGAAGAACGGTCCATGTCCGAACAGGGCGCCGGCATCATTGCCTTCCGCCGGATGGAAGATGTGTCCGGGTCGACGCCCCATGACGGCGACGATTCGTTCGACATTGCCGTGGAGACCGGGATTGTCTTCCAGGGCCGCCGCCAGATTGGTGAGCGGTCCCAGCGCCAGGATGGTCAGACTTCCGGCCGACAGCGCCTCGATCAGCGCATCGCTCGCAGCGGTCGGTCGCGGCCCATCGGTACCGGTCGGTTCCGTGGCGCCGCGATGCACCTCGATGGGTGCACCTTCCTGCCGCGCGAGCAGGTCGGCAAGCCGCCGGGCCGTCCGTTCGGTCACTTGCGCGGATGCATTCCCGAACACGGTGGAGAGACCGGCGATCTCCGTGCCGCCATGCAGTGCCAGGTACGCGATGGCCAGGCAGTCGTCGGGATCGACGCGGGGCCCGGCCCCGCAGGCCGGGTCGGTGTCGATCCAGACACGGTGCGCCGGCCCCGGCATCCCCGCAGAAGCGACTTCCGGCAGGGAGGTTCGAAAACGCTCGCCGGTTCGCCATGTCTCGACCGGCATTGCGAATGACGCCAGCAGAACGGCAACGAGAACGCACACGCCGACGAGGGACTGGCCAACAATCCGCCGCAATGGATGCCTCGCTCTCGATTCGATCATGGACCGGCGCCGGGGCCCGCTTCGGTTTCGCCGGCAATCCCGACGCCACTGTAGTGATCCGGCCGTGCCGTCCGAACACCACTCACCGAACCTCGGTGCCGTTCACCGATTTTTCGTGGAATCGGTTGCTGCAAGATTCAATAATCCCTGCATCGGAAACTGGAAACGGTGATGAAATCCGGTGAAATGCCGACAGGCATGATGCTCCAGTCGGGTCACGCTCGCCTCCGTGTCCGCGCCGCGGTGCCGGGAAGTGGCCGTTCCCGCGGATACCGGAACCGGCTCTCGCGCCGCGACCCCGCCCCGCCCGGTCCCGGTCGCGTGCCGTTTGCGTCATCGCGGGAGCTGGCGGAATGAGGCGGCTGCTCGAAACGGGAGCGCGACCCCCGATCTTTCTGGCCTTGATCTTTCTGGCAGCGGTCGGCCTCCTCGTGCCAATCAATCTCGGCCAGGACATGCCCTGGCCGCACGCGATTGCCGCCGCCATGATCGTCGCGGTGCCGGGCACACTGTTCGGTTGGGGGGCCTGGCGCTTCTCCCTGCGCGACCATGATTCCGTCGGCCGCATGCGCCTGTTCCTCGTCCACGTCGTGGCCGCGGCAACCTTCGCCGTCGGCTGGACGGCCACGATCTACCTGCTGTCGCTGCCGGTCCACTGGGAGGCGGCACAGGCCTTTCTGTACAACGGCGCGCCCTGGCAGACGCTGGCCGGCATGATCCTGTATTCGGCAATTGCCGCCAATGCCCAATGGACACGGGCCCGCGAGCGCTTGAACGAGCAGGCCCTCGTCGCCACCCGGGCCCGACTCCAGGCGGCACGCACGCAGCTCGATCCCCATTTCCTGTTCAATACCCTGCATACCCTGACGCAACTCGCACAGGAAGACAGCAATGCAACCGAGACCGCCCTGGAGCGCTTTGGCGAGCTCATGCGCTATGCGTTGCACACTGGTCGCGACGATACCGCCGAAGTCCCGTTCGAGGACGAGCTCGCATTCATTCGCAACTACCTGTCCCTCGAAAAACTCCGGCTGGGCGATCGACTTCGGGTGACCGAGAACGTGGATCCCGAATCGCTCGAACTCGCCGTGCCCCCGTTGCTGCTTCAGCCTCTGGTCGAGAATGCAGTGAGACACGGCATTGCGCCGCGCCGGGAGGGCGGCTCGCTGCACATCGAGGCCCGGCTGGACAACCACTCGCTCGTCCTGCGGGTCGCGGACGACGGCGCCGGCGCGGAGCCCGGCGCCTGGAACAATGCGAGCGGTCTCGGTCTCTCCGTGGTTCGACGCCAGCTCGAACTGCGTTTCCCGGACACGAGCGAATTCGAGGTGACCACTGCTCCCGGCGAGGGCTTCGCGGTTCGTCTCGTCCTGCCCGCACATGTCCCGGACGGGAGTGGGGAATGACATTGACCGCATTCGTTGCCGACGACGAGCCATGGGCGCGCCGGCGACTCCAGGTGCTGCTGAGCAAGGTTCCCTGGGTGGAACAGGTCGGCGACGCGGGGGACGGCGCCACCGCGGTCACCGAGATCCGGCGTCTGCGGCCGGATGTCATCTTCCTCGACATCCGCATGCCGGAACTGTCCGGACTCGAAGTCATCGAGCATCTGCGCTCGCTGGATTCGGTCCCGGCCATCATCTTCACGACGGCGCACGACGAGTACGCGGTGACCGCCTTTGAACTGGAAGCGGTCGACTACCTGCTCAAGCCCTTCGGACAGCATCGATTCCGCACGGCCCTGGAGCGGGCCCGTTCGACACTCGAGAGCCGGACGGCGCTGGATGTCATGGAGCGGGCACACGATGCACTTTCCACGGCCGCAACGCCGCCGCCACTCGAAAGAATCCTGGTTCGCGAGGGGACATCGGTCATCCCGCTTGCGCAGGCGGAAATCCTGCGCATCGAGGCACAGGACGACTACGCAATGGTCCACGCCCGGGGCCGCGGATATCTGATCAGCGTCCGCCTGCGTGACCTGGAGCTTCGATTGCCGCGGCCGCCCTTTCTGCGCGTTCACCGGTCCCACATCGTCAATCTCGACCATGTCGAACGGATGCTGCCGCAGGAGGACGGACGCTACGTCGTGGAGATGAAGGATGGAACCTCCGTTATTGCGAGCCGGGCACGCTCGCAGGAGATTCGGCGACAGTCCCGATGACGGCGTTCGCCGTTACTGGAGCGATCGTGATCCGATTTGCACGCAATGGCCGCGCCGGATGATCCCCTGCAACGGTCGATCGGAAGGAGTCGTGATCGTCGGTGCCGGCATATCGGGGCTCGCCCTGGCGTACAGATTGAAGCGGCTCGGCATTCATCCGGCAATCCTCGATGCGGCACCTCGAATCGCCGAGACATGGCGACGACGTCACGAGCAACTTCGACTGAATACGCATCGGCATTATTCGCGCCTTCCGGGCCGTTCGCTTCCGCCCGGAACGGGAGCTCATGCCGATCGCGAGGCGATAATCCGTTATCTCGAGAATCATGCCCGTTCGCTTTGCCAGGCCATCGACCTCGGCGTCCGTGTATCACGCATTGACCGTTTCGACGGACAATGGCATCTGCAGACAACCGAAGGCACGATGACCGCGCACCACGTGGTCATCGCGACCGGCAGGGAACGCGTTCCCGTCATCCCGCGCTGGCCGGGTCTGGATTGCTTTCGCGGAGCAATCCGTCATTCATCCGGATTCGGCAATGTCGAGGACTACCGGGACCGGCGGATACTGGTCGTCGGCGGCGGAAACTCGGCTGTGGATGTGCTGAACCACCTCGTGCGCATCAGGACGCGGGAGATTTCGCTCGCGATACGCGGACGAGTCACGATCCTGCCGACGAGGTTGTGGGGCATTCCCGTCCAGAGATCGTGCGGAATGATGCGGCGCCTGCCCAGCCGGGTGACGGACCGGATCCTGGCGGCGACGGAGCGAATCGCCTTCGGGAATCTGGCACGTTTCGGTCTGCCGCCCTGCGACGTCGGCGCCGCGACGCGACTGGAACGGGACGGTGTCGTTCCCGCAATGGATGACGGCTTCGTCAGTGCGCTGAAGGATGGACTGATCACCGTGGTTCCCGCGGTCGAGGAGCTCGAGCACGAAACGGTCATGCTCTCCAATCGGCAGATACTGCAGCCGGATATCGTCATCTGTGCCACCGGCTACCGCCCCGGCCTCGAAGGCATGGTGGGACACCTGAACGTGCTGGACGGGAACGGCATGCCCCGCTTCCATGGCGGTGCCGGCGATGACGAGCTGCCCGGGCTGTGGTTCCTCGGCATGAGACCGCACCTGTGCGGAACCTTCGAAGCGGCTCGACGCGACAGCCGCTCCCTGGCCCGGACAATCGCACATGACCTGGCTTCCAATCCCGGTTCGGTGCGCGCGGAACCGCCCGGCCCGTCCATGGAACGACGATACGCGCAACGCTGCCGGCCGGAAGTCGAATGAACATGCGCACCGGCCGTCAATCCGCCTCCGGGTCCGGAGGATTCGGATGCCTTCACGAACGACCCGGGCCGCTTCCGTCGTCCGGATGCACAACGGATCAGGAATCCGCTTCTCCTCCCCGGGAAGCACGATCGTTTCCCCCCTGCTTGCCGCGTCGGTCGGTATGCCGTACACGTTCGTCCGGGCCGAAGGGCCGATCCGGCATCACCCAGTCGATGCGGTGCCGGGCCAGCCGCTCCTCCAGCGCCGCGCTCACGTCCTGGAAGCGGCCGCCCTGCGGCGAGAACACGACACCCTTGCCGGGTCCGCCGAAGCGGATCAATCGCGTGTTGGTACCGGGATAGTCGAGCAGGGCGTAGCCCTCGCGCCAGGGGCGCATCCGATCGTCATCGGCCGGCCGCAACGTCAGCCCGTACCTTGCGAGCAAGGACCTGCGCGCGGCGGGATCCGCCGGGATGGACGACAATCGAACCGGTTCACCGAATTCGCGCAGAAGCAGCGCCAACGACGGCGCCGAGGCGTCGTCCCGAGCGCGCAGACCGGAATAGGATATGGACAGCGCCTGCCCGATCGATGGATCGGCGGCCCGCAGCAGGGTCCGCGCATGACGGCGCTGCTGCTCGATCGCCTGCACCAGCACGCCGGCGCACAGGACGATCGCCGTGAACCCGACCAGCCGACCGCTCCAGGGACCCGGCATCCGTGACCCCGCGGGGCGAATGACACTACCGGGTATCCGCCGGATCCCGATACCCCCCGCCATCGCGAGCGCACCCGCGAAATACGACCACTCGAGCCAGGGCGCGAATCGCAGATACGGTGTTTCGCGAATGTCCGAACGGAGATTGACCGAGGCTACGGCTTCGGCGAATCGGGGAATCTCCCCCACCCGCTCGCCGTCGGCGTCATGCACCACACTGGGACCACCATTGCCGACGACAACCAGTGGCCGTCCCGTCTCCAGGCTGCGCAGGCGCGCCAGTGCGGCATGGATCTCGGCAATGATCGACGGCCCCAGGAAGGCATTGTCGACCGGATTGACCAGCAGCTGCGCACCGTTCATGACCGATGCGCGCGCCAGGGACGGCACGGTGCTCTCGTGGCCGATCAGGCTGCCGACCTGCAGACCCGCGAGATGATGAAGCCGCGAGCCGGATGCCCGGGGCAGCGAAGGGCCACTGCCGGCGAACGGAATGGCGATGCGCCGGTCCACCCGGCTGGTCGCCGATGTCTCGTCGCGGGCGACGCCGAAGACCGCGCTGATGCGTCCGTGCTCCGGCGAGAGCGCATGTGCGTGCACGAGCACGGGCGCGTCGCGCGCAACGATCGAGCGCCAGAGCGATGACTCGATGGTGGGCGCGTAGCCGGGCACGACCGACTTCGGCCAGACCACCAGCGCCCGTTCCGGCAACGGTTCCCGGTCGAGCCGCTCCAGCAGGCCTCGATGATGCCGCGCGACGCGTTCGAGCATGCCGTCGGCACTGTGGAAACGCAGCACGGGTGGCGGGATTCGTGGCTGGACCAGCACGACCGTCCGCGGTTCCGGGCTTTCGGACGGAACGAGGACCATCACCGCCGGCCCGGTCGCGGCGATCAGCGCGTAGAGTGCGGCCGCGACGCCGGCACGGCCCGCGCCGGCCCGGATCGGCCGGCGGACCAGGGCGTGCACGATCGCGACCTGCCCCGCGGCGAGCAGCCCGTCCACGGCGTATCCGCCCCCGATGCCCGCCCATGCCAGGGCGGGATTGCCGTCGCCCAGCAGCACGGTCAGGCTGAACGGAACGCCGAGGGCATTGATGACGACACTGCACGCTGCCATCAGGGCCCCGGCGTGGAGCGCCATCAGGGGTGTGCTGCATCGGTTCCAGGCGCGCGCCAGCAACAGGCCCTGCAGGCAGGCCGCCAGCGCGAATATCGCGACGATGCCGGCGAACTGGTACGGGCTGGTGCCGGCGAGCCCCCAGCCGGCATGGACGGCCGCCCCGCCCCCGAGCAGGATCGAGGACAGCGCCGCTCCGGCGGCACCGCCGCGCAGCGCGAACAGCCACGGGACCAGGGCCAGGAAACCGACGACCGGGATGGAGAGCGGCGGCAGTGCCAGCACGACGAGCGCGAGGGACAGTACGCCGTGCATGGCCGTGATGCTTCAGCGAGCGCTGGCCGACCTGAAGCGGTCGAGCGCCTCGAACACGGGGCGCAACCGGGCTGCCCGGTCCGGGGATTCGCTGGAGTCGATCACGGCATGCTCGCTCAACGCGAGAAAACGGGCCACCGCGCGATGGGCCTGCTGCAGCTTCAGCACGGCACAGTTGTAGACCGCACCGGCATGCTCCGGATCGATCTCGCGCACCCGTTCGAAATGTGTCAGCGCCTCGTCGATGTCGCCGCGATGATAGGCAAGCACGCCGAGCCGGAACCGGACGTGCACATTGTCCGGATCGGCTTCCAGGACCTGCCGGTATCCGCCGGCGGCCGACTTCCAGTCTCCGGACTCGTAGGCCCGATCGGCCGCGTCGAGACGATGCAGCGTACTGTCCTCCCGCGCTTGCGGTGCCGTTCGGGTCGCGCAGCCGGACGTGGCGAACAGCAGCGCTGCAAGTGACGCAATCAGAAGCGGCCCGGCGACCGTTCGAGGTCCGTTCATGGGATGTACTCCCGCAGCAGGCGCTGGCCGCGCTCGAGTCGCGCGCCCGTACCCGCGGCCAGCTCGAGTACGTGACGTGTCTTGCGGGGGCCCAGGCGGATCCGGTTCGGCGGCACGTTCAGACAGATGCGAACGATCTCCGCCCTGTCGTCCAGGAAGATGCAGTCGATGGCGAAACGCATGCCGAACGTGTGGATGCTGCGACCCGGCTCCAGCCACAGACCATCCAGCGGCGCGAGCGAGCGCCGGGCCATCAGGCCGGCCGCGCGCTCGCGGATCCTTCGGGCGAGGAAGACGCGCCGGCACAGCGGAACACGCTGCCCGGCCACCCAGACGCCGATCAATGCACCCGATCGACGCCGGGCCCGTTCACCCCGGCAACCGGACACGAATCCGGCTTCGGCATCCGACGGCATCGCAATATCTCTCGGCATCGGTTTCATCGGATTCGTGAATCGCCGCCTGCCGGCGGCTAGCGGAGAAACCCGAGTGAACCGGTTTCCATCATCTGGATGACGATCGGGAACATGATGATCACGAACGTGATCGGGAAAAGGAACGCAACCAGCGGGAAGAGCATCTTCACCGGCGCCTTGTTCGCCTGATTCTCCGCCTTCAGGAATCGTTCCTGCCGTCTCTGCTCCGCCTGATCGGCGAGCACGTCGCCGAGCGCCGCACCGGTTTCCTCGGCCTGGTTCACGGCCGACACGAAGTTGCGCACCCCGGCCAGCTGGCACCGGTCCGCCAGATGATCGAGTGCTTCCCGGCGTCGCATCCCGGTACGGGTTTCCCGCAGATAGCGAACGAACTCCTCCTTGACCGGTCCGTTGGGCAGGAGTCCCGTCGCCTGTTGCACGGCTGACGGAAAGGTGAGACCCGCCCGCATGCACAACACCAGGATTTCCATGAAGAAGGGAAACTGCTTGCTCATCTGGTGATGCCGCTTCTTGATCTGGTCATGCAGCCAGATATCGCAATAGAAGTATCCGAGGATCGAAAGCCCCACCAGGGCGGTCATCCAGCCGAGAGTGAACGATCCCACGGTCATGTAGACGAACACGGCCATGCCCGTTGCTATCACGGTCAGGAGCCAGCGAATGATCACGAACTCCTCCGGCGTGATCGCGTAGCCGAGACCGGCCGCGTTGAGACGGGTTTCGATCCTGGCGCGAAGTTCGTCCGGCAGACGCCGCTGCAGGCCCGCATACACACGGGCCAGCGGCAGCAGCATGCGGAACAGCGGCGGTGCCGGGTCACGCCAGGCTTTCGTATCCGCCTCGGCCGGCTCGCTGAGCACGAACGGCAGACCGAGCACGAGGATCACGGCCACACCGATCAGGACGACGCTCACCGCCAGTGCCAACCCGATCGGATCAAACATCGATGTCCACGATCCGCCAGATCAGCCAGACCGCGATCGACATCGCGGCACCGATGATGATCAGAACGGCCCAGCCATACCAGGTGGTGAACAGCTTCGCCATGCGATCGGGCTGCTGCAGATACAGCATGAAGCCGATGAACACCGGCAGGAGCCCGACCACCCATCCCTGCGCCCTGCCCATGGCGGTCAGCGCCATGATCTTCTGCTCGATCTTGGCCTTCTCCTGCAGACTCTTCGACAGGGACTCCAGGGTATCGGCGAGGTTTCCGCCCACGCTCCGGGACACGTTCACCGCGGTGCAGAACAGGGCCAGTTCCTGGGTCGGTATGCGTCGACGCAGATCCTCGAGCGCATCCCCCAGTTCCCGGCCGACACGATATTCGGCCAGCACCAGGCTGAATTCCTGGGACAGCGGCGCCGAATAGCGCGAGGCCACCTGTTCCATCGCCCGGGTGAAGTTGACACCGCTGCGCAATGCCGAGGCGATCGTCTGCAGGGCGTCCGGAAGCTGGTAGACGAACTGCCGGATGCGCTGCCGCTGGAACCACTTCAACAGCAGCCACGGCGCCAGGACCCCGAGTGTCGTGCCCGCGACGACACCGGGCAGGTGCAGGAAGATCCCGCCGACGACTCCGAGAATGACGGCAAGGGCGAGCGACCCGTAGAAGATCCGTTCCGAACTCTCGGCACGGAAGTTCTGCTTCAGATCGTCGCCGATGCGAGCGATGAAATGGCCCTGGTATGCGTGGAACCCGGAAGTGCCCATGCGATGGATCACGAAGTATCCGCACAGGCCGCCGAGGAACGCGACGCCAGTCATCATGATCAGAAGGAACTCATTGAACATCGGCACTCGCCTTCAGGACGAATATCAAGTCACGTACGGCAGTCTTGAATACGTAGCCACTCATGACATCGGAACGCGCGTCAAAGCGATTTCACGACCGTTGGCTCTATCGTCCCCAGAAAGGAATGTCGAATGATGGATCGAAGATACCTCTCAGCGTATCAACAGCCCCGGACACGGATTCCTCCAGGCCGCTGGATGTCTCCATGATCCACGAGGGGAGGTCATTCTGGTACCAGGAAACCAGGTCGTCGGTGATCCACTGATAGGCCTCGGTTTCCATGCAACTCAGATTTATGGTGCCGCTGTTGTAGTAACCCGCGCCTCCGCCAATGTTGGCACCACGGCCCCGAAGACCTACACTCCCACCCGCTTCTGAAAGAAACGCACCCGACAGCTTCAACTCGGGCCATTCGAGTTTCGCCAGATCGACATTCTCCGGGTCGGACCATCCCCTTTGCCGCGCGAATTCCGGCGTGAACATGTCTTCAACGATCTCGTTCTTGATGAGTTCGCCCACTTCTCCAAGACCCGGAAACTCGATCTCGATCCCACCCCTCACTCCGAACGGCCCCGTCTGCCGGGCCCATACTTCTCCGCCTTCCGACAAACGCGTCTTGGGCGTCGCCTTGCCGACCATCAGGCTGCTTCCAATGAAGGCAGCCGCTGCATCCGTTTCTGTCGGGTGGTCTTTCCAGGTCAACGCTCCCATGACACCCTTGTACGTGCCATAGGGGTTGTATGTCTTCTCCCCGGTCCGGTTCGATTCGGCGTACCAGTAGCCACCGCCATACTTTCCGACCTCTCCCTGGCCGATGATGTACTGTCCGTCGTCGGTCGAAGCACAATTGCTCCACTCGGCGCCACCACCATCAGCGGGTGGTGACCCTCCTCCACTGTACTGAACGGGCATTGCGGGCGCCGAGAGCGTACTCGCTGTACCCGGAGCAACGGCACCCTGGGCACCGTGTGATTCCAGATTGGCGAATGCGGCTTCCGCTGACGTGATCATCCACAGGCCGGCCATCAGGTTCACCACGATGGGAGAGGTTCGATATGACTTTTTCATCGTTGTCGTCATGACAGTTTCTCCTGCCGGATCTCGGTGCGCGGTTTCCTCGTACACAACTCCAGCGGTTGCCGATCTGCTTCCGACTCCTTGTTCGGCATGAATGGGCAGGATGTTCCATCAGCCGGCAGTTCCGTGTACCGGTGACATCATCCGGAAGACTTTACCGCCCCCAGGGAGTCATGATCGGCGGTTCGAAATCGACATTCTTCAGTGCATCCACTGCACCGTTTACCTTCTCCCCGATGCTGCTCTTCGTGTCGTCATACCACTCGTTCACCTGGGATCTGGCGCCCTCGTACCAGACGTATGCATCAAGGCTCGCTTTCCGGAGCGCATCGGCAGCATAGTTTGCCGGATCGTGGCTCGGGGGTTCCTGCAACTTGTATTCAATCCCTTCCTGCACCATGCAGGTCACGTCGATCGAACCGCTCTGGAAACGGCCATGGCCTCCGCCGATATTCGCACCGGGATTGCGACGCCACGTACTGACATTGACTTCATGCAGTAATGCTCCGGAAATCTTGATATCCGGGACAAAGATCTCTGCAAGGTCCTCTACGGGATCCCCGGACAATCCGTGCTCCTCCAGCGTAATCTCCCCTTCTGTCAGGTATTCGGTGTAGGCGTCCTTCAGCACCACCCCGGCTTCGCCGAGCCAGATGTCAATCTCGACACCACCCCGCACTCCGTTGACTTTCACGGGCGAGGAACGTACGCGCGACCACGGGAGCGCCTGACCAATCATGAAACTGCCCCCAACGAACAGCGCTGCGCCATCTCGTTCGGTCGGGTGGTCCTTCCATTGCACTGCGGCCATGGCGCCTCTGTACGACCCGTACGGGCTGTACGTTTTCTCGCCGGTCTCGTCCGATTCGGACCACCAGTAGCCACCACCGGTTTTCCCGACCTCACCCTGGTTAATGATGTATTCACCCTCATCCGTCGATCCGCAACGCCCCGGATCGACCACACCGTCACGGCCGGGATGCATGCCATCGCCGCCGCCGCCACCGCCACCGCCACCACCTGCTCCACCGACGCCATCATTGGCGTACTGAACGGGCACGCCGGGTGACGACAGGCTGATTGGTGTACCCGCGCGGACGGCGCCCTGGGTGCTGTGTGTCTCGAGAGCGGCAAGTGCGGTGTTTGTCGGTGCGGCCGCGAAAATGCCGGAGATCAGCATGACGGCCGTGGTTGAAAGGACACGATGCGGGCTTGTCTTCTTTGTTGTCATGACCGGTTCCCCCGGACGGTGCCAGCGCCATTCAATTGACGCGGTACCGGCCTGTTGCCGGGGCAGTGCCCGTGCCCTGTCATGCGATTCGGCGGCAGCTTTCCGATCGACTGCCGGCTCGCGATTCGGCCGGGCCGGCGTCCCTGCTCACCCCTGCGGGACTCCTGCGCGTGTTTCACTATGCACATTCGGAGCAGGGGGCGAATCACCGAAATCCGGTATTTCGGGATGCGGGGGCAGCGGATGGCTGGCTGCGGCGACGCCGACTCGACAGCGTCAGCAGCGGGGGGCAGAAGCGGTCACCACGGCCATGGCAGGCGTGGCGACGTCATGGTGTGCCACGCTGTACCGGCGGCATCGCGCGCGAGGCCGCCCAAGTCGGAGGCGCGATCGCCGAGCCAGCCGAGTGCATCCATCTGTGCGTTCCACTGGGCCTCGGCGCCACGAGCCGCAAGGCAGGTCGCGCTGATATCGACGGCGTCGTAGCGACCATGGCTGCCGCCGACATCGAGCTGCTTCCCGGAAATTCCCGTGCCTCCCCTGAACTCGCGAAGCGCCGAGCCGGAGAGCCGTATCCCGGGCCACTCGATCTGATCGAGGTGGTTCGCGGCAGCCTCGCCGGGATCGGTCCAGCCGCGATCCATGGAGAACACGTTCCATCCGAGTGTCCCGATCTGCTTCAGGAGTTCGTCCCTGATGATGCCGCCAATCTCGCCGAATTCGGGAAACCGAATGCGGATGCCGGCCCGTCCACCCGCGTCCGCCGGCATGCGTGCGTCATGCTTGCCGGCGCCGGCTGGCCGCGGCAGGATCTCGCCGACCATCCAGGTACCGCCGAGGAAGATCCCGACGGCGTCGGTCCTCGATGGATGGTCCTCGTAGGTCAGTGCGCCGGTGATGCCCTTGTAGGTGCCATAGGGATTGTATGTATCCACTCCCGTCTCCTCGGAGTGCGCGTGCCAGAAACCCGCTCCGTACCTGCCTGCCTCGGCCTGGCCGATGGTGTAGCTGCCCCGATCACTGGTGACACATCGTTCTATCGCGCCGTCATTGGCGTCGATCCCACCGCTGCCGACGGTTTCCGGGCCTGAATCCGGATCCGCGTAGGCAACCCGCGCACCCGGAACCGATCCGGCAAATGTGCCGCCGACGGCCATTGCGTCCTGCGCCCCGTGCACTTCGAGTGTGGCCTCCGCCGCCGACGCGCTTGTGCAATGGATCGTGACGGCAAGCAGGATGCATCTCGCAAGCATCCTGTGCGCCATTGATGCGGCCTTCGCATTTCCCATTGCCGATCCTCCCCAGGATTCCCATCGACGGCTCGTGCGTCCGCTGCCGGAACACGAACGAGTGAAGACTATCCATGTTCAATCCGGGGCCGGCATCCCTCGTTTCCGGGATTCACCCCGGCGTTCGCATCAACGGGATCGTCATGCATCGGCACGGTACATGCGGAACGCAATCCGCCAGTGAATCGTGGTCATGGCCTGCCCGCCCGCGCGAATTACCGGATTCGGGGGATGGTCGTACCCCACACGACTATCCATAGTGCATGCAGGAAAGGTGTCGCCTGGCGGCGACAATCGCCGCCGGTCGAGCGGAAGATCGTGCGCCGTGCCGAGGAATGCACGTGTTGGCGTTGATCTTCATCCACCGACTGCCCGGGACGTCAGTATGTCCACGGGCGAGACCGATCCGGGGAGATCAATCATGGGAACCATGCACAACCGCAGAATTCGTGGTCAGGGCATGTCGGAATACCTGATCATCACGGCGCTGATCGCCGTGGCGGGTATCGGAATCTTCGCCGCATTCGGTGACACAATCCAGAATCAGGTCGCCGCCATGTCGCAGGAACTGTCCGGTCAGGATGGCAGCGATGCCGTCGGTGATGCCCAGGAGTCCGCCGATGCAGCGGTCGATCGGGCGGCCGAGACCGACAACCTGTCGAACTACACCGAGAACACCAACAGCGAGTAGTCCCGCTGTCGTCTCGATTCCGCGGGAGCCGGTCCTTCAGTCGACCGCGCTAGCATGCACCGTGGTTGATGATGCATGCCGCCGGGCGTAGCCGGTGAATCCTCCGGCCGCCGGCACCACGAGGTGTGACGGGAACGGCCGCTCCCGCGGCCCGACCGGGATCTCCGACGATGACATCGCATCGACCATCGACAAGGGGCCGCATGGACGGACAGGTGCTGCCCGTTGCACTGTTCGCTATGGCCGCCTGCACGGCCCTGGTCGTGGTGCTGTTCAACACGGCCCAGCGCGTCACCGCGAACACCGAGGCCGTCAATGCCGCCGACGGCGCCGCCTACAGCGCCGCCGTCTGGTCCGCGCGCCACCTGAACTTCCTCGCCTACACCAACCGGGCGATGATCGCCAATCACGTCGCCGCCGGCCACCTGGTGGCGTACGTGAGCTGGATCCGTTATGTCGACGCGGCCACGGAGGTGTCCACGAGCACCGCGATTGTCCGGGGGTCGAGCCTTTCGGCCGCCTCCATGGGCGCCATGCTCGACGAGATCCGCCCGATCGCCGACGCCGGCATGGCGGCCGCCAGCGAGCGGGCGCGGCCGCTGCTCCGGGCGATCAATGCCGCGAACGATCTGTACGCCGATGCCCAGTCTGACATGGCGGACAGCCTGGCCAGAGGGCGGATGGAGGACCTGATGCAGCGCACCGTCCGCGAGTACGATGCGGACTTTCGCGTGAACGATCCCGCGGTGATAAGGGAAATGCCGGGGCGGATGGTGAGTGACCTGCGGTCGTGGCTCGGCCATGCCCAGCGCCGGCGCGAGAGCTTCATCGCACGCTATCGACTCGGCGAACCGGGTGAGCGTTTCGGCGACATGATCGCGCGGCAGTTCGAAGCCGATGCATCGCTGCGACGCTGGATTCTCGGTCCGCGTGGCTGGGGCACGCAGAATGTAAGCGAGTACCCCGACGGCCAGCATTCCTGGCGTCAGCGGAAGCTGGGCAGCGGCACGCAGGTACTCGCTACCGGCAACGTGAACTGGCAGGCGTCCGACACCTTCCAGGCATCGCTGTGGTTCGGGCCGCCGCTCGAACGCTGGGCTTCCTGGCAGACGCTCGCCTCGGCAAGTGCCGATGCGGACAGCCTCGTCGGCGGATCGGACGGCTACGACGCACTGAAGGCCCATTACGACGTGGCCGCCGCGGCTGACAGCCCCGGGCACTACCAGCTTCCGATCGCCGTCATGGTCAGCAAGGACGGTGGCGACATCACGGAACGGGGTGTCGATGGCACGCGCGGGGCACTGGACATCCGTCCCAGCCAGCGTCCGGTGACGGCGGTCGGTGCCGCCGAGGCCTACTTCGATCGACCCGATTCCTGCTCGAGTGTCAGTCACGACGCCTGCGCTCGAGGGCTGGACAGTGGCTCGAGCGAGTATTCCAGCCTGTTCAATCCCTTCTGGCGCGTGCGCCTGAGCGATTACACCTTTCTGCTCAACCAGCGGGAGCCGCGGCCATGGCTCTGATCACGCACAAGGATCGCGGACGGACGCGGACCGGCCGGACAATGCGCGGCGCCGCCATGGCCGAGGCGCTGGTTTCGATGCTGGTGCTGATTCCCTTCTTCGTGGTGATCCCGTTGCTGGGCAAGCAGGCACACGTGCAGTTCAAGGCCAACGAAACGCTGCGCTATACCCTGTGGGAACGCACCGTCTGGCCGGGCGGAGGCATGACCCTGAACTACACCGACAACTTCAAGGGTGACGCGCAGATCCGGGTCGAGGCACGCGACCGAATTCTCGGCCATCCGGGCGCGGGCATTCGCTCGCTCTGGGACATCGTCGACAACGCGGCGACCGTGGATCCGCTGCTCACGGACCTGTTCGGCCGCGAGATGCTGGCTCGCGCACGGAATGCTCCCGCTCCCCTGCAGGTCGGCACATCCGCCGGCGATGCGCCGATCGAGGTCGGACACGGCTCGGGCCCGGAGGTCTACCGGAACCGTCTGACGCTGGAGAACAATCAGTTCCTGGGCGCGGATTTCGCCGTCACCGTGGTACCGGCCATCGAGGACTGGGGCAGCCTGACGCTCGGCGGCCGCGAGCGTGGCAGCAACGAGGGCGAGCGCCACGGGCGCGGCGACCTTCGCCGGCATGCCAAGCGGGGCGCGCTGCTGACGGATACCTGGGCCTCACCGAACGAATCCACCTACCGCGAACGGGTGGCTCGTGCGACATGGAACGGGCAGGTACGCTCGACCGCGGACTATCCGCTGGAGCGAATCAGGATCATCTCCGACATCCAGCAACGGACGACCCCGTACGCGAGCGGCAACTGGGCGTTCGGCGAGGCGCGTTACGGCGTGGGCGGCCAGATCGTTCCCGACTCCGGGGTGATTCTCGATGACTACATTGCGCGGGAATGACATGCACGTATCCGCACCGCCACGGCCTGTCCGGAAGATCGTTCCGGCCTTCCTGGTCCCGATCATGGTCGGCATGTCGCCATTCGCAGGTGCCGCCCTCGCCGCTCCCTCCGGGCTGCCGCTGGTCGAACCGGTGCCCGGCGCGGACAGCCAGTGGGTGGGACGCCGGATGACGGTGCAGGGAATCGCCATGTCCCTGCGCCAGTTTCGCGCCCGGCGCCCTCTCGACGAAGTGATCGCCCATCATCGCCGCCGCTGGTCCGCGCGCTGGCCATCGAGTGAACCGATCGAGATGGAGCAGGGCTCCTGGCGAGCGATCGCGATCCGGCCGGAGGGATACTTCGTCTCGGTGCGGGCGCGTCGGCTGCGCAACGATACCGTGGGTTACATCGCGGTCAGCGTCGAGCCTGAAACAATCACCGATGGGCATGAGCCGCTGGCCACCGAGTTGCCGCTCCCGCGCGACACCCGGGTCCGCAGTCGTCAGACCTACGTCGATGCGGGTCGCCACGCCGAGCAACTGATCCTGTCCGGACCCGGCACACCGTCCGCACTGGCACAGCGGTTTCGTGCCGTGCTTGAACGAGTAGGCTGGACCCTGGTCGAGCAACGGCGTTCGCACGGCGGACGAGGCGGTGAGCACTGGACGTATCATCACGATTCACAATACGTGCGCCTGCAATTCCGGCGCGCGTCCCGCCCGGCAACGGGAAGCCGGGTGCTGGCCATCTGGATGAAGTAGACAGGAGACAGTCCATGAACCATCGATACAGGACAGCACAGCGAGGCCAGGTAACGGCCGGTTACGTCGTGGTCGTGGCACTCGGTCTGCTCGCGATCTGGGCCGCCTGGACGCTCCTTGCCACGGCGATCGGGCAGTATCACGACCGGTTCGCCTTCGCGATCGGGTTGCCGGTGATCTGAGTCGCTTCCGGAACGGCAATCGATATCCTCGTCGATGGCCGCCGGAATCGGAGCCGGAGATGCGCGACGAGCGTCGTGCAATTCGTCCGTGCCCGGGTAGCTGACACGGCGCCTCTCTTCGACGCGAGGACGAAACCCCTACCGGGCAATGGAGATCAGCTCCACTCGATCCGCATCATTCCGTTCCCGGACCGAATGCAGTCCGACCGAGTCGTCGGGCAGCGGGGGCAGGCACAGGGTCCGGATGCGGTCGCGATCCACTCCATGATCGTGCAGACGGCGTGCGACCGTCTCTGCCCGACAGAAACGCCCGTCGGCCATGTACCCCCGCGCATGATGGCCCGTGATCAGAAAGCGGTCCCCGGCCTCCGTGCCGAGGTACATCGCCAGTTCCCGGACGGCATATTCGCTCCCGGGCGCCACCCGGATCCGTTCGGGGCCACTGTCGGCTCCCTGCGCGGTCTCGATCTCGAATCGAAGGCCCGGGATCTCGGCGCGTCCCGAGGCGTGCAGCCCCCGCGCGACCGCTTCCGCCACGGACAGGTTCGCGCTTTCCGCTGGCGCCGGCTCGATGATGCTCACGAGCACGAACACGGCATCCTCACCGGGCACACGGGCAATGACGACCGTGACGGCACGTCCGCTCTCGTCGGCAGCCGTCAACAGGCGATAGTCGCGGCGACGCTCGATGGCCCGGGGATCGACATCCTCCCATTGCCCGATTCGACTCGAAAGGCGCGCCCAGCGCAGGAACAGGCCATCGGGGCAGGCATCCGGATTGCAGTCGACCATGATCTGCAGATCACTCTCCCGGATAGTCCGGCGATACGTCGTGTACACCTCGGCAAGCGTCGCATCCACGGGCGCGCGGTAGATCAGGTCGGTCGCGCGGCCCTCGAAGGGTTGTGCAGTGACCTGCATGTCCCGGCCAACGGACGTGATGACACCGTATGCCGCGAATGCCTGTGCATGGCTCTCGACGAGGCGGCTCTCGGGAAATCGATCGAACAGGCCACGGCATCCCTGGTCCAGGCATCCGGCGGCCGACGCAGGTACGGTCACCATCCACAACAGGAACAGGCACAGCAACCTCGGAAGCGGTCGACGACCTGGTTGCCATACTTCAACCGACGGATACTCGCGCGCGGCCGCACGACCTGCCGGGCAAACGGACATGTCTTGCGAAAATGCCTTGCTGCATCCGGTCAACATCGCATCTTTCTCCAGTCCATTCATTCGGGTGTCACCAGCTCGCCACGCGATGCCATGTGGGTGCTCCGGTACGGCGGTGACTGCATGCGCACTGTCGCCGAGGCCACGATCGGCAAGCGTCCGTTCTCGAGCATCTCGATCTCTTCCGCGCTGTAGCCGCCCCGGGGTGCCATCAGCGTGCCGAGGATCGGAAGCGTCATGCCCGTGGTCATCAGCTGTCCGGCCAGCGGCACATTGAGCTCGTAGCCGTATGTGACCTGGATCTTCAGCAGATTGGCATCCTGTACATTGAGTCCGCTCGCGCTCCCCTCATCCGGGCTGTGCGCGGAAAGATAGCGATTGGGTATGTACTCCTGTCCGGACGGGAGCGTCGCACCGAAGTCGTCGAACGCTTCCTGCGTGGGGTTCAGGATGCGAAGCCGTCCCCATCGCTCGAGATCGGGAATGACCCGATCGAACAGGGCCGCATCGGCCGCGTCCATGCTCGTGCCCGGCATGTAGAGTGGAACAAGTCCGCGGGCTATTCCGGCCGAGATCGCATCCGGATCCGCATTGCGCACTGCACCCGCACGGGCACCACTGAAAGCGGCATGATCGAGCATGACCTTGGCGTGATAGATGAGGGCCCACTGGGCCGCGCCGAAACCCACCATCATCACGAGCATGATCCCGATCACGCTTTCGGCGATGGTCGATCCCGCCTGGCGGCGACGCATGCAAATGCGGTATTCCGGTCGTTTCATGCATCACCCTCCACGAGCCGCGCAAGCCGCCACACGGCAGGCTATTCCTCCTGCCGTCCGAACACGGAACGATCCAGCTCGATTCCGCCCTGGCGCAGCTCCTCGTAGAATGCCGGCGCGAACCCGAACCCACGATGATGTCCGATGACGTTGCCGTCGGCGTCAATCCCCTGCTGCTGAAACTCGAACAGCTTCTGCATCAGGATGACGTCGCCCTCGAGCCCGCCGATTTCCTGGATCGACGTTATTCTCCGGGTGCCGTCGCTCAGTCGCGCCTGCTGCACGACGATGTCGACGGCCGAAGCGATCTGTTCCCGGATTGCCCGTACGGGAAGATCCATCCCCGCCATCAGCACCATCACCTCGAGGCGTGACAGGAGGTCGCGCGGCGCATTTGCATGTCCGGTCGTGAGCGATCCGTCGTGACCGGTATTCATCGCCTGCAGCATGTCCAGCGCTTCCCCGCCGCGGCATTCGCCGACGATGATCCGGTCCGGGCGCATGCGCAGCGAGTTCCGCACCAGCTCGCGGATCGGGATCTCGCCCTTGCCCTCCACATTCGGCGGCCTGGCCTCGAGCGATATGACATGACGCTGCTCGAGACGGAGCTCGGCTGCATCCTCAATCGTGACGATGCGCTCGTTCTCCGGAATGTGTTCGGACAGGGCATTGAGAAAGGTCGTCTTGCCGGAACCGGTCCCCCCGGAGACGACCACGTTCTTCCGATAGCGGACACAGTTCTTCAGGAACTCCGCCATCTCCTGACTGAGCGCACCACGCTCCACCAGTTCGTCCAGGCTCATCTTCGCCTTGTTGAACTTGCGGATGGTGAGACAGGCACCCACGAGGGACAGTGGACGGATGATGGCATTGACACGCGAGCCGTCCGGCAATCGTGCATCCACCAACGGCTGGCCTTCGTCGATGCGCCGCCCGACCGAGGTGACGATTCGCTCGATGACCCGCAGCAGGGCATCCTCGTCCGAGAACGCCTGCGAGGCCTCGCGCAGCCGGCCGTTCTGTTCGACATAGATCCGGTCCGGGCCATTGACCATGACCTCGGTGATCGAGTCGTCGCTCAGCAGCGGCTCCAGCGGACCGTAGCCGACCGCTTCTGCCACGACCTCCTCGATCAGCCCGTTCTGCTCGACATCCGGGGGAAGTGTCACCTCGCCGGCGTTGAGGACATGCTCGGTGGCACTCCAGGCCTCCTGTCGCAATGCTTCGGAGGAGAGTTCGTTGAGGATTCCGCGACTGTAGAGATCCATCGCGCGAACAATCGCATCGCGCAGTTCCCGCTTGAGGGCGAGGCGCTGGGCGATCCCGGCGTCATCGACCGCGTCGTCGGCCGCATCGGGATCCGTCGCTCCCGTTGCGGGGTCCTGTCGCTCATCGCCGCCCGGGCTCGGCGCCTGCACGGGTTCGTGCGCATCCGCACTCGGTGATTCTTCCGCTTCCTCCGGGAGCGCGGACCGGGACGTCGGTGTTGCGTCGTGCTCGGCCGGCGTGGTCGCTGCCCGCCCATTCAACGAATGTTCCGCCGATTGCTGCCGCTGCCACGCATTTCCGGCCATGAGCACATGCAACTCGCAGTCCCCCAGCACGAGAACGTCACCCGGCCGGAGTGGACCGTAGGCACCGATGCGGGCACCGTCCTTCCACATCCCGTAGCCATCGTCACGGTTGCGGATCGTCCAGCCGCCGTCGGACTCTTCGAGAACGGCCTGATGTCGACCGATTGCGTCGTGCTTGATGCGGATGTCCGAGCGCAGCGAGCGGCCGATTCGATACTGTCCGGCCTCCACTTCCTGTGAATGCAGACATTTGCCCGTCGGGGAATAGATCTCGATCGACAACATGTTCCTGCCTCCGGGATTCAGGAATTTCCGATGGAACCGTTTCGGTGCATTCGCACGTCCTCCCTATTCCATGATCTCGAACCGGCTGCCGCCGTCGTGGCGATCGACCAGCTCGCCGTAGTGCTGCAGAAGCGAGCGATTGACGCGACTCCCGTGCCCGGCAACGTGAGGCGTGACGATGATGATCAGCTCGTTGCGCTCGCCCTCGACATGTCTCGACTTGAACAGCTCGCCGAGTATCGGGAGGTCGCCGAGAAACGGCAGCTTGCTGACGGTGCGCATCGTTTCCTCGTTGATCAGGCCCGCGATCACGAGCGGCCTTCCGCTCGGTGCGAACATGACTGTGCTGGCCCTGCTGGTCGTGAACGAGGGAATCCCGAGCACGGAACGGGAGAAGTCGACATCGCTCACTTCCACCTCGACGACGGTGCGAATCTCGCGACTGTCGCTGGTCGTCGGCCGGACATGCAGCTCGATGCCGAACTCGCGAAAGTCCGTCTTGATGTCGCCATCGGTGTCCTGCACCGGCACGGGAATCTCTCCCCCCGAAAGGAAATCGGCCTCCTCGCCACTGAGTGCCGACAACACGGGCTCGGCCAGCACGCGGGCCTGCCCCTCCTCGACCAGCAGGTTCACCAGCGACTGCAGACGGAAACCCCATCCGAGGTGGGTATTGGACGAGCCGATGTCCAGCGGCCAGGCGCTCTGGTCGACATCGGACAGGCCCTCGAAGGGGGCCCGGAAGAGGTCATTGGTGATCTCGTCGCCGGCGAACGCGAAGGTTGGACCCTGGATCGATTCGTCCCAGTCGAAGCCGATCTGCTCGAGGCCGCTTTCGCTGACCTCGATGAACCGGGCCTCGATAAACACGGTATCCCGTTGCTCGATGTCCGGCGATTCGATGTAGCTGTGGACGGAGTCGAAACGCGCGGCCAGCGCCTCGATCCGTGTCACTTGTTCGGCGGTTCGGGCACGCCCGAAGATGTTCAGCGAGTCCGCCGCCGGGACGATGGAAAGACCTGATTCGTCATCCCCGTGCATGCCGATCAGTTGCTGCAGCTCGTCCAGCGAGGGACGTTCTGGATCGATCTCGTCGCCGGGGGTGACACTGACCCTATACCTGCGCGAGCCACTGTCTCCCTGCCACACCCGAACGTCCGTCACACCGCGCCGCAGCCCGATGAGGAGGACATCATCGGTCCTGTCGAGAACCTCCACCTGCAGGATCTCGCCATTGCCGACGGCAACGTGCGACACGCCGGACATGCTGAGTACGCGACTCTGGCCCTCCTTGAGCCTGATCCGGTCGGCGAACTTGTCGGCCCCGGCCCCGCCGTTGCCGGCGGTATCGGCCGCCCTCACCTCGACGGCCGGCGCGAGCAGCAACAGCGAAACGAGCAGCGGCAGCATGACTCGGTAATGCGAGCATCCCATTCAGTGCCCCCTCCCGACGATGATCCGGACCGATGACGCGCCATCCTGCGGACGGTGGCCGAGATAATGCGCCACCAGTGCCTCGTTGCTGATCGGCTCGATTCCGTTCCCGTCCCGATCGTCCTGCGAACGGAGCATCACGGTCAGTTCGCCGGCCTGTCGGGCATGGGTGATCCTCGCTGCCTGCTCCGGCGTCACCACGATCGTGATCGTGCGGGCCGGTTCGCGCTGCCGGCGCGCCGGGGTTTCCACCCTGCCGTCGGTGGCGGCCACGGAGACGTCCTCCAGCAGCACGAAGGTGACGGGCGATCCGCCTTCCGGGCGCGACATCGTCATCAGCAGATCGACGGAATCTCCCGGGCTGAGCAGGCCGCCGATGGACGACTCGCGGCTGACCGGTATCGTGACGGCACGCCGGCCGGGTGGAACCGAGCGGGCAAAGGCACCGACCCGGCGGGCAAGATGCGAATGCAGCACGGCCTCGCCGGCGCCGATGTCGATGGTCATCTGCCGGCCCCGCACGCGATCCCACTCGTCCGCCCGGACCGCCGAGTCGTGGATGAACGTGCGCGGGATCTCCCGGACTGCGACGTTGCCCGAGTGAAGCTTGTCACCCCGGGCCAGCGATGCGTTGGCCACGACCACGGAAACCGGGTCGTACTGGGACTGCAATCGATCCCGCTCCTCGGCGACCCGCTCCTGGATGTAGATGTATCCGAGGTAGGCGGCGAGACTGCCACAGACCAGCGCCCCGACCGCCATGAGGGTCGTGGTCATCGTTCGCCTGGACAGCGTCATTGCGGGCATGAAGGCGTGTCCACTCGTTATCGGTATATGGATCGCGCGCTCGCGAACCGCATCGCGGCCCGGCACCCCGGCCGGGCAAGGCAGCGGATTCTCGCGAGAACCGGCGCCTTCGATGACGGCGGCAACCGCGGCGCCGCACACCGCGAACCGCTGTCGCGCGAACAGATCGACTCGCCTTCATCCGGGGGAATGGTGCATGAAGAACTGGTCGCCGTGATTGCCGGCCGGTGCGACATCCACAAGGGATGGCGTCCGATCGCGCCGGTCATGCTGCTTCGGTTGTATCCGGCTTGAAGCGACTGCTCCCTGCTCCGCCGGTCGCCGGTCAGAAGCCGGGGATCAGGTCCCGACCAGGGAATCCCGATCGCCGTTCTGCAAGCCGATCCGGCGACAGGGATCAATATCCACTCCCGGCCCGATTGTCGGTATCCCGTGAATCCGGTATTTCGGTGAATGGCACTTCACCTCGGTGAACCGGAGTGACAGCATCCCCCATCCGGATGATGATTCGACCGGTGTCGCGCCGCTCGTCCGGAATGCTCCCCGGAAACGGAACAACCGCTACAACGACGAGGTGGGTTCTGATGGGCCGATACAGCAAGAGTCTCACCCCGGCATTGGTCCTGTTCGCCTGCATCGGCGGCCCGGCGCTTGCCGAGCAACTTCCCGAGTTCGAGGACGATCCGGATCTGCGGCAGGCCTCCCGGGCGTTCGCCGCGTCGGCATACTCCGAGCAGGTCTGGCGACTGTCCAGGGAGCGTGCGATCGAGGCGCTGGTGCGGCGGGAGCCCCGGCTCGCTCCGTATTACGACACGATTGAGGACTTCTACCGCCGCATCGTCCCGATCGAGGAGTTGCAGGCACACATGGCCGAGCAGTACGCCCGTCACTTCACCGCGGAGGAGCTGTGGCACATGGAGGAGTTCTACGCCTCCGAAACGGGACAGAAGGCACTGCTCGCCAATCCGCGCCTGCTGGGCCGGAGTGTCGAGTGGGCACTCGATCAGGTCCGCGAGCGAAACGAGAGGCTTTCGCAAATGCTGAACGAGGCGCGGGCGTCGCGAAGCGGGGAAACGCCCGAATGAGCGACGCCGTGTCGCACGACTTCGTGCGAACCGGGCCTGCCCGCCCGGGCAGGCAGGTATCCGCTCTCCCCGGGCGCCATGCCGGGTCAATGCCGCGGAGAGAAGTTCCCCCTTGACGAACGGGCCTCGGGCTCACCCGGGTGGAGCTGGTGATCGATCGAATCGGTGTCGAATCGCCCGGCCTCCGTTCGACTCATGACGAGCACTGCAATTGTGATGTGCTCCGCAGAAGAAACAACTTCGGATACCGGATCATGGTCACGAGATCGCAATTGCTCGGAGGAGATAATTCATTGTCCAGAGTATTGATTGTAGAAGATCATCCTGACGATCGCGCCTACCTGACGGAGGCGATCGAGAACCATCCGGAACTCGAACTGGCCGGCTGGGCGGGCACCTGCAGCGCGGCCATCGACGAACTGAACCGGGTTCATGTGGACACGGTCATCCTCGATCTGGTGCTGCCCGACGGCTCGGGTTCCACTGTACTCGAGCACGCGCGGTCGCTCGGGATTCCCGCGCTCGTGATGACCGTGCTGGGCGACGAACGCAGTGCCGCAAAGGTGATTGCCCAGGGTGCCGCCGGCTACCTGCTGAAGGACAGCGACGCGGACTCCATCACCGAATCGATCATGCAGGTGCTGAACGGCGCGGCGCCGCTGAACCCGCGTGTCGCGCGATATCTGCTCGATCGCCTGACCTCGGCACCCGCGGTGGAACTCGAGCAAGTGCCGGCGCTGAGCGCCAGCGAGCTCCGGGTCCTCGAGCTGATTGCCAGAGGCTATTCCGACAAGGAATGCGCGGCCGAGCTTCACCGCTCCGTGCATACGATAGCCACACACATCAAGCACATCTTCAGCAAGCTTTCGGTGCACTCTAGGGCGCAGGCCATCAGCACCGCGATCGCGTACGGACTGATCGACACGAGCAACCTGTTGCCCGAGCAGGCAGAAGGCACGAGCGGACACTAGTGGGCCAGAAGAATCCGGGTGCCATGAGTCATCCCGGGATCGTTGCTTCCGGTATCGGCACAAACAGGTGTGGTACGTGGATGCATGACGAAATCGCGCGAAGCCCGTTTCTCCGGGGCTTGCTGTTATTGAAACTCCTCGCTGCCTGTGCGTCTGCGGCGGCAATGTCGCCACCGCTGAAGCTCGAAGCCGCGCCATCGGAGAGTCCCCACGCCCTTTCACGTCACATGGAGGTGTTCCGTGACGCCAGTGGCGAACTGGATCTGACGGACATGATGATTGCCGCCGCCCGCGGCAGGTTCGAGCCCCTGCCGACGAGGCACGGCGCAAACTTCGGCTACCTCGACGGCACTGTATGGCTGCGCTTCAGGCTTCAGGTCCCGTCCGGTTCGAGCGGACGCCTCGTGATCGAGATTCCCTATGTACATCTGGACCGGATCGTCCTGCATGTGCCCGCGGCCCCCGACGGTCAGCGCACCCAGCGCGCCGGTGACCTGATCCCGATTTCGGAACGCGACTTCAAGTACCGGATGCCGGCATTCGAACTGGATCTTCCGCCCGGAGAGACGGTGATCGGGTACCTGGAAGTGTCGAGCAAGGGATCGGTACAGGTGCCCGCACTCGTCTGGGAGAGGTCGGCATTCCAGACCGCCGCCAAGCAGGAATCCCATCTACTGGGCATGTATTACGGTGTGCTGATCGCAATGGCGTTGTACAACCTGCTGGTCTTCACTTCACTGCGGGACACCAATTATCTCTACTACCTGGGCGCATTGGCGAGCATCGGCCTGTTTGCAATGACCATGAACGGCTTCGGGCATCTCCTTGTCTGGGGGAACTTTCCCGGGTTTTCCGATGTAGCGTTCCCCATGTTCATCGCGCTCGGAAACTTTGCATTGATTCAGTTCAGCCGTTCGTTTCTTCGTGTAAGGCAGCATCTTCCACGCGCCTCGAAAATTCTGTATTGCCTGCAGGCAGTATCCGGCTTGATGATTGCCGGCGCGTTCCTTTTGCCCTATCGGCCCGTCGCATTGTTTCTGACCGTGCTTGTTCCGATCACCACCCTGATCATTTTCACGTCGGCGATTCTGTGCTGGCGGCGTGGAGAAAGACAGGCACGCTATTTCATGCTCGCATGGAGCGTATTCCTCATTGGAGCCACCACCTTCGCGCTCAGCACTCACGGCCTCGTGCCGTCAAATGCCTTGACACGCAATGGCGTACAGATCGGTTCCGCCATCGAGATGATCCTTCTGGCTTTTGCACTGGCGGATCGCATGCTCCTGCTGCAAAGAGAGAACGAGGAAATTCGCAACGAAGCCACCCGGCGCCTGATGCGGGACCTGCACGACGGCATGGGTCGGCATTTCGTCAAGCTGATACGCGGGATGGACAACCGGGAGATCCCGCGAGCTCACTTGAAGGCGGACCTTCGACAGGCCTTCACCGACATGCGGCTGCTCGTGTCGTCAACGGAACCTCACTTCAGCAACCTGGTCATCGGCCTGGTCACGATCAGGGAGCAGTTCGACGGCATATTGCGCGATCACGGGATCTCCTGGAACTGGCAGGTTTCTCTCAGGCCCCGCGACGTCACCATGTGTCCGAGACGAACCCTCAGTGTACTGCGAGTCGTTCAGGAAGCGTTGACCAACTCCGTCAAGTATGCAAATGCGACCACGATAACGGTTCGTGCATTCAAGGACTCCGACCGCAGGATCGTGGTCGAGATAGAAGATGATGGAACGGAAGACTGGGATGATTCGAGCACCGGGCACGGCTTCCTTCACATGCAGCAGCGTGCACGCGACTTCGGCCTGGACCTGCAGATCGGCGGGGAAATACGCGGTATCCGGATTCGTTTCCAGGCCGAATGAACCCGGACGGAACGGCATCCCGATTGCGGTGGCGGGCCGGCCTATTCGACAGACCGGATCATCTGTTCGCTGCTTCCGACCTCGACGATCTTGAGGGAGTTGGTACCGCCGTGGACGCCCATGAGGTCACCCTTGGTGATGATGATGCGGTCGCCGGGTTCGACGGCGCCGTGTTCGAGCAGGACCTCGACCGCCTTGCGGTTGGCCTCGGCCGGCTGCACCTCGACGATGGGATAGTCCACGGCATAGACGCCGCGATAGAGACTCACGCGGCGGCTGGTGCGTTCGTGGCGGGTGAGCGCATAGATCGGAATGCCGGAGCTGATGCGTGACATCCACAACGTCGTTGAACCGGATTCGGTCAACGAGGCGATCGCGCGCACGTCGAAGTGATTGGCGACGTACATGGTCGCCATGGCGATGGCCTCGTCGGTGCGGTCGAAGTGCGTATCGATGCGGTGATCGGATATCTGTGCACTCGGGTACTGGTCCGCGCCCGCGCAGACCCGGCTCATCGCCTGCACTACCTCGGCCGGATAATTGCCCGCCGCCGTCTCGGCCGAGAGCATGACGGCGTCGGTGCCGTCGAGCACCGCGTTGGCGACATCGAACACCTCCGCGCGCGTCGGCAGCGGGCTGTTGATCATCGACTCCATCATCTGGGTGGCAGTGATTACCGGCACGTTGGCCTTGCGCGCGGCGCGAATCAGCGATTTCTGCGCCGGCGGCAGCTCGGCGTCGCCGATCTCCACGCCGAGATCGCCGCGGGCGATCATGATGGCATCCGTGGCCGCGAGAATCCCGTCGATCGCGTGCAGCGCCTCGGCGCGCTCGATCTTGGCGACGATACCCCCCTGCCCGCCGGCTTTCAGGAACAGGCGGCGCGCCTCCTCGATATCCTCGGCATGGCGCGGGAACGACACGGCCAGATAGTCGACATCGATTTCCGCGGCCGTGCGGATGTCCGCCCGGTCCTTGTCGGTGATCGCCTGCGCCGACAGGCCGCCGCCCTGACGGTTGATGCCCTTGCTGTCCGTCAGCGGTCCGCCGACGGTGACCCGGGTGTGGATCTCGCGGCCCCGGACCTTCTCGACCTGCAGCACGATGCGGCCGTCGTCGAGCAGCAGGGTGTCGTCGCGTTCGACGTCGCCGGGCAGCTCCTTGTAGGTGATGCCCACTCGCGAGGCATCACCCTCGTCCCGCCCGAGCGCGGCGTCGAGCACGAAGCTCGCACCTTCCTCGAGCCGGACGCCATCCTTGTCGGCAAAGCGTTCGATGCGGATCTTCGGGCCCTGGAGGTCGCCCATGATGCCGACGTTGCGGCCGTGCTCGGCCGCCAGCTCCCGCACCAGTTGCGCGCGCGCGGCATGGTCCTCCGGCGAGCCGTGCGAGAAGTTCAGGCGCACGACATCGAGCCCGCGGGCGATCATCTCGCCCAGCACCTCGCGCGATTCGCTCGCCGGTCCGAGTGTTGCGACGATCTTGGTCCGCCGGAGCTGGGGATGGCTGTCGCCCAGCTCCAGCGTGAGTGCGGGATTGCTACTGGTCGGCTCGTTGTTCAAGGATGTCCACCGCGGGCAGATGACCGTGTTCGACGTATTCGAGGAATGCACCGCCGCCGGTGCTGATGTAGGACATGCGCTCGTGCAGACCGAAGCGATGCAGCGCGGCGAGCGTGTCGCCGCCGCCGGCGATCGAGTAGCCGCTCGATGCGGCAATGGCTTCGGCCAGTGCGCGGGTGCCCTCGGCGAAGGCATCGATCTCGAACACCCCGACCGGGCCGTTCCACATGATGGTGCCGGCCCTGGCCAGCAGGCCGGCGTACTTCGCGCGTGTCTCGGGTCCGACGTCGAGGATCATGTCGTCATCGCCGATCGCGTCGACCGGCTTGACGGTCGCGGGCGCGTCGGCGCCGAGCTCGGGCGCAACCACCGCGTCGACCGGCACCGGGATGGCGGCGCCGCGCGCCTCGGCCTTCTCGATCAGGCGTTTCGCCGCCGGCACCAGGTCGGGCTCGTGCAGCGACTTGCCGACCGCGTGGCCCTGGGCGGCGATGAAGGTGTTGGCGATTCCGCCGCCGACGATGAGCTGGTCGACCTTCTCCAGCAGCGCGTCGAGCACGCCCAGCTTGGTCGATACCTTGGCGCCGCCGACGATCGCGACCAGCGGTCGCTCGGGATGCTCGAGCACCAGCTTGAGCGCGCCCAGCTCGCGCAGCAGCAGCGGGCCGGCGCAGGCGACCGGGGCATACTGCGCCACGCCGTAGGTCGAGGCCTGCGCCCGGTGGGCGACGCCGAAGGCGTCCATGACGAACACGTCGCACAGGGCGGCCATCTTCCTGGCCAGCGCCTCGTCGTTGGCCTTCTCGCCGACCAGGCAGCGCACGTTCTCGCACAGCACCAGTCCGCCCGGCTCGATTTCCGGCAGACCATCGAGCCAGTCGCTGACCAGCGGCACTTCGCGGCCGAGCAGCAGGCCCAGCCGGTCGGCGATCGGCTGCAGCGTGGTGGCACTGTCGACATGGCCTTCTTCCGGCCGGCCGAGATGCGCCATCACCGCCACCCGCGCGCCTGCCTTCATCGCCGCACGCATGGTGGGCAGCGAGGCGCGGATGCGTTCGTCGCTCACCACGCGACCGTTCTGGACCGGCGAGTTGAGGTCCTCGCGGATCAGCACGCGCTTGCCCGCGAGATCGAGATCGGTCATCCGCAGGATGCCACGAACCTCGACGCCCTCGGCCACGCCGGCTGCCTCGTCGGTCGGCGGCATCAGCCGAGCTTTCCCCAGTGGGTGGCGACATCGAGCATGCGGTTGGAGAAGCCCCACTCGTTGTCGTACCAGGCGACGACCTTCACCAGACGGTCGCCGGTGACCAGCGTCTGCGAGGCGTCGTAGGTGGCCGAGGCCGGGTCGTGGTTGAAGTCGATCGACACCAGCGGCTCGTCGTTGTAGGCCAGCACGCCGGCGAGCGGTCCCTCGCTGGCGCGTTTCATGATGTCGTGGATCTCGTCGATGCTCGTGTCGCGCTCGACGATGCAGCTGAAGTCGACCAGCGACACGTTGATGGTCGGCACGCGCACCGAGTAGCCCTCGAGCCGGCCGGCCAGCTCCGGCAGCACCAGACCGACCGCCTTCGCCGCCCCGGTGGTGGTCGGAATCATCGACTGCGTGGCCGAGCGCGCGCGGCGCAGATCCTTGTGATAGACGTCGGTCAACACCTGGTCGTTGGTATAGGAGTGCACCGTCGTCATCTGGCCGCAGTCGACACCGATGGCCTCGTGCAGCACCTTGACCACCGGCGACAGGCAGTTGGTGGTGCAGGAGGCGTTCGACACCACCGTCATGTCGGCGGTGAGCACCTCATGGTTGACGCCGTAGCACACCGTGGCGTCGATGTCGCCCTTCGCCGGCGCCGAGATCAGCACCTTGGGCGCGCCCGCCTGGATGTGCGCGCGCGCCTTGTCGGCGTCGGTGAACAGGCCGGTGGACTCGATCACCACGTCGACGCCCAGTTCACCCCAGGGCAGCTTCGACGGATCGCGTTCGGCGCATACGCGGATGCGGTCGCCGTTGACCACCATGCTGTCGCCGTCGACCTCGACCGTGCCGGGGAAGCGGCCGTGGGCGGTGTCGTAGCGCGTGAGATGCGCATTGGTCGCGGCATCGCCCAGGTCGTTGATCGCGACGATCTCGATGTCGCCGATGCGGCCGGACTCGTAGGCCGCCCGCAGGATGTTGCGCCCGATGCGCCCGTAACCGTTGATCGCAATCTTGATGGCCATTGCTGCTGCTTCCTCTCGTATGTGCATACCGGCGCCAACCGTTGGCGGCGCCGAACCGGACAATTACCGACCGAGCACCGCGCGCGCGGTCTCGACCACGCGATCGACGGTGAAACCGAAATGCTTCATGACCTCGCCGCCCGGTGCCGATTCGCCGAACGTGTCGATGCCGACCACGCCACCCTCGCTGCCGACCCAGGCGCGCCACAGCCCGGTCACGCCGGCCTCAATCGCCACGCGCGGGACGTCCGCCGGCAGGACCGCCTCGCGCCAGGCCTCGTCCTGCTTGAGGAAGCGCTCGGCGCAGGGCAGCGACACCACGCGCGCGCGGATGTCCGCCGCCAGCAGCGGCGCGACCGCGTCCACGGCGAGATGCACTTCCGAGCCGGTCGCGATCAGCACCACGTCGGGCGGACCGTCGCCGTCGGCGAGCACGTAGCCGCCGCGCTCGATCGCGTCGAGCTGTTCGGGCGTGCGTCGCTGGTACGGCACGCCCTGGCGCGACAGCGACAGCGCGACCGGCCCGTCGCGACGCTCCAGCGCACGCCGCCAGGCGGCCACGGTCTCGACCGTGTCGCAGGGCCGCCAGACCTCCATGCGCGGAATCAGCCGCAGGGTCGCGAGCTGCTCGACCGCCTGGTGGGTCGGTCCGTCCTCGCCCAGGCCGATCGAGTCGTGGGTGTAGACGAAGATGCTCGGGATGCCCATCAGCGCCGCCATGCGCAGGGCGTTGCGGGCGTACTCGGAGAACATCAGGAAGGTGGCGCCGAAGGCGCGAAAGCCGCCGTGCAGGGTCAGTCCGTTGACGATCGCCGACATGCCGAACTCGCGCACGCCGAAATAGATGTAGCCGCCGTCGGCATCGCGCGCCGAGATGTCGCGCGCGCCCTCCCAGCGGGTCAGGTTCGAGCCGGTCAGGTCGGCCGAGCCGCCGATCAGTTCCGGCAGGCTCTCGGCGAATCCGGTCAGCGCCGCGCGCGAGGCCTTGCGCGTGGCCATGTCCTCGCCGCGCTTGTGGGTCTCGGCCAGCAGCCGCGCCGCGTGCTCGTCCCAGCCCTCCGGCAGATCGCCGGCCATGCGCCGCTCCAGCTCGGCCGCCAGTACCGGCTGGGCCTTGCGGTACGCCTCGAACCGCTCGCGCCATTCCGCCTCGGCCGCCTCGCCGCGCGGACGCGCGTTCCAGGCGGTGTAGATCTCCTCGGGAATGAAGAACGGCGGATGCGACCAGCCGATGGTCTCGCGCACGAGCTCGACCTCGTCGGGACCGAGCGCCGCGCCGTGGGCCTCTTCCTTGCCCTGCTTGTTGGGCGAGCCCCAGCCGATCACGGTCTTGCAGCAGATGATCGAGGGCCGCGCGGTCTCCGCGCGGGCCGCCTCGATGGCCTCGCGCACGGCCTCGGGATCGTGGCCGTCGACATCGGCCACCACGTGCCAGCCGTAGGCGGCGAAGCGCGCCGGCGTGTCGTCGGTGAACCAGCCCTGTACCTCGCCGTCGATGGAGATGCCGTTGTCGTCGTAGAAAACCGTCAGCTTGCCAAGGCCGAGCGTGCCGGCGAGCGAGCAGGCCTCGTGCGAGATGCCCTCCATCAGGCAGCCGTCGCCGACGAACACCCAGGTGCGATGATCGATGACGTTGTGCCCGTCGCGGTTGTAGCGCGCCGCCAGCACCTTCTCGGCGATCGCCATGCCCACGCCGTTGGCGAGCCCCTGACCGAGCGGACCGGTGGTGGTTTCCACCCCCGGCGCGTAACCGTACTCGGGATGGCCGGGTGTCCTCGAGTGCAGTTGCCGGAAGGCACGCAGCTCGTCCAGCGGCAGGTCGTAACCGCTCAGGTGCAGCAGCGAGTAGAGCAGCATGGACCCGTGGCCGTTCGACAGGACAAAGCGGTCGCGGTCGAACCAGTTCGGGTCGGCCGGGTTGTGCCTGAGGAAATCGTTCCACAGCACCTCGGCGATGTCGGCCATGCCCATCGGCATGCCCGGATGCCCGGAATTCGCCTGCTGGACGGCATCCATGCTGAGGGCGCGAATGGCGTTGGCGA
>CAYZHJ010000011.1:0-5025 GCA_964478305.1 uncultured Ectothiorhodospiraceae bacterium
TTGTCTACAACGACAGGGGACAGTTGCTCGGGCGGTATGACGAAAGTGGCAATGCGATCCGGGAGTACTTCCATCTCGGCAGCCTGCCCGTGGCGGTCGCGGCCAATGACGAGCTGTACTACATTCACGCCGATCACTTGGGCACACCGAGGGCGGCCTCGGAGCCCAACGGAAAAGTCATATGGTCATGGGTCTCCGATCCGTTCGGAGATAGCGAACCCAACGAAGATCCTGACGGCGGCGGGCAGACCTTTACGCTGAACCTGCGGTTCCCGGGGCAGTATTTCGATGCCGAAACTGGTAAGCATTACAACTATTTTCGGAGCTATGATCCGTCGCTCGGGCGGTATGCGACCAGCGATCCAATCGGATTGCAGGGTGGTCTCAACACGTACGAGTATGTGGTCAATAATCCGCTAAACCGATTCGATCCGTTCGGGCTAAACGATACCTCAATCTTTGATGCACAGATCAGCCTTGGGCTTCAAGCCGGCACTGACGTAAGGATTGGCGCCGGAAGAATCACTGCTTTTGTAGATGCGGGTAGTGTGCGCCTTTCCTCGTCAAGCGATACCTCACTAATAACGCAGGGTGCGCAAATTGGAGTTGGGCTTGGGCCGTTTGACGCAAGTATTGGCGCTATTCGTGCGAGTGAGCAGTCAGAACTGATTAGCAATGTCACGGACATTCCAAGTCTATTTTCAGAAAGTCTGGGTGGCCAATGCCCGGGGTCGACCGCGGAGCTAGGTTTCCCCGTACCGGGTCCGCTTACAGGAGGTAACGTGAAGAGGAAAGATGGGGACGTAGTTATTAGTATTGGCGCCGCATTGGTCGCAGGATTGTCGTTCACGTTTATTGCTAGCGAGTTTGCGCGTCGAGCCTTTTAGGTAGGTGCCGGAGATTACTCGATAACCATGAGAAAATTGCCGGAAGAGCCTTCGCTCGCGGATCGGGTAGCGTATCTTAATCCGTTCATCCCGATGGTGGTAATCTGGTTGATCTTTATCGCCTATTCGATTACGGCTCCGTATCTTTCGGAGATCGGTAAGGCCGCATTCGGTGGAGTGGGGTTTTATGTTGGGTGGTTGTTGTATCCATCTCTGATAGTTTTCGGATCAAGGGCGATTAATGCAGCTAGTAAAACTCGGGCAACCGTAGGGGTTGCGCTCATAATATGTGTAGCTTGTACAGGGTTGCAGCCATTCGTGCCTGTATCGTGGCTACCTATATTGCGGGCATTGACACTTGTGGCTCTATTGGCGGTTCAAATCTTCTCGTGGTGCGCCGTGCTAGAGGTTTCTGCGGCATCACAGAAGACCGGCCGAACCGGTCTTTTGAAGGGTGTCAGTGCGTTATTGTTTTTGCCGTTTTTCGGAGTGTTCCATGTCCACAGGGTTTGGCGGATGTGTGTCCGTGCAACGGATTAGTAGCCGATACGAGCGATGAAACCGTCCAGAGCTAGGTCTATAGTCGTAGCATCGAACCTTGAGCCGCCGAATGTAGGAGTGTACAAGCTTCACATTTTCCCCACACTCGGGATCTCCAGTGCCCCAGGGTATGGCGATTCAGGTGCATGGAGTTGTCCCGCTTCAGTGGACAGTTTCCGATTTTGGCTCTTCAGATCGTCAGATGGCGTTCCACCGCGTCGCTGTTCTCGATTTCCTCGGTGGTGCCCGAGGCAACCACGCGGCCGTTCTCCAGGAAGATGCACTGGTCGGCCATGCCGAAGATCATTGGCACATTCTGCTCGACGATGATGATGGTCGTGCCCTTGCGGCGATTGATTTCGGCGAGTCGTTCGGCGATCTGCTCCACGAGCTTCGGCATGACCCCGTCGGAAGGCTCGTCGAGGAGAATCAGTGACGGATCGGTCATCAGGCCGGTTCCGATGGCCAGCATCTGCTGTTCACCGCCGCTCAGCGTACCCGCGAACTGCTCGCGACGTTCTCCGAGAATGGGAAAGTACTCGATCACCTCGTCGATCCGGTCCGGCTTGTGGCCGCCGCCGGCCACTCGGCCCATCGTCAGATGTTCGCGCACGGTCAGTCGCGGGAAGATGCCGCGTCCCTGCACCACGGTCGTCATGCCGCGGCGCGCACGCTGGTGGGCCGAAAGGTTCTCGACATTCTCGCCGTCGAACTCGATGCGGCCCGATTGCAGGGGAATCTGGCCCGACAACGCCCGGATCAGTGTCGTCTTGCCCATGCCGTTGCGGCCGAGAATGCCGAGCACCCCCGCCTTGTCGACGGCAATATCGATATCCCGGAGCACCGTGATGTCACCGTAGCCGGCGGTCAGCGCTTCGACCTTCAGATTCGTTGATGCGCTCATATCTGACTGCCCAGGTAGACATCCCTGACCCGCTCGTCGCTCGCGACGGAATCGAAACTGCCTTCCGCCAGAACGGCGCCGAGATGGAGAACGGTAATACGGGTATCCAGTTGACGGACGAAGTCCATGTCGTGCTCGATCACGATGGTGCCGAGTTTCAGTTCGTCGACCAGTTCATGAATCAGTGCCACGGTTGCGGACTTTTCCTCCCGCGTCATGCCCGCGGCCGGCTCGTCCAGCAGCAGAAGTCGCGCCTTCATGGCCACCAGCATTCCGACTTCGAGCCATTGACGCTGTCCGTGGGACAGGTGCTGCACGGGCGTGTCACGGTGTTCCAGCAGCCTGACGCGTTCCAGGACGCCGGCGACTCGTTCATCGATCCGGTGTTTCTTCCGCTCGACGCGCATGACCGGCAGTTCGATGTTCTGCCATGCAGTCAGGTTCGGGAACACCGATGGTGTCTGGAACTTGCGGGCGATCCCGAGACGGGCTCGATACACGACCGAGCGACCTGTTACATCTTCGTCGCAGTACCGGATACTGCCCTGGCTCGGCGGAAGATGTCCCGAGATCATGCTCAGGAAGGTCGTCTTGCCGGCACCGTTCGGTCCGATGATGCAATGGCAGGATGCGGGCATCAGCGAGAAGTCGATGTCCCGGTTCGCCACGAGTCCGCGGAAGCGCTTGCCCAGGCCCGTGGTCTGGAGCAACGGGGCCGTCACGGCGTGCGCCTCCGCTGCCACCGCTGGAATGTCGACTCGGCGAGGCCCGCCAGTCCGCGCTTGAAGAAGACGATGACCAGCATGAATACCAGTCCCACGATCAGTTGCCAGTAATTCGGCATGATTGCGCTCACGTAGTTGGAGAGTGCGGCCACGATCATCGCGCCGACGAATGCGCCGAGCAGCGAATGGCGTCCGCCGATGGCCACCCATACCACCACCTGGGTGGAGAACAGCACGCCCGCGAGCGAAGGAGAGACGAAGCCCGCACTGGTTGCATAGAGAGCACCGGCGAACCCGGCAAGCACACCGGATACCGTGAACGCCGCCGTCTTGTACAGATCGATGCGATAGCCGAAGGCGGTCAGGCGGTCCTCGTTCTCGCGCACCCCGGCCAGGAGCTTGCCGAAGCGCCGGAGCAGGGCGTGGCGCAGGGCGAAGTAACAGCCGGCGCAGAGGCCGAGCACGAACAGGTACATGCCGGTATCGCCCGGATCGCCGCCGCCGGCATCGAGCGTCAGCGACATGCGGGGAACGAACATGCCGTTGAAACCGCCCGTGAGCCAGGACTGCGAGACGGCGACCTGCTCGGCGATGATCGACAGTGCCAGCGTGATCAGCACGAAATGCGTCGAACGGACGCCGGCACTGAACAGGAAGTAGCCCGTGATGCCGGCGATGACACCGCCCGTTGCGCCGGCGGCGACGAGCCCGACGTAACCGGCGTTCAGCGGACCGCCGAGCCCGATGCACAGGCCCATGGTATAGCCGCCGATGGTGAAGAATGCCGCCTGACCGAAGCTGACGATGCCGGCGAACCCCCACAACAGCGCCAGCGACATCGCCAGCACGCCGAAGACCATGTACTGGGGCAGGATGAATACGGCGTAGCCGTCGACGAACAGCGGAAGCACGGCCAGCAGCACGAAAACGCCGGCGGCGACGCCGGTTTCCGTCACCCTGATGCGGGGGCGGCTCGGCACCAGGGTCGTCGTGGATTCCAGGGAGCTGTTCATTTCTGCCTCATGATGCCGGAGGGACGGAAGCGCAGGATCAGGATCGCGAGGACGAACACCGCCGTCTGGGCCACGGCCTGACCGGAGAACAATGCGAACAGCGTTTCGGCGCCGCCGGTGAAGAAGGCGCCGACCATGGTGCCGCCGAGAAGCTGACCCATGCCCCCCACCAGCACGACGAAGAAGGACCGCACCAGATAGATGTTGCCGATGTAGGGATCGATGCTCAGCATCGGGCTGATCAGCCCGCCCGCGAGCCCGGCCATGAACGAGCCGAAGGTGAACACGATCTTGTAGGTGATGGCGATATTCAGGCCGAGCAGCGCGGCGACGTCGCGGTCCTGGATCAGGGCCCGGATGCGGATGCCCAGCGAGGTGCGATAGAACACGACCGCCGTGGTTCCGATGATGGCAACCGATACCAGCGCGATCAGTGCCCGGTAGGTCGGGATTTCGTGGCCCGCCACGGCGAGTGCTTCCGGCAGTGGATTGGGAACGTTCCGGAAATCCGTGCCGAAGACGATCTTGATCAACTCGCTGACGATCAGGAAGAACGCCCACGTGAGCAGCAGGGTATCGAATGGGCGGTCGTAGAAGTGCCGGATGACGAGATGCTCGAATATGAGCCCCGCGAAACCGACACCGATACCGGCGAACAGGACTGCGGGGATGAACGGTATCCCCCATGCGTGAGCCTGCCAGGTGAAGTAGGCACCGAGGGTGAGCATGGCGCCGTGTCCCAGATTGATGACACCCACCAGCCCGTAGATGATGGCGAGACCGAAGGCGGCGAGCGCGAGTACCAGGGTGATCAGCGTGGCATCGATGATCACGGGTATGACCGAGTCCATGAGCAACCCTCCGTCGGCGGCCGGCAGCGGGGAATTCCCGGGCGGGGCAGGCCCCCCACAAACCCCCCCGCCCGCGTGAATCCGCCCGCCGGCAAACAAAGCGCG
>CAYZHJ010000011.1:5035-41569 GCA_964478305.1 uncultured Ectothiorhodospiraceae bacterium
CGCCACAACGTACCCGGGGGAGCCGCGTGGCATCGATGATCCCGGGCTGGCCCGAGTCCTTGCGCAACCCCCCGGGGGCGGCCGGCAGCGCGTTGATGGCGGGCGGTCCTGCCCGCCTTCAACGCGCCCGGACCGGTTCATGCCTCCAGCGGCAATCCTTCGCAGGCGGCGGTCTTGGGCGTGACCGACTCGAACGACTGGATTTCCGTGAACATTTCCTCCGGCGCGTTCCAGGAATCGTTCACCTGGACGAGGTACGAAGGCAGCACGGCCTGGTTGTCCACTTCCCGCATCCGGACACTGCCCTGCGGCGCGCCGTCGAACGTGACTCCCTTGAGTCCGCGCCGAAGTCCCGCGCTGCTGACTTCGCCCGAACGCTCCAGTGCGAGCGCGGCCATGTGTCCCGCGTTATACATTGCAACGCCGACCGTATCCATCAACGCGTCATTGCCGTTCTGTGCCCGGAAGCGTTCGAGGAATGCCTTGTTGTTCGGTGTCTTGATCGACATGAAGTAATCGAAGCTGACGTAATCGCCTGACGCCACGTCCGGTCCCAGGCCCGAGGTCACCACTTCCTCGTCGTCCACGGTCCACAGCGTGAAATCATCCCGCATGCCCGCGGCGGCCAGTTGTTTGCGGAAGTTCACCGTATCGCTGCCGGTCAGCGTGTGGAAGATGATGTCCGCGCCGGAGTTGCGGATATCGCGGAGGACGGACTCGTACTGCGGCGTATCGAAGGGAATGTACACTTCGCCGACCACCTCGCCACCGAGCTCGTCCAGCTTGACCTTGGTGACCTCGTTGGTGACCCGCGGCCAGGCGTAGTCGGAACCGATCATGAAGAAGCGCTTGCCGAAGTTCTCCGTCATGTACGGCATGTGCGGCCAGACCTGCTGCGAGGGAACCGGACCGAATGCGAAGATGTTCGGATTGCAGACGCCCGGATGGTACTCCTGCTTCTGTCCCTCGTAGAAGGTGGGATAGAGCAGTACCTTGTCGGCGGCGGCCACCACCGGTCCGGCCGCGTTGCGCTCGGCGCTGGAGAACGTTCCGGCGAGGAAGTCGACGCGCTCGCGCCGAATCAGGCGATTGGCCTGTTCCACCACCACGCGGGGTTCGGTCTTGGAGTCGGCCACGACCAGTTCCAGTTGCCGGCCGAGCACGCCTCCCTTCTCGTTCACTTCCTTTACCGCCATCTCGAGGCCTGCAAGGTGCGCCTTGCCGTAGACCGTCCAGGCCCCGCTCAGGGGCGAGATGACCCCGATGCGAATGGGATCGGCGGCGAGGCTTCGGCGAATGATGCCGGGAAATCCGCCCACGGCGGTGATGGCTGCCGCGGCGCCGAGCCCCTTGAGCGCGTTGCGGCGCGAATCCGAAAAGCGGTCATTGCTGTCGTGATTGCTGCTCATGAGGTGTTTCCTCCGCTTGCTGCTGTCGTTCTCTGGTTGTCATCGCCGCGGCTTGTCATCCGCTGCGTGGGCCGTATAGGTCTCGGGGCGGCGATCGCCCAGCGGGTCCTGGTTGAACTCGTTCCATTGCGTGAAGCGTCCCGGGCTGCGCAGATCCACCTCCGCGCGGATGATTTCCTCCCGGTCGCTGCTGGCGGGTCCGGCGATCGGCCAGCCGGACCAGGTGACGATCTGGCTCTGCCCGATGAACGGCTGTTCGCGTTCGATGCCCGTGCGGCTGGCGCAGGCGATCACCAGGCGATTCGAGTGGGCGGCACTCATGGTCAGGATGGTCGCCATGGCTTCCCGGTCGCTGCGCTGGCCGGGGATGGGCACCCAGTTGGTGGGGATGCATATGATGTCCGCCTGCTCGAGGGCGCACTGCCGGTAGCTTTCGGGAAACCAGCCGTCGTAGCAGATCAGGACACCGATCCTGCCCAGCGGGGTATCGAAGACGGGGAATCCGAGATCTCCCGGACGAAAGAACCGGTTCTCCCGGTTCCAGAGGTGCACCTTGCGGTATGTGCCGACGTGTCCTGCCGGACCGAGTAACACGGCCGAGTTGTACAGGCCGGCATCCGTGCGTTCGTTGATGCCCGCGACGATATGGATGTCATGACGTGCTGCCGCTTCCGCCCAGAGATCGCAGGTCTCGCCACCGGGCACCGGTTCCGCCAGGTCACGGGCCTCGTCATTCGATTCGAATACGTAACCGGAATTGCAAAGCTCGGGCAGGACGATCAGGTCGGCCCCGTCAGCGGCCGCCTTGTCGATCAGTTCGACACTGCGTTGACGATTGCGGGCGGGATCTCCCACGCGCGGTTCGAACTGTATGCACGCCACGGTGATTTTCATCGGTCGCTGATTCCCCTTGTCAATCATCCGGTCCTGTCGTTCGAGGTTGCCGGTTCATGTCGCCGACAGATTCCGCAATGCACGACACAGTACGCGGGTACCGATCGCGATGTGCTCCGGTTTCACGGATTCCGCCTCGTTGTGACTGATGCCCCGTTCACAGGGCACGAAGAGCATCCCGGTCGGTGTGAGCGTGCTGAGCCATTTGGCGTCATGCGTGGCGCCCGACATCAGGTGTACCGGCTCGATGCCCACGGCCTTCGCGGAACTGTCCAGCAGCTCGACGACGGCCTCGTCGAATTTCACGGGTGGAGAGGCTGGCGTGTCTTCGACCGTCACCCTGCATGGTCCGGCATGATTGACGCAGATCGCCTCGATCGCATCGCCGAGTTTCTCCAGCCGGTCCGCATCCGGATGCCGCAGATCGATGGTGAAATGCACATGGCCCGGGATGGTGTTGGGCACGCCGGGGGAGACCTGGAATCGTCCCACCGTGAAGCGAACATCGTCATGATCGGTGCCGGCGAAGACATGCTGGCGCAGCGCGGCGACGATGTGCTGGGCGGCGACGAAGGCATCGCGCCTGTGCTGCTCGGGTGTCGTGCCGGCGTGGGCGGTCTGTCCCCGGACATCGACACGAAACCAGCGCAGTCCCTGCACACCCGTGACGACGCCGACCGGGCAGTCACGCTCTTCCAGCACGGGGCCCTGCTCGATGTGTACCTCGAGGAAGGCGTGCATGGGGAATCCGTGCGTGCGCGCCGGGATGGGGCCCAGCTGCCCGGAAACGGATTCGAGTGCCTCGGCGACCGAAACGCCCTGTTCATCCCGGGCAGCCAGCGCATCCTCCATCGGCAGCGCCCCGGCGAAAACACTCGAGCCCATTGTCGTGGGTGCGAACCGGCATCCTTCCTCGTTCGTCCAGATGACCAGGTCGAGGGGGCGGGCAGGCTTCCATTCGCCGGCGTGCAGCGCGGTCATGGCCTCCAGCCCCGCCAGTACCCCGAGCACACCGTCGAAGCGCCCGCCCGTGGGCTGGGTGTCCAGATGCGAGCCGGTCACGACCGGTGCGGCGTCCGGGTCCTGCCCGGCATAACGAAGGAACAGGTTGCCGATGGGATCCATGCCGGGCTCCAGGCCGATTTCCCGGCCCCAGCCGATGACCGTCCGGCGCGCCCGGCCCTCGTCCGGAGTCAGCGCCTGACGATCCACGCCACCGCCCGGGAGTCCACCGATACCGGCCAGTTCCATGTGCCGGGACCAGAGGCGCTCTGCGTCGATGAACTCCTCGGCTGCGGGACCGCCGTGCGTCATGAATCCCCCTGCCTGGCGGCACGAGACCGCGAGACGTTCTTGTTGTTGTGCTTGTCTTGCGGGGGAGACTAGGAAGGATTGAATAAACTGTCAAGTAGAAGAATCATGTTCTAGTACTTGAATATTTTATATTCAACAAGATAGATGGTAGATTTGCCAAAAATCAGCCGTGCGTACAGAATCCTTGGTTCTCAGCTTGAAGGACGAGCAAATGCCTGAAGGGACGAATGCGGTGCCCGATACCTACGAGGCCGCGAGGATCGGCCACCGCCTGCGTTACACGCGCCGCAAGCAGGGCCTGTTGATGAAGGACCTGGCCAGGCGGGTCGGTTGCTCGGAGAGCCTCATCTCGAAGATCGAGCGCGGCCATGCGACCCCGTCGCTGCGCATGCTGCACAATGTCGCCGCCGCGCTGGATATCAGCATTGCCTCGCTTTTCGATGCGGGCCCCGAGGAACAGGTGGTCCAGCGACACGGCGAACGCCCCCTGATCCATCTCGAGAGCCGCACCGGCGGCGGCAGCATCGACCTGGAACGCCTTGCCCCGTACCAGGACCAGACCCTGCTGGAGGCGAACATCCACCTCGTGGAGCCGGGTGCGGAGAGCGACGGCGAGATCACCCACGAAGGCGAAGAGGTCGGCTACGTGATCGAGGGAACGATCGAGCTGACGGTGGACGAGAACTCGTACATCCTGAATGCGGGCGATTCGTTCTACTTCCGATCCGAGCTGGCCCACCGCTATCGCAACGTCGGCAACACCATCGCAAGGCTGCTGTGGGTCAATACGCCGCCGTCATTCTGAATGACGGCGACTTGTCGGCGAAGGCATGCCCGGTTTCCGCCGGTATCAGGTGTCGCGAGCCCGGAACAACAGACAGCACGCCCACAGTCTGTGGCTCAGCCTGCGCAACAGCTGAGTCGAGAAACATCCCGGGTGAACGTCTGGGCACAGAGTTTCAGGCTCTCCGCCAGCGTCAGGTAGGGGAACAGTTCTCCCGCCAGGTCATCCACCGTCATGCCGGCGCGAATCGCCAGCGCGGCCGTCTGGATGATCTCGCCGCCGTTGTGCGCAACGACACGAGCACCGAGCAGGCGGCCCGAGCCGGCCTCGATGATCAGGCGCACGAACCCGCGCGTGTCGAAATTGGCCAGCGCCCGCGGCACCTGGTCGAGATCGAGGCGGCGGCTGCGCGTCTCGATGCCTGCGGTCCGCGCCTGCTCCTCGTCCATGCCAACCGCTGCGACCTGGGGATCGGTGAAGATCACCGAAGGCACGACGGACAGATCGAATCTCGCCTCGCCGCCGGTCATGTTCACGGCCGCACGGGTGCCCGCGGCTGCGGCGACATAGACGAGTTGCGGCATGTCCGCGCAATCGCCCACGGCATAGATATTGTCGGCCGATGTTCTCAGGCCTTCATCGATCCGCACCGCACCCTGTTCGGTGGTCTCGACGCCAGCTTGCTCAAGGTTCAGATCGGCGGTATTCGGGCTGCGTCCCGTCGCCACCAGCAGGCGATCGGCTTCGATGTCCTGCTCATCCAGCTCGAGCTTGAAATGTCTTCCATCGTGCGACACCCGGCGCACCCGTGTCTCCCGCAGCACACGGATTCCCTCTTCCCGGAAGGCGGATTCCAGCGCCTCGCCGACCTCGTCAGCCTCGCGGGCGAGCAGTCGGCTGCGCGCGAGGATCGTCACCTCGCTGCCGAGACGCCGGAAGGCCTGGGCGATCTCGCAGGCGACGAAGGAACCACCGATCACGGCCAGGTGATGCGGGATCGCATCGCTGAACAGGGCATCGGTCGAGTTCCACCACGGCGTATCGGCCAGCCCCGGCATTGGTGGCAGCATCGGCGCGGCGCCGGTCGCGATCAACACGCGATCAGGCGACAGTCGTGCAGTGCCTCCATCCGCTTCCTCGATGATCAGGGTTGATGGATCGGTGAATCGGGCATGTCCACGAATCAGCCTGATGCCCTCGTTCCGTTCGAGAATGCTCTCGTACTTGCTGCTTCGCAGCTCGTCGGTACGGTTTCGGATCTGGTCGATCAGGGCAGGGCGATCGACAGTCCCGGCAGCTCGGGGAATGCCGGTGAACGGATGGTGCACTTGCCGGTGTGCGATCTCGGCGGCACGCAGGGTGATCTTGGACGGCAGGCAACCGACGTTCACGCAGGTACCGCCCAGCGTGCCACGCTCGATCATGGTCACGCGTGCACCGGCCTCGACTGCGCGGATGGCCGCCGCGAAAGCTCCGCCGCCACTTCCGATGATGGCGATGTGGAGACCGGAATCGTCGTCACTGCGCGGATTCGACGAGGTACTCCCCCATTGTGCCACGCGATAGCCCGCATCCGTCACGGCTCGATCAAGCAGGTTGTGGGCAACTTCGGTGTTCGTCTTTACCGTCGCCGTACCCGTTGCAAAGGAAACCGTTGCCTCCACGCCGCGCAGCGCGTTGAGCGCCGACTCGATCCGACGGGCACAGCCCTCGCAGGTCATGCCGTCGATGATGAGTTCGTACTGATTCATGATCCGTCTCCGGTTGACACCGCTGGCAGCGATGTCTCAAGAGGCTGTATCGTCGCCTGCCCCTCGATTGCGCAACACACGCCATGCGGCGTAGACGGTGAGACCCAGGAAAAGTGCAAGTGCGGGAAACAGCACGTAGTCCAGGTAGCCGACGGCCCAGGACAACCCGACCACGCCGAACCCGATCACCAGCACGGGCGTGAAGCAGCAGATCGCGGCGATCACGCTGCCGCCGGCTCCGGTGCACAGAAGCTTCTGATCTCGATTCATGGTGCGGGCTCCGAGATGCGCGATGGATAGCCGGCCTCGCCGGTCGCCTTCGTCATTCCGGCCAGCACCCATCGAATTCGGTTCAAATGCCTTATTTGTCGGCTCCTAATCGACGAGGATGGGAAGGATGACCGGCCAGAGTGCCGACACGGCCAGCAAGGCGGCCGCCAGCCAGAGAGCCGGGTCAGCGATCCGCTGTGCCCGTGAAGGACCGCAGCCGCCGTTCACGCGACAGGCACGGCGACCACGCCATACGCTGACGAGACCGGCCACCACGAACATGGTGCCCACCGTCCAGAACCACGGCTGATACGGTGCGAGAGCCGTCAGTTGACCCATCCACGTGCCGCCGACCCCGAGCGAGAACAGGACGAACGGGAGTACGCAGCAGGCCGATGCCAGCAGTGCACCGATGAGCCCGCCACCCGCGAGCCAGCCGTGACGGCCGGGCCTCGAGGGCCCCTCGCCGGCAAGAGGCAAAACGCTGTCGACCGGACTGTCGTGGTCGGTGCCCATGCGACGGTTCTTCTCGCTCATTGCAGTTGACAGTGCGGATGTTGGAGGCTATATCGACTATAGGGTCAAGAGGATGCCGAATCATGCAGATTGGCGAACTGGCCAGCGCGACGGGCTGCCGCGTGGTCACGATCCGGTATTACGAGCGTATCGGCATCCTGCCGCCACCGGCGCGCGCGCAGAACAATTACCGGCTGTACGGGGAGACACATCTGCGGCGACTGCGCTTTGTACGCCGCACGCGGGAGCTGGGCTTCAGTCTGGACGAGGTCCGCACGTTGCTGGGGCTGATCGATGCTGGAGGGTATACCTGCGACGACGTTAAATGCCCCGCACAGGGTCATCTCGACGACGTGCGAGGTCGGCTGCAGGATCTGCGGCGCATGGAGGCGACGCTCGCGGATCTGGTCGCGCAATGTACCGGTGGCACCACGCCGGACTGCTCTTTACTGGAGACCCTGTTCGCCGAACCCGTTGTCGGCCGGGAAGGCTCGACGGGTATCAAGCGAAGGAGCGCGGACCGAGCGGTATGACCCCGGTGCTGGCGAGCGCCTGCCACGACTCTTCCCGAGCCGCCGCCACGCCCGGAATGCGAAGTAGCCAGCGGTCTCGCGGACGGCTGCTTCCCAGTCCCTGCCGCCCTTCGAGGTATTCGCGCACGTCACGATGGTCGAGTGCGTCGAAGCCGGCCGCGATCCATGTTCGTGACCACGAACTCATTCCCTGTCCCGGAAGAGCAGCCTGCCGAGGCCCCACAAGAAGACGATGAACAGCAGGTGCGGTACCAGCGCCGCCGGTATCAGCTTCGGGCTCACGCCGAGACCGAGAAATCCCCAGCCGTTGATGGGGAAGAACACCGCGAGCGCGATGGCCCAGAGCGCCAGACCGAGGCCGAGGGCGGTGCCGAAGCGCAGCCGCGGATGGTCCCAGGCGACCCAGACGACCGACCAGAAGGCCACGTAGGCGAGGTGGAACAGCAGGCCCACCGGCATCGGCAGGCCCTCGCCGAGAAGCGCTTCCGCGAACGCCAGGCTCGGCGGTTGCGGCATCGGCGGAATGCCCGCCAGGAAGGCGGGGACCATGATCAGCGACAGAAGCACGCCGTTGGCAAGACCGAGTCCCACGGCCCGTACGAGTATTGCGGGTTCGGTCGTCATCGGGAGACCCCTTCGTCGCTTGCCGAGTCGACAATGGTGCCGCCCGGTTCGTCGATGCCGCAGAGCGAATGGCAGCGATGATCCGGGCCCGCATTCATGCAGCAGGTGGTGCCGAGGTAGTCCAGCAGCGCCCGCACCGCGGCGAAATCCGCCATGTAGCGCGCCTCGCGGCCCGCGCGCCTGCGATGGACCAGCTCGGCGAGCCGCAATCGGTTGAGATGGAAGGTGGTGGCGTTGGGTGCCAGCTCGGCCGCCCGGGCCAGTTCGCCGGCCGGCGCACCGCCCGTGCCCGCCGCCATCAGGGCGCGCAGGACACGCAGGCGGGCCGGGTGGCCCAGGGCGGCGAGCTGTTCCGCTGCTTCTGTTTCAATCATCGTTGATATATTGAAATACAAGCAAGGCGAACGTCAACGTGCCCGGAATCGCGATTCCCGGACGCTTGTATCCGTACCTGGGTACGGACGATAGAATCGGAACCATGGACAGTGCATACACCATTGGCCAGGCGGCCCGGGCTGCCGGCGTCGGGGTCGAGACGGTCCGCTTCTACGAGCGAAAGGGCTTGATCGAGCAGCCACCGAAACCCGAACACGGTGCCCGCCGCTATCCCCGGGCGACCGTGGATCGCATCCGCGCCCTCCGGCACGGGCAGGAGCTGGGCCTCTCGCTGGCCGAAATCGATGGCCTGCTGGCATTGCGCACCGATCCTGCAGCGGACTGCGGCGATGTACGCAATCGCGCCGAGGCCCATCTGGCCGAGGTCGAGCGCAGGCGGGCACGGCTCGGCGAGATCGCCGACAAGCTGCGCGAACTGATCGCGGCCTGCCCCGGTCGGGGCGCGATACGCGAGTGCGCCATTCTCGACGCCTTCTCCCGGATGGACGGGGACGAAAAGGACCCTCGCACGCCTTGACACCACCCGCTTCTTCCTGTTGACACCGTACCGCGGTACGGCACGTAGACTTCCTTGGCGATCGACTCGAAGAGGAGCGGATTTGTGCAACCCGGATACAGGCAGGCTCTGCCTCTTGCCGTGCTGCTGTCGGGGCTGCTGGTCGGTTTCGGACTGCTGGCCGCGGCCGGACTGAGCGTCCATGCCGCCGAATGGCCGTCCAACGCCTATGTGCTGCGAGTCGACGGCCTGGCGTGCCCCTACTGCGGCTACGGTATCGAGAAGCAGTTCACCAGGCAGGCCGGCGTCCAGGGCACCGAGATCGATATCGACAAGGGCGTGGTGGTGGTCTCGGTCGAGACCGGCACGCGGTTTTCGGATGAAGAGCTGAAGCAGATCGTGCACGACTCCGGCTTCGAGATTGGCGACATCCTGCACCACCCGCAGGGCGAGTAGGCGTGGTGTTGGCTGAAAAACGCGCGTGCAGGCGAATCATGCTGCTTGCTGCAGCCCTGGCCGTACCACTCGTGTCGGCATCGTGCGCCTGGTTCCCGGATCGCCAGGAACCTGCCTACGAGATGTCGGGCTCGTGGGGTGGACAAGGGACGAAGCTCGGGCAATTCAACGATCCCAACGGCATCGCGGTGACCGAAGAGCGGGTCTTTGTCGCCGACTCGCGCAACCACCGCATCCAGGTATTCACGCGTTCCGGGGATTTCGTCGCGCAATGGCCCGTGCCCGACGAGGGCAGGCCGATGAACATCGACGTGGCCGGCGGCCGGCTCTACGCGGCCGACTACTGGAACGACGTGATCCGTGTTTATGCGCTCGATAGCGGCGAGCTGCTCGACAGCATCGGCGGGCCGGGCAGCCGTCCCGGCGAGTTCAACTCGCCCGGCGGCGTCGCGGTCGGCCCCGATGGTCACCTGTTTGTCGCCGACTTCCTCAACCAGCGAGTCCAGGAGCTCGAGGCCGACGGCACGTTCGTGCGCCAGTGGGGCACGACCGGGGAAAAGGGCTACTTCTCCGGTGGCGGCTTCAACTATCCCATCGATGTGGCCGTCGCCGCCGACGGCACGCTGTTCGTGGCCGACGGCTTCAACGACCGCATCCAGGTGTTCGGCCCCCATGGCGCCTTCCTGCGCAAGTGGGGCGGGCCGTTCGCGATCAACATCCGCGGCGACCGCTTTGGCTGGTTCAGGATTCCCGTGAGTGTCGCCCTCGGTCCCGACGAGCAGACAGTGTTCGTCGCCGATCAGGAGAACAACCGGGTGCAGAAGTTCACGCGCGACGGCGAGTTCCTGACCGCATTCGGCACGCCGCACGACGGGGCCGGCTACACCGAGAGCGCGGTCGCGGTCGCCGATGACGGCACGCTCTACACCGTGAACCTGATCGACAACAAGGTGGAGATATGGCAGCCGGCAACGGAATCGGAGGGATGAGGCCGACTGTCGGCCTCCTGGCCCTGGTCCTGCTCGCGAGTGCCGGTTCGGCGGCGGCCGGGCCGATCACGATCCCGTCGGCGATTCCCCTCGCCGACGATACGTTCACGGCGCGCATACAGGGGGTTCGGCGCGAGCGGACGGACGATCGCGCCAACGGCCGTGAGGCCGAGGTCGACGGTGTGGTTGCCGCGCTCGGCTATGGCTTCACCAGGGACTGGACCGCGCTGGCGATCACGCCGTACCTGGACAAGGAACTCACTGTCGACGCACCGGGCGGCAAGGTGAGACGCGAGGCTCGCGGCATCGGCGATACCACGCTGCTGCTGCGATACCAGGCATGGGAGGTCAACGAGCCGGGAGCGACGGCGCGCGTGGCACCGATCGCCGGCATCATCGCGCCAACCGGTTCCACCGATGAGCGCGATGCCCGCGGAGAGGTTCCGGCGCCGCTGCAGCCCGGCGCCGGTTCCTGGGGCGGTGTCGCGGGCGTGATTGCGACGCGCGGGACGCTCACCTGGCAGGTGGACGGCGGGCTCACGTGGACGACGCGTGGCCGCCACGAGGGTTTCGAGCCCGGCGACGAGGTCGAGCTCGCCGGGTCATATCAGTATCGCCTGCCGGGGATCGGGAACGATGGCCCGGGCCCGACCGCGTTCCTCAACGCGGTGCTCGAGGCAAAGGGCATCCATCGCGACGACGACGTGGTCGACGGCGACCGCCGCGACAACGGCGGCAGCGAGTGGCGCGTCGCCCCGGGGTTGCAGTACGTGACTCACCGCTGGGTCGCCGAGATCGCGGTCGAGCTGCCGCTCGCCGATGACCTGCCGGACACGGCCTTGCGCGACGATGAGTTCTGGCACATCGGGGTGCGATTCAACTTCTGAAGCGACGATGCGGGAGTAGAGTCGCTCTACCTGGGGACCACGATGGATGTCCCGGTGCCTGCCTTCGAGCCTGGACCGACCCTCGTGCGCGAATTTTCGCCGGGGGAAAGGGATCGAACATCCGGCGCTGTGCATCGCGATGCGAGTGGGGGGCGGTGCCGCGTCTGGATATCCGCGGCGTTCCCGGGACACTCGTGCCCGATGCCGCGAGCCGCGCGGTGGCCCCGCTCACCGGTGGCGGGCCGACTGGCCACGCCGGCGATGCCGGACTGCTTTCGCGGGCTGCTGGACGCGAACGGCCATGTCGTGGTGCGTGTGGATCGTTGCCGGATCGGCTGGATGCGGGGAGTGATGACGCGCTCGGCCAGGAAGGGCTGATCGGCCGTCCCCGCGTTCCGCTTCCCCGGCTGCCGGGTTCCCCGGATCCACTACGCAATGGCCGCAACGATTGTGCGGGCGTAGACTCGGACCCATGCCGCTGGACGAGTTCCACCCCGCCACGAGCGCCTGGTTCGAGCGGGCCCTGGGTGCACCGACGCCGGTGCAGGCGCGGGCCTGGCCGGCGATCCGCGCTGCGCATGCCCGCGAAGGCGGTCATGTGCTCATCGCCGCGCCCACCGGCTCGGGCAAGACGCTGGCCGCGTTCCTGACGGCGATCGACGCGCTGGTGCGGGAAGGACTCGAGCGCGGCCTGGCCGACGAGACCGCGGTGCTCTATGTCTCGCCGCTGCGGGCCCTGTCGAACGACATCCAGCGCAACCTGCAGGCGCCGATCGAGGGCATCGGCGACGCACTGGCGGAGCAGGGACTGCCCGACGTGGGGATCCGCGCCTGGGTGCGCACCGGCGATACCCCGCCGGGAGAGCGCGAGCGCATGCGCAGGCGCCCGCCGCACATCGTGGTGACCACGCCGGAGTCGCTCTACATCCTGCTGACCTCGGAATCCGGCCGGCGGATCCTGTCGACCGTGCGCACGGTGATCGTCGACGAGATCCACGCCGTCGCCGCGAGCAAGCGCGGTTCGCACCTGGCGCTGTCGCTGGAGCGGCTGACGGCGCTCACGCCGCGGCCGCCGCAGCGCATCGGCCTGTCCGCCACGCAGAAGCCGATCGAGGACATCGCCGCCTTTCTCACCGGTGGCCGCGACCGGGCCGCGATCATCGACGCGGGCCATGAACGCGAGCGCGATATCGCGATCGAGGTGCCGGACGCTCCGCTGGCGGCGGTCATGTCGAACGAGGTCTGGGAGGAGGTCTACGACCGCCTGGCCGAGCGGGTCCGCGCGCATCGCACGACCCTGATCTTCGTGAATACCCGGCGGCTGGCCGAGCGCGCGGCGCGGCATCTCGCCGAGCGCCTGGGCGACGGCGCGGTGACGGCCCACCACGGCAGCCTCGCGCGCGAGCACCGACTGGAAGCCGAGCGGCGGCTCAAGTCGGGCGAGCTGCGGGTGCTGGTGGCGACGGCCTCGCTCGAGCTCGGCATCGACATCGGCGATGTCGATCTCGTCTGCCAGCTCGGCTCGCCGCGCTCCATGAGCACGTTCCTGCAGCGCGTGGGCCGCTCGGGCCACGGTGTCGGGCGGTTGCCGAAGGGCCGCCTGTTCCCGCTCAGCCGCGACGACCTGGTGGAATGCGCCGCGCTGGCCGCCGCCGTCCGCGATGGCGGACTGGACCGTATTCGCATCCCCGTCGCGCCGCTGGATGTTCTCGCTCAGCAGGTGGTCGCCGAGGTCGCCGGGGCGGGCGAGTGCGGCGAGCGTGTGCTGTTCGAGACGTTCACCGCCGCCTGGCCGTACCGCGGGCTGCCCCGTGAGGCGTACGACGAGGTCGTGCGCATGCTCGCCGACGGGTTCACCACCCGGCGCGGGCGGCGCGGCGCCTGGATCCACCGCGACGCCGTCAACGGCCGGCTGCGCCCGCGCCGCGGCGCGCGCCTGGCGGCGCTGCTCAACGGCGGCGCCATCCCCGACCAGTTCGACTACGACGTGCTGCTGCAGCCCGACGGCCTGCGGGTCGGCTCGGTCAACGAGGATTTCGCCTTCGAGAGCATGCCGGGCGACGTCTTCCAGCTCGGCAACACCGCCTACCGCATCCTCAAGGTGGAATCCGGGCGGGTGCTGGTGGAGGACGCGAAGGGCGCGCCGCCGACGCTGCCGTTCTGGTTCGGCGAGGCGCCGGGGCGCACCGACGAGCTGTCGGCGGCGGTCTCGCGGCTGCGCGCGGGGGCCGAGGCACGCCTGGAGGCGGGCGGGCCGGCGGCCGCGCGCGAGTGGCTCGCCGGCGAATACGGTCTTGATGCCGGTACCGCGGAACAGCTCGCGACCTATCTTGCCGTGTGCCACGCCGCGCTCGGCGCGCTGCCGACGCAGGACCACCTGGTGCTCGAGCGCTTCTTCGACGAGGTCGGCGACATGCACCTGGTGGTGCACTCGCCTCACGGCTCGCGGCTCAACCGTGCCTGGGGCCTGGCGTTGCGCAAGCGCTTCTGCCGCCGCTTCAATTTCGAGCTGCAGGCGGCGGCGCTGGAGGACAGCATCGTGCTGTCGCTGGGGCCCACGCACAGCTTCCCGCTGGACGAGGTCGCGCGCTATCTCAACAGCGCCACGGCGCGCGAGGTGCTGACAGAGGCGCTGCTGGACGCGCCCATGTTCGACACCCGCTGGCGCTGGGTCGCCTCGATCGCGCTCGCGATCCAGCGCAACCGCAGCGGCAGGCGCCGGCCGGCGCAGTTCCAGCGCCAGGATGCCGAGGACCTGATCGCCGTGGTGTTTCCCGACCAGCTCGCCTGCCCGGAGAACCTGAGCGGCCCGCCCGGGATCCCGGATCACCCGCTGGTGAACCAGACCCTGCACGACTGCCTCACCGACAACATGGACGTGGACGGCTTCGAGGCGCTCCTGCGCCGGCTCGAGGCCGGCGAGATCCGGGTCACGACCCGCGACCTGTCGGTGCCGTCGCCATTGTCCGAGGAGGTCATCAACGCGCGCCCCTACGCCTTCCTTGACGACGGCGAGGCCGAGGAACGGCGCACGCGCAGCGTCGCCACCGGCGGCCCGCTCGACCTGGAGCAGGCCGGCGCGCTGGCGCGACCGGACCCGGCCGCGGTCGCGCGCGTGCACACGGAGGTCTGGCCGGCCCCGCGCGATGCCGACGAGCTGCACGACGCGCTGGTGGTGCTCGGCTTTCTCACGGACGGCGAGGGCGCGGCCTGGCGGCCGTACCTTGAAACCCTGTGCGCGGAACGGCGGGCGACCGTGGTGACCGTGCCCGGCGGCGAAGTGCTCTGGGTCGCCGCCGAGCGCCTGGCCGAAGTGAATGCGCTGCACCCGGAGCTTGTCGCGGATCCGGCCATCGAGGCGGTCGGCGGCGCGCCCGACGATGCCGATGCCGCGCTGGTCGAGCTGCTCCGCTCGCGTCTCGAGGGTCTCGGGCCGGTGACGGCCACGGCCCTGGTGGCGCCGCTGGCACTGGCCGCGACACGCGCGGACGCCGCGCTGGCACGCCTGGAGACCGAGGGCTTCGCCGTGCGCGGGCGCTTCACGGCGGAAGAGGAGCAGTGGTGCGAGCGCGGCCTGCTCGCCCGCATCCACCGCTACAGCATCCAGCGCCGGCGCGCCGAGAGCGAGCCGGTCAGCCCGCAGGACTACCAGCGCTTCCTGTTCCGGTGGCACGGTCTCGACGAGCCGCCGGAGGGCCCCGAGGCGCTGGCCGCGGCGCTGGAGCAACTGGAGGGCTTCCCGCTGCCGGCGGTGGCGTGGGAAACGGACGTGCTGCCACTGCGGGTGGCCGACTACGCACCGCACCAGCTCGATCAGCTGCTGGCCAGCGGCCGCTTCACCTGGCTGCGGCTGACGCCACCGAAGCCTGCGGACGGCGGCACGCAGCGGGCCGGTCCGGTCCGGAACACGCCGATCGCGCTGATGGAGCGTGCAAGTCTCGCGTACTGGCGTGCGGTCGTGCCTGCACCCGACGCGACGTCAGGGCGCCTGTCCAGCAGTGCCGTCCGGGTGCTGGCGGCGCTGGAACAGGGCGGTGCCTCGTTCTTCGCCGATCTCGTCGACGCCACCGGCCTGCTGCGCGCCCAGGTCGAGGAGGCGCTGGGCGAGCTGGTCGCGCGCGGGCTGGCGAGCGCGGACACGTTCAATGGCATCCGGGCGCTGATCGCGCCCGCCCACAAGCGTCCCGGCAATGCGCCGCGTGGCCGGCGACGACGGCGTTCCGCCGCTCCGGGCGTGGACACGGCCGGGCGCTGGGTGCGGACGGGCAGGAACACGGAAGCGGCTGCCTCCGATGCACGAAACCGCGGCGGCATGACCGACCTCGACACGCTGGAGCACATCGCCTGGGCGCTGCTGCGCCGCTACGGCGTGGTTTTCCGCCGGGTGCTCGAGCGCGAGCCGGCGCTGCCGCCGTGGCGCGAGCTGCTCTATGCGTATCGCCGCCTGGAGGCGCGCGGCGAGATCCGGGGCGGGCGCTTCGTGGAACAGTTCTCCGGCGAACAGTTCGCCCATTCCGAGGCGGCAGGCGCGCTGGCGAAGATGCGCCGCGAGGAGAAGACGGGGGCGCTCGTCGCCGTGTCCGCCGCCGATCCCCTGAATCTCGTCGGCATCATCACGCCCGGCGCCCGCCTGCCGGCCACGGCCTCCAATCGCGTGCTCTACCGCGACGGTCTGCCGGTCGCGTTTCACCATGGCGGGGAGCTGCGCTTCCTCGAGGAGATGACGCCCGGGGCACAATGGCAGGCCCGCGAGCGGTTGCTGCGCCGGGCCGGGCTGATGGCGCCCGGCCGGCCGTCGGCGTCGCACTGACCTGCAAAAGAATAACCTGCAGGAGCGAGCACCTGCTCGCGAACCGGCTCCTGCTAGATGCCGAGGCGGCGGAACTCGGGCTCGGGCTCGCTGGCTTCCCAGACGGTGTCGAACCACTTGCGCAGCTCGCGGGCACGGGGGCCGGCGGAGAAATCGACCCGGCCCTCGAAGCGGTCGCCGTAGGGGCGCCACAGCAGGCCGTGCTCGTCCGCCAGCAGGAAGGCGAAGATCTCGTTCTGCCAGTCGTCCCCGACCCGGCGGGCGCCGATGTGGCTGCTGAGATGCTGGATCAGGCCGAGCAGCTCGTGGTGGCGGCGGATCGCTGCGGTGGGGTCCTTCACCAGGATGCGGATCTCGGTCCGGCGTCCGCGACGCGCGAGCTCACCGACCGCTTCGCGGAATTCCCGATTGGAGTACAGCTCGGCATCGAGATCGTGGCTGAAGATGCGCAGGATGAGTCGTGCCTGGCGGGCCAGGGAGAGCGCGGCATCGCGCGCCTCGGCGAGCGTGTCGATGCGATGCTCGCCGGCCGTCTCGCCGAGGCGCCAGGCGTCGCTGTCCGTGAAGGGAGTCTCGTCGTTCACGCTTGTCCTTCCGGGTCGGCCGTTGCCGTCAGTGCGCGCCACATGTGCCGGTGGGGGATACCGGCATCCTCGAATTCCGGACCCTCGGCGAGAAATCCCGCGGTTTCGTAGAAACCGATCGCGCGGCTCTGGGCATGCAGTTCGACGGTAGCGAACCCGCGCTCGCGGGCGCAAGCGACCAGCGCATCGAGCAGGGCGCGGCCGACGCCGCTACCGCGCCAGGCCGCGTCGACCGCCAGGCGCCCGATGCGGCCCTCCGGCAGCAACCGGCCGGTACCGATCACGCTGCCGTCGCCGGTCTCGGCGACCACGTGCAGGCATTCGGGATCGCGGCCGTCGATCTCCTCCTCGGGCGGTACGCCCTGTTCGTCGACGAACACGCGCGTGCGCAGGTCGACGATGGCCGGCTGGTCCCGTGCCCAGTCGGCGGGCCGTATGCGGAAGGGCTCAGTCACGACGGCGGGCGAGGACCGCTGCCAGGCCGAGGTAGGTTTCGGGCGTCAGCGCCCGCAGGCGTTCGCGTGCTTCCTCGGGTAGATCGACTTCCTCGATGAGCTTGTGGAACGTATCGCGATCGACCGGCCGGCCGCGCGTGAGGGCCTTGAGGGTCTCGTACGGATCGTCGATGCCGTGGCGCCGCATCACGGTCTGGATCGGCTCGGCCAGCACGGCCCAGTTGGCATCGAGATCGGCGGCCATGCGTTCCGCATCGGCCTCGAGCTTGTCGAGTCCCTTGAGCAGGGCCTTGTATGCGATCAAGCCGTGGGCGCAGCCGACACCGGCGTTGCGCAGCACGGTGGAGTCGGTGAGATCGCGCTGCCAGCGCGAGATCGGCAGTTTCCCTGCCAGGTGCCCGAGAATCGCGTTGGCGATGCCCAGGTTGCCCTCGGCGTTCTCGAAATCGATCGGGTTGACCTTGTGCGGCATGGTCGAGGAACCGACCTCGCCGGCGACCATCTTCTGGCGGAAGTAGCCGATGCTGATGTAGCCCCAGGCATCGCGCGCCAGGTCGATCAGGATGACGTGGAACCGCGCCAGCGCATCGAACAGCTCGGCGATGCCGTCGTGCGGCTCGATCTGGGTGGTCATCGGATTGAACGCCAGGCCGAGCCCGGTGACGAAGCGCTCGGCCAGGGCCGGCCAGTCGGCCCCGGGAACGGCGACGCAATGGGTGTTGTAGTTGCCGGTGGCGCCGTTCATCTTGCCCGGCAGCTCGATCGCGGCGATGTGCCCGCGCTGGCGCCGGAGCCGGGCGGCGACGTTGGCGAATTCCTTGCCCAGCGTGGTCGGCGTGGCCGGCTGGCCGTGGGTGCGGGCGAGCATGGGCTGTTCGGCATGGCGGTTGGCCAGGCCGTCGAGGGACTCGATCAGCCGGTCGCACATGGGCAGCAGGATGCCATCACGAGCCTCGTCGAGCATCAGCGACCAGGCCAGGTTGTTGATGTCCTCCGAGGTGCAGCCGAAGTGGATGAACTCCCGCAGGCCCGCGAGCTCGGCATGCTCGGCCACCCGTTCGCGCAGGAAATACTCGACCGCCTTGACGTCGTGGTTGGTGGTGGCCTCGATTTCCTTGATCCGGCGCGCGTCGCCCTCGCCGAAGTTTTCGACCAGGCGATCGAGAAACGCGTTCGCGTCCGTGGACAATGCCGACAGCTCCGGCATGATCTCCGCGGCGGCGAGCGCCTGCAGCCAGCGCACCTCTACCCGTACGCGGCAGCGGATCAGGCCGTATTCGCTGAAGATCGGCCGCAGCTCCGCGGTCCTGTCACCGTAGCGGCCGTCGACCGGTCCGATCGCGGTGAGCGCGCTCAGCTCCATGCAACTCCTCTCCGGTGAGCGGGAAGGCGCGCATTGTACACCGGGGCACCCGGCCAGCGGCAGCAGGCGGGCCATGCAGCCGCCTCGCGGTTGTTTCGCGCCGGGGGGCGCGCCATGATGATGCGCATGCCAGCCAGGACCGGGAGCCGGATCGATGAGTGACAGTGGATATCGCACCGAGCGCGACAGCATGGGGGAGCTGCAGGTACCGGCGGACGCGCTCTACGGCGCCCAGACCCAGCGCGCGGTGGAGAACTTCCCGATCAGCGGCATCCCGGTGCCGTTCCCGATCATTCGCGCGATCGCCCTGATCAAGCGCGCCTGCGCGCAGGTCAACACCGAGTTCGATCTGCTCGACCCGGACATCGCCGAGGCCATCCGCAAGGCCGCGGACCGGGTCGCTGCCGGCGAGCTGACGAAGCATTTCCCGGTGGACGTGTTCCAGACGGGCTCGGGCACCAGCAGCAACATGAACACCAACGAGGTGCTGGCGCACGTAGCCACCGAGCTCGCCGGGCAGACGGTGCACCCGAACGATCACGTCAACATGGGCCAGAGCTCGAACGACGTGTTCCCGACCGCGATCCACGTCGCCGCCTGCCTGCAGATCCACGAGCGGCTGCTGCCGGCGCTGGAGCATCTCGCCGAAACCCTCGAGAAACGCGCCGGCGAGCTGGATGACAAGGTCAAGACCGGCCGCACGCATCTGATGGATGCCATGCCGGTAACGCTGGGTCAGGAGTTGGGCGGCTGGGCCGCACAGGTGCGTCACGGCATCGACCGCGTGCGTGCCGCGCTGCCGCGGCTGGAGGCGCTGACGCTGGGTGGCACCGCGGTCGGCACCGGCATCAATGCGCACGAGGGCTTCGGCCCGCGCGTGTCGGCGGAACTGCGCGCCATCAGCGGCGTGCCGTTCACCAGCATGGACAACTTCTTCGAGGGCCAGAGCAGCCAGGACGCCGCGGTCGAGATGAGCGGTCAGCTCAAGGTCGTCGCCACCAGCCTGATGAAGATCGCCAACGATCTGCGCTGGATGAACAGCGGCCCGCTCGCGGGCCTGGGCGAGATCTCGCTGGTTGCGCTGCAGCCCGGCTCCAGCATCATGCCGGGCAAGGTGAACCCGGTGATCCCGGAGTCGGTGGCGATGGTCTGCGCCCAGGTCACCGGCAATGACACGACCATCACGATCGCCGGCCAGTCGGGCAATTTCCAGCTCAACGTCATGCTGCCGGTGATCGGCTACAACCTGGTGCAGAGCATCGAGCTGCTGGCGAACGCCTCGCGCGCGCTGGCCGACAGAGCCGTCTCCGGCTTCACGGTCAACGACAACAAGTTGCGCGAACCTCTTGATCGGAATCCGATTCTCGTGACCGCGCTCAATGCCGTGATCGGCTACGAGCAGGGCGCGGCAATCGCCAAGAAGGCCTATGCCGAGGGCCGCCCGCTGCTGGAGGTCGCGCGCGAGATGACCGACCTGTCCGAGGACGAGTTGAAGAAACTGCTCGACCCGGCGCGGCTGACGCGCGGCGGTATCGTCAAGTAGGTTCGCCGTTTCGTTCGGGCACGGGAGGAGGAACACCGAAGGCACCGAGTACACCGAAAATGATATGTAACTGCAGCAGCAGTGCTGTATGGAGATTCGTGTCACGAGTGGTGCCCTCGATCGTGATCCTCGTGCCCTGGCGGCGAGCGGGCGGTTGTTCCCGTCACTTTCTTCATTCGGTGTATTCGGTGCCTTCGGTGTTCCCTGCCTGGCTGCCGAACCGCAAGCACAGAGGGAAATCATGACGACACACAAGATGAACAATTCGTCGGCGGAAATGTCCGGGCGAGCCGATGCGATTCTGGATTTCTGGTTCGGCAAGCTCGATGACGACGGCATGCCGGCCGGCGATGTCATGCGGCGCTGGTTCGAATCCGATTCCGCATTCGATGACACGGTGCGGACACGCTTCGAAGCCGATCTGGAACGGGTCGATGCGCTGTCGGGACTGGCGGCGGATCCGCGCGGCGCGCTGGCACTGGTGCTGCTGACCGATCAGTTCCCGCGCAACATCCACCGCGGGACGCCGCAGGCCTTCGCCTTCGATGAACGGGCCCGCGGCGTCACCCGGCGCGTGATCGAGGCCGGACACGAGTCCGCCCTGCGCCCGATCGAACGGGTGTTCCTCTACATGCCGCTGGAACACGCCGAGGACCTCGCGCTGCAGGACGAGTCCGTGTGCCGTTTCCGGGCACTGGCGGAGGAGGTGCCGGGGCATCTGCGCGAAACGTTTGCATCCTTTGCGTGGCACGCCGAGAATCATCGTGAGGTGATTGCGCGATTCGGCCGTTTCCCGCACCGCAATGCCGTGCTCGGACGCGAGAGCACCGATGCCGAGCGGGCGTATCTCGCCGGGGGCGGCGAGAACTGGGGCCAGGCGGCTGATCGACCATGACAGAGAGAGTGTCCGACATCGTGAAAACCCGATTCGAGGGCGGCTGTCTCTGCGGAGCGGTGCGATATCGCCATGACGGCCCGTTGAGCGATATCTCGGCCTGTCATTGCGAGCAGTGCCGCCGGACCAGCGGTCATTACGTCGCCGCTGCCCGGGGCATGCGGGCACGGTTGTCGTTCGAGCGCGATGAAGGCCTGCGCTGGTACGAATCCTCGCCGGGCGTGGTCCGCGGCTTCTGCGGCGAATGCGGCTCGAGCCTGTTCTGGGGGCGCGTCGGCGCCGACAACATCAGCATCATGGCCGGCACGCTCGATGCCCCGACCGGCCTGCGCCTCGTGAAGCACATCTATGTCGCCGATGCCGGCGACTACTACGACATCGATCCGGACCTGCCGCGAGCGGAACAGGAGGAAGGCGAGCCACCGCCCGTTCCGGCAGCGGAGGAGGAGTGACCATGAAACACCTTGCCACCGCATTCGTCGCCGTCACCGCGGTACTGGTCATCAGTGCCTGCAGCCCCGTCAAGGTCAAGCCCGCCGCCGAGGACGTCGAGCTGCTCGATACGGCGCGGGTGAAGAACTGCGAGCGGCTGGGCAAGACGCGGGTGTCGGTAGCCACGAAGATCGGTTTCATTCCCCGCGGCGACAAGGCGATCCACGAGGATCTTAGGCGCCTGGCCCGCAACAGCAGTGTCGAGATGGGCGGGGATACCATTGCCGAGGAATCGGAGGTCCGGGACGGCGAGCAGGTCTTCGGTGTCTTCAAGTGCATCGAAGACTGACCCGCGGCGCCGGTGGCGATGACGACGGCGGGCATCCCTAACGTACTGAGCATCGCCGGTTCCGATCCCTCGGGTGGCGCGGGTATCCAGGCCGATCTCAAGACCTTCTCGGCGCTGGGTGCCTACGGCATGGCTGCAATGACGGCGCTGACCGCGCAGAACACCCGCGGCGTGACCGGGGTGCACCCGGTGCCGCCGTCATTCCTGCGTCAGCAGATCGACACGATCTTCGACGACATCGCCGTGGCGGCGGTCAAGATCGGGATGGTCGGGAGTGCCGACTCGGTGGCGGCGGTCGCGGACTGCCTGGCCACGCATCGGCCGCCGTTCGTGGTCATCGATCCGGTCATGGTGGCCAAGAGCGGCGACCGGCTGATCGACGATGCTGCCGTGGCCGCCATGCGCGAACGGCTGCTGCCGCAGGCGACGCTGATCACCCCCAATCTGCCCGAGGCCGCGGTTCTGCTGGGTGACGACGAGCCAGTGGACGATGTCGAGTCGATGGTCGGCATCGCCGAACGGCTGCACGGACGGTTCGGGGCGGCCGTGCTGCTCAAGGGCGGTCATCTCGATACCGACGACAGCCCCGATCTGCTGTTCGACGACACCGGCGCGACGTGGATACCCGGCCGCCGCATCGCGACCACCTCGACCCACGGTACCGGCTGCACCCTGTCGTCGGCCATTGCCGCACTGGTGCCGCAGCGAGCGGAACCGGCGGAGGCGATCGCCGAGGCGAAGGACTATCTGGTCGCCGCCCTGGCCGCGGCCGACGCGCTCGCTGTCGGCAGTGGCCATGGACCGGTCCAGCATTTCCACGCATGGTGGGGGTGAAGCGCGGGTCCGGGCCGGCGCGGCCCCGCGCGTTGTCTCAGTCCGCGCCTGCGTCCGCCTCGTCGTCGTTTCGATGCCCCTGCACATCCGGCGCGGCAGCGAACACGCTTTCGCGCATCCGCGCGAATTGCCGCTCGCGGCGGTCGTCGGAGCGGGTGTAGAGCGCGATCCGGTCGAGCCGCAGCGTCGTGGCCGGTTGCCGTTCGTCCAGCCAGCGGCGCGCGCGGTCCCGGATCGTTTCGGCCGGACGGCGCGGCGGGCGCCCCAGCGTGAGATGCGGCCGGACGGGACGATTCTCGGGCAGGCTGCCCGCCGCCTCGATCAGCGCATCGCGCCATGCTTCGATGAACCGCGTGACCCTGTCCCCTTCGCTCTCGATCTCGAGACCGTAGGCGGAAGGGCGACGCGGATTGCCGAATGCCGCGCGCGGGCCGGTGACCGCCGCCAGTGGCGGCAGGCGTGACCAGTCGGTAACGCCGAAGGCCTTCTCGGCATTCTCCCGGCCGACGGGGCCGAGGAAGGCGACCGTCACGTGCAGATCGTCTTCGTGGAAACGGCGAATGCCGGCAGGCAGTGATGCGAGGATGCCTTGCGGCAGCTCCTCTGCGCGCACCGGCAGCCCGATGAACCAGTTGGGTCGCGACATGGGCATGCTTTCCCCGTCCGGAACTCGGGGGTACTGTACCGGCACGATGCACGGCCACCAATCGAGCCGGAGGGAATGACGTGACAGAAGCGATCAGGGTACCCGTGAGCCGGGGGATCGATTGGATCGTGGCGGGCTGGCGCGGATTCGCGGCCAGTCCCGGCATGTGGGTCGTGCTGGCCATCATCTGGATCCTGATCACGCTGGCGCTGCAGATGCTGCCGCTGGTGGGGATGCTGGCCGGTTTCTTCGCCGCGCCGATCCTCGCCGGCGGGCTGCTGATGGCGGCCGATGACGTCCATCACGGCCGCGAGCCGGACCTGGAATGCCTGTTCCGGCCGGTAACGGATACCCGCACACGCAATCCCGTCCTGATCCTGAGCGCGATCTATCTCGGTGCCAACGTCGCCGTGATCGTCCTCAGCGTGATCGTGCTGATCGCCGGTGCCGGGGCGGCGATGGTGCGCCACCACGGCGGCACGATCCCCATGGATCCCTCGCAGGTCGATCCCGCCGTCCTGTTCACACTCGGCGGCGTTGCCCTGATGATCGGCCTGTTCATCGTCACGCTGTTCCTGCTGCTGCTGGTCCTGTTCTACTTCGCCATCCCGCTGGTGGCCTTCGGGCGGATGGAGCCGGGCCGGGCCATTGCCACCGGCACGCGGGCGCTGCTGCGCAACTGGGCACCGCTGACGGTGCTCGGGCTGTTGTACGTTCCCATGAGCGTACTCGCCAGCCTGCCACTGATGCTGGGCTGGCTGATCCTGCTGCCGATGACGTTCTGCATGTGGTATGCGACATACCGTGACGTCTTCCCCGGCAGGTCCGGCGACGACGAGCCCGGCGAGCCCCGGCCCGGGTCTCCGGTCCCGCTGCCGCCGACGGCCGGGAAATGATGCAGGGAAAACACCAGGAACACAGAAGGCACCGAAGACCACCGAAGACACCGAAATTGCATCGGGAGTGCAGGGCCGCTTCCGTGTGTGAATTTCTTCGCGGTGAGTTCATGCCCGTTCGCTCGAGGCCGAAAGCTGCAACCAGGCATTCCCTTCCTTTCGGTGTCTTCGGTGTTCCTCTCTCTTGTCCTCCACGTGCAAGGAGGGGGGGCGTCTCTGCCAGAATGAAGCGGTATTCGCCGGGAGAGAGATAGATGCTGCGCTGGCTGCCCTGGCGATGGATCGTTCGCCGTGCCGCCCGGGTGTACGGGGTGGCCGATCCGTTGCTCCTGATGGCGAGGATGCGGCGATTCTCGCAGCCATCGGAGATCGCCGAGCCGCTCGAGCTGCTGCGCGCGGGGATCGTCTTTCACGCCCGCGGCCTGGTCAACACCAAGGCGATCCAGCACAACCTGGACTGGGTCTGGCCCTACTGGGTCGTGCGCCAGTTCGACCCCGCCGATCCCTCGTTCATCCCGCGCGCGTTTTCCTTCTCCCATGTCAATCTGACCCACCGCAACTGGACCGCGGTCGGGCTGCCGGACTGCGATCATTACCCGGTGGTGGACCCGCGCGGCCTGTTCACGCCGCTCCACGATGGCTGGTCGATCGATTGCTGGATCATCGGCCGGGAAGAGAGCGAGGAGGACGACCTGCTGCCCTCGCGGCTCACCGATGTCGAGCAGACACTGTTGCTGCAGCCGGATCTGCGGGTGGAGACACTGGCATCGGCCGGCGAGCGGCGGCTGCACATGACCGCCGGCGTCGAGCGCGATGAACACGGCCATCCGCGGGCGTGGCTGGAAGTCGAGGCCCGCGGGCGCGCCGGGGACCGGCTGGCACTGGCAGTACGCCCGTACAATCCCGAGGGCATCCAGTTCATCGACCGGCTCGGTCCTGCCGACGACGGCATCGAGGTCAACGACACGGATCGGATCCTGCTCGATCCCGCACCCGAGTCGATGCGGTTCGATACCTACGACCAGGGCGATGTCCATCACGCGCTGCACAACGGCGATGTGCGCACCGATTCCGTGCGCTGCTCGACCGGCATGGCCACGGGCGCGGCCCTGTACCCGCTGGAGCCGCCGGCCTGCAACCGCCGGGTACGGGCAGCCGTGCCATTGCCCTTGCCGGTCAGGACCCGCGGCCGCGGCAGGCAGCCGGGCGACTGGACCCGCGTTCATGCGGGGACGGCCGAGCTGCACATCCCCGACGAGCACCTGCGGTTTCTGTACGACGCGGCTCGTACCACGCTGGTACTGCTGTCCTCCGACGAGATTTATCCCGGTCCCTATACCTATCGGCGGTTCTGGTTCCGCGACGCCTGCCTGATCGGCCACGCACTGCTGGGAGCCGGTTACGTCGAGCGGGCGCGCGCGGCCTTCGACCGCTTTCCCGGGCGCCAGCGCACCAGCGGCTATTTCCTGTCGCAGGAAGGGGAATGGGATTCCAATGGCCAGGTGCTCTGGGCCTGGGGCCGTTTCGCCCGCCTCACCGGCGAGATCCTGCCGGACGATTGGCTGACGGCGATGAGACACGCGGTCGGCTGGATCCGGCGCAAGCGCCTGCCTGCCGACGCCGGCGAAGGAATCGCGGGCCTGCTGCCCGCCGGCTTCAGCGCCGAGCACCTCGGCCCGAACGATTATTACTACTGGGATGACTGGTGGGCGCTGGCAGGACTGCGCGAAGCGGCGCGGGAGCTGGAGCGAGCGGGCCGGCAGCGGGATGCGGCACGGGCGCAAGCCGAGGCGGACAGCCTGCGCGGCGCCATCCGCACCAGCATCGACGGCATTTCCCGTCAGCGGACCGGCGGAGCCATCCCGGCAGCCCCTTTCCGGCGCATGGACGCCGGCGCGGTCGGCTCGCTGGTGGCCGATTATCCGCTGCAGCTGACCGCGCCCGCCGATCCGCAGATCATGGCGACGGTGGAATACCTGCTGCGGCATTCCTTCCACGACAACGGCTTTTTCCAGAACATGATCCACTCCGGGATCAACGTTTATCTCACACTGGACATCGCCCAGACCCTGCTGCGCGCCGGCCAGCCGCACCGGGCCTGGCCGCTGGTGCGCTCGGTGGCGGACAAGGCGACCGCCACCGGCCAGTGGCCGGAGGCGATCCATCCGCTGACCGGCGGCGGCTGCATGGGCGATGGTCAGCATGCCTGGGCCGCGGCGGAATGGATCATGATCATGCGGGCGCTGTTCGTGCGGGAAGAGGGCGGCGGACTGGTGCTCGGCAGCGGGATTCCGCGCGAATGGCTCGAACGACGCGAAACCCTGTCCTTCGGTCCGACACCGACGCCCTGGGGGCCGGTCGAGGTGGCGCTGGAACCGCTCGCAGAGGGGCATCGCATACGCGTGAATGGCGCCTGGCGTGGTTCGCCGCCGCGGCTGCATGCCTGTGTGCCGGGGTTCCGTCAGTGCGAGATCCCGGCCGACGGGGAACCGCAGATGCTCGTGAGCTGTTGAAGTTCATGACCTGGCGGTCCGGAAACCGCCCTGCACCCCTGTGGCCGGGAGCCGCGCGACGATGAAGATCTGCATGCTGACCAATACCTACAGCCCCCACGTCGGGGGCGTGGCCCGGTCGGTCGGCTCACTGGTGCGGCAATGCCGCGATGCCGGCCACGAGGTACTGGTCATCGCGCCCAGCTTTCCCGGGGACCGGTACGAGCGTGACCCGGACATCCTGCGAGTGCCGGCCTGGCAGAACTTCAATGGCAGTGACTTCTCCGTGCGCGTGCCCCTGCCGCAGCTCGTGCGTTCGCGCATCGATCGCTTCGGTCCGGACATCCTGCACAGTCATCACCCCTTCCTTCTCGGTGATACCGCCCTGCGAATATCGTATGCGCTGCATCGGCCGCTGGTGTTCACCCACCACACCCTCTACGAGCAGTACACCCACTACGTGCCGTTCGACTCGCCGGCGCTGAAGCGTTTCGTGATCCGGCTCGCGACCGAGTATGCCAACGCCTGCGATGCCGTCATCGCGCCGTCGGAGAGCGTCGCCGACCTGTTGCGGGAACGCGGCGTCGAGACGCCGGTTCATACCATCCCGACCGGTATCGACACGACCGCATTCGCGCACGGGGACGGTGCCCGTTTTCGCAACGAGCGGGGCATTCCGGAGGATGCCGTGGTCATCGGCCATGTCGGGCGGCTGGCCCGGGAAAAGAACCTGCCGTTTCTGGCCGAGGCCGTGGCCGCCGCCCTGCGCGACGAGCCGCGGGCCCGGTTCCTGGTCGTCGGTGACGGTCCGGAGAGCGCGGCCATCCAGCGCATCCTGCAGGAGCAGGGCGGGGAAGGGCGATTGCTGATGACCGGCAAGCTCGCCGGGGATCATCTGTTCGATGCCTACGCGGCCATGGACCTGTTCGCCTTCGCCTCGCAGTCGGAGACCCAGGGCATGGTGCTGGCCGAGGCCATGGCGGCAGGGCTGCCGGTGATCGCGCTCGACGGACCCGGTGTGCGCGATGTCGTGCGTGACGGCATCAACGGGCGGTTGCTGGCCGCCACAATGCCCGCCACGGCCATGGCGGAGGTGCTGAGGGAAATGCTGGCGGATGCCTCGCTGCGCGCACGCTGGGCCGAAGGTGCCCGCACGATGGCGTCGTACTTCGACCGCAGCCGTTGCGCCGGCAAGGTACTGGCGCTCTACCAGTCGCTCGATCTGGCATCACGTGCGGCGGGCACGGACTGGCACTGGTGGGATCGGCTGCTGGGACGGATCGAGGCGGAGTGGGAACTGATCTCGGCCAAGGCCGAAAGCGCCGGCCGCGGGCTGCATCGCAGTGGGAGGGACCGCGCAGGTTCCACAAACGAGAAGTCATCTGATAAATAATCTGCAACTTACTGATAATAAAAATATTATTGTTGAGAATTCCCGTGTGGGTATCACCCATCGAAACGGTGGCGGCCAGGGCGGTGGGAAGCCGGAAAGCCGGCGCTTCAGTAGCGGAAGCGGTGTTCGAAGGCGAAATACAGACCCTGCGGGTTGCCGCCGCGCAGGCGCAGGGCGACCACGTCGCGATCGTCACGGTGGTATTCCAGGATGGCGAAGGCGCCTTCGCCCTTCTCCTCCGAGAAATCCGTGGTCGTTCGGGTCGTTCCCGTTACGCGTTCGCTGCCATCGACCGCCGTGGCACTGACGCCCAGCATCAGCTGCAGTTTCGGTGTCAGTACGGCTCGCAGCCCCGGCCGCAACTCCAGTGTTTGCCAGTCCAGTGACACCTCGGTGGTCTCGTCCGCAGTGTCCACGCTGGTATAGCGCCAGCTCGCGCCGAGCGCGGCCCGGAAGCGGCTGTCGGCGGGCCAGCCACCCTCGAAATCCAGCTCCCCGAAGTAACCGGTCGGGTCGAAACCGGCAGTGCTCGCACGACCGGACTGGGTGAAGCCGGCATACCCCAGGCGCACGCCGATACGGCTCGAGTCGTTCAGGTTCTCGTGGAAGGAAATGCCCACGCGGCGCAGGCGCAGGATCTCGGTCGCGTCGGTATCGTCGTAATCGGCATCGAGATCCTCGCGCACGATGTGCAGGTCGAACGCATTCGTGTCGGGATGGCCGATACCGCTGGCCCGGACCTGCAGGCGGTCGGCTCCGGCGGAGGGCGGGAGCAGGCAGAGCATGGCGAGCAGCCCCAATGCCTGGGCGCGAAGCGCCTGTCGCCTACCAGATATTGCGTACATTGCTGCTGCTCCGGGCCCGGAAAGGTATAATCGGCGGTTCGCGGTCGTGCGGTGGCCGCCCATTCGTCCAGGATCGCAAGGCGACCGTCGAACATGCAGTGCCCATTCTGCCATCATGCCGACACCCGGGTGATCGACTCGCGCCTCGCGAACGAGGGCGAGCAGGTCCGGCGGCGGCGCGAGTGCACCGATTGCGGCGAACGATTCACCACCTACGAATCGGCGGTCGATCTGGCATTGCCCCGGGTCATCAAGCGCGACCGCTCGCGTGAACAGTTCTCCGAGGACAAGCTGCGCAGCGGTTTCATGCGTGCCCTGGAGAAGCGGCCGGTCGAGACCGAGGCGATCGATCTCGCTCTCACCCGCATCAAGCGGCGCCTGCGCACCAGCGGCGAACGCGAGATCGACTCGCACCGGATCGGCGAGCTGGTGATGGACGAACTGCGCCGCCTCGACCAGGTGGCCTACATCCGCTTTGCCTCGGTCTACCGCGAATTCGAGGACGTGGCCGCGTTCCGTCACGAGATCGAGCGCCTGGAACGGGAGCCGGATCCGGAAGAGGCGCGGCGCCAGCAACTCCCCTTGCCGGGCGTCGATGCAGACAAGGGCCACTGAACGCAATGGCATCGGCGACGGATGTGGCCATGATGGCCCGGGCCCAGCGCCTGGCCGCGCGCGGGTTGTACACGACCGATCCCAATCCGCGCGTGGGTTGCGTCATCGCACGGGACGGTGAGATCGTCGGCGAGGGCTGGCATGCCGCCGCCGGCGAGGCGCACGCCGAGGTCAACGCCCTGCAGGCCGCCGGCGAGCGGGCCCGCGGCGCGACGGTCTATGTCACGCTGGAGCCCTGCTGTCATCACGGCCGCACGCCGCCGTGCACCCGGGCGCTGATCGAGGCCGGCGTAGCCCGCGTCGTCTGTGCGCTGCGCGATCCGAACCCGCAGGTGTCCGGCCGCGGCCTGGCGGAACTGGAGGCGGCCGGGATCGCCGCCGAGCGCCTGGATTCGGCCGCGGCCCCGGCGCGCACGCTGAATGTCGGCTTCGTCAAGCGCATCACCAGCGGCCGTCCCTGGGTCCGGGTCAAGCTGGCGATGAGCCTCGACGGCCGCACCGCCCTGGCCTCGGGCGAGAGCCGCTGGATCACCGACGAGGCCGCACGTACCGATGTGCATCGCTGGCGGGCGCGCAGTTCCTGCATCCTGACCGGGCGCGCGACGGTCGAGGTGGACGATCCGGCACTGAATGCGCGCCTGCCGGGGGAGAAGCTGCAGCGTCAGCCCCGGCTGGCGATTGTCGATTCCGGGCTCGGCGTGCCGCCGGACGCGCGCCTGTTCGAGCTGCACGAGCAGGTACTGATCTTCTGCAGCGAACGTGTGCCGCAACGAGCCGCCGCGCTGGCCGGGCGCGGCGCCGAGATCGTCGAGCTGCCGGCCGGACCGGGCGGCGTGGACCTCGCCGCCCTGTTCGCGGCGCTGGCCGAACGCGAGTTCAACGAGGTGCACGTGGAGGCCGGTCCGACCCTGTGCGGGCGCCTGCTCGAGGCCGGTTTCGCCGACGAGTTGCTGATCTACCTGGCGCCACACCTGCTGGGCGACAGCGCGCGCGGACTGCTGACCCTGGCACCGCTGGCATCGATGGAGGAGCGCATGTCACTGCACATGCATGAAATCCGGAAAGTGGGGCGCGATCTGCGCATCCGCGCCTATCCGATCGTCAACCGGGAGCAGCCATGAGCACGGTCGTCGTCGTCCGCAAGCGCGGGGTCGCCTGCATCGCGGCGGATTCGCTCACCACCTTCGGCGAGCAGAAGCTGCCGCCGCAGTACGATCGCCACAACGACAAGATCCAGGAGGTCGGCGACGGGGCCATCTCGATCGTCGGCAGCAGCGCGCATGCGCCGGTGCTGGAGAGCGTGCTGCGCGAGCAGCGCATCCGGCCCGAGCTGCACGACCGGATGGCGATCTTCGAGACGTTCCGGAAACTGCACGCCGAGCTCAAGGAGCACTATTTCCTCAACCCGCGCGAGGACGAGGGTGACAAGGATCCGTACGAGTCGTCGCGCATCGATGCCCTGATCGCCAACCCCTGGGGAATCTTTGGTGTCTATGCACTGCGCGAGGTCCACGACTATCGCCGCTTCTGGGCGGCCGGCTCGGGCTCCGATTACGCACTCGGCGCGATGCATGCCGTCTGGGACCGGATCGACAGCGCCGAGGAAATCGCCCGCATCGGCGTGACGGCGGGCGCGGAGTTCGACACTGGCAGCGGGCTGCCGCTGAGCGTGCGCAGCTTCGCGCTGCGCGAGCAGGGGGAGGAGTGATGTTCACCGGCCTGGTGGAAGCGGTCGGCCGCATCGCCGCGGTCGAGAATCACGGGCGCGACCGGCGCCTGCGGCTGAAGCCCGGCGCGGAGCTGATGCGCGGCCTGCAGGCCGGCGACAGCATCGCGGTGGACGGCGCCTGCCTGACCGCGGTCGATCCCGACGAAAGGGGCTTCCACGTGGATGTCTCGGCCGAAACCCTGGCCCATACCACGCTCGGTTCGCGCGCCAGCGGCGACCGGGTCAACCTGGAACGGGCACTGCTGCCGACCACCCGTCTCGGCGGACATCTCGTGGCTGGCCATGTCGACGGTGTCGGCGAAATCGCGGCCAGCGAACCGGACGGCGCCAGCCGGCGCCTGCGCATCCGCGTGCCCGGACCGCTGGCGCGCTATGTCGCGCCGAAGGGCTCGATCTGCGTGGACGGCATCAGCCTGACCGTGAACGAGGTGGCCGGCAGCGAGTTCGGGGTCAACATCGTGCCGCACACGCTGACGCACACGACCCTGGGAGACGCGGCGATCGGCCGTGCGGTGAACATCGAGGTCGACGTGATCGCGCGCTACCTGGAACGGCTGCTCGCGGCCACGGACGATACGGAAGTGGAAGGTGGCGTGACGCGGGATCTGTTGCGCCGCAGCGGATTCATCGGCGAGTGAACGCCGGCTGGCACCTCGCGAAACGGGCGTGTAACCTGCCCCGCGCGCTGACCTGAGGCCATCATGCAGCTCGATTCCATCGAAGACATCATCGAGGACATCCGCCAGGGACGGATGGCCATCATCATGGACGACGAGAATCGCGAGAACGAGGGCGACCTCGTGATGGCCGCGGAGAAGGTCCGGCCGGAGGACATCAACTTCATGTCCATGCACGGCCGCGGACTGATCTGCCTGACGCTCACGCCCGAACGTTGCCAGCAGTTGCGGCTGCCGCTGATGGTGAGCGACAACCAGACCCCGCACCGGACCAATTTCACCGTCTCCATTGAGGCGGCCGAGGGCGTGACGACCGGCATCTCGGCGGCCGACCGCGCGCGCACCGTGCAGGCGGCGGTCAGGCCCGAAGCGCGGCCGGAAGATCTGGTGCAGCCGGGTCACATCTTCCCGCTGATGGCGCGCAGCGGCGGGGTCATCACGCGCGCCGGACACACCGAGGCCGGCTGCGACCTGTCACGCCTGGCGGGGCTGGAACCGGCCTCGGTCATCGTCGAGATCCTCAACGACGACGGCACCATGGCGCGGCGGCCGGACCTGGAACGCTTCGCGCAGCAGCACGGGATCAAGATCGGCACCATCGAGGACCTGATCCGCTACCGGCTGCAGCACGAGAAGACCCTGGAGTGTGTCGCCGCGAGCGAATTCCCGACCGCCTACGGCGACTTTCACCTGTACGCGTACCAGGACACGGTCGAGAACGGGCTGCACCTGGCGCTGGTGGCCGGCGAGATCGACCCGGAAAAGCCGACCAACGTGCGCGTGCACGTCGAGAACATGCTGTGCGACACGCTCGGCGCGTCCCACGGCTGCGGCTGGCCGCTGCAGGACGCGATGCGCAGGGTCGCCGAGATGGGCGAGGGCGTGGTCGTGATCCTGCGCCGGCCGGAGAGCCCGCGCGAGCTGGTGCAGCGCATCCGCGCCTACCAGATCGCCGGCGGCCGCCCGGGCCAGGGCGATCGCAGCAGCGATGCCCCGGAAGACCTGCGCACGTACGGCATCGGCGCGCAGATCCTGTCGGATCTGGGCGTGCGCCGCATGCGCCTGATGAGCGCCCCCAAGATCTTCCACGGCATCGCCGGCTTCGGGCTCGAGATCGTCGACTACATTACCCATTGAGGCAGATGGGTACACCGTGCGACGTGCCTCTCGCGAAGGCGCGAAGCTCGCGAAGAAAAGCAATCTCGCAGAGCCGCAGAGAACGCGGAGAAACACGCAGACAATGACAGGAACACGAATGACCGGTCAGGAATGGGTGCGCAGGCGCGGCTCGTCCTCGCCATCACGTCTTTCATCCCTTCTTCGCGTTTTCTCTGCGTTCTCTGCGGCTCTGCGAGATTCATGTCTTCCCTGGCGAGAGGCCCGTCGCACAACCTTCAGGCTGGCACATGCCGTTGGAAGTCGTTCAAGAATTTCACGTAACCTGTTGTACAATCGGGAAAACAGACCGGGGAGACTGGCAGGATGAGTGAAGTGCACACGATCGAGGGCGATCTGCGGGCCGAGGATGCCCGCGTGGCGATCGCGGTCACCCGGTTCAACGGTTTCATCACCGAATCGCTGCTGAACGGCGCACTCGATGTGCTGCGCCGCAGCGGCGTCGACGATGACCGGATCACGCTCGTGCGCGTCCCCGGGTGCTACGAGCTGCCGCTGGTGGTGGATCGCCTCGCGGGGGGCGGCAAGCACGATGCCGTGATCGCGCTCGGTTGCGTCATCCGTGGTGCCACGGCGCATTTCGACCACGTCGCCGGCGAATGCAGCCGGGGGTTGTCGCGTGCGGCCGAGCGCCACGGCGTACCGGTCGCGTTCGGCGTGCTCACCACCGACACCATCGAGCAGGCACTGGAGCGGGCCGGGACCAAGGCCGGCAACAAGGGCGCCGATGCGGCCCTGACCGCGCTCGAGATGGTCAGCCTGCTGCGCAGACTCTGAGCAACCGCCAATGGCGCATGCCCCCCGAAGCGCCTCCGCCGCGCGCCACCGCGCGCGCTGCCTGCTGGTCCAGGCGCTGTACCAGTGGCAGGTCGGCGGCGACGACCCGGACGACATCCTGCTGCAGTTCGTCGACGGCCGCGACACGGGGCGGGCCGATGTCGACTATTTCCGCGAGCTGATGCGCGCGATTCCGCGCGACATCGAACGCCTCGATGCCGCAATCGCCCCGCTGTTGCAGCGTTCGCTCGCCATGGTGGATCCGGTCGAGCGGGCGATTCTCCGCCTGGCCTGCCACGAACTGCTCGAGCGCCCGGAGGTCCCGGTCCGGGTCGTGATCAACGAGGCGGTGGAACTCGCCCGGCGTTACGGCGCCAGCGAGGGTCATCGATTCATCAACGGCATCGTGGACCGGCTGGCCCACGACATCCGCGCCCACGAATTCAAGGATCATGAATCTCGCTGAGGTCGCAGAGAAAACGCGGAGTGAGAATAAAAAGGAACCACGAATGAACGCGAATGGGCGCGAATATTGGCGTGTCACTGTGTACGGCGAGTCAGAGCTGCGCTGATGGCGAAGCGAACAGGCAGGTAGGCCGGCCTGCGCTGCAGCGCAAGCGGGCCTACGAAATCCGTGTTCGTCTGAGGTTCCTTGATCAAGGCTTGAGTGGCCCGATCGCCGTCAGCGCAGCTCCGACACCCTGCGAAACGCAGCGTCTTTGATTCGTGCCCATTCGCGTTCATTCGCGGTTCCTTTTAATTCTCTAACTCCGCGTTCTCTGCGGCCTCTGCGAGATTATTGTTCTTCGCGAGCTTTGCGCCTTTGCGAGAGGTCTGTCGCACGGCGTTTCAATCCGCACAATGCGGGTCTACGATCCCGGTATCCTGAAGTGACGAGGGCGCGATGGCTTCGGAATTCGACCTGATCGACCATTACCTCCGCCGCCTGGGGCGCGAGCGGCCCGATGTCGTTCGGGGCATCGGTGACGACTGTGCCCGCGTGACGGTCCCGACGGGGCACGAGCTGGCCGTGTCGATCGACACGCTGGTGGCCGGGGTGCATTTCCCGGAGATCACTTCGCCCGAGGATCTGGGCTGGAAGTCGCTGGCCTGCGGGCTGAGCGATCTCGCCGCCGCCGGTGCCGAGCCGGCCTGGGCCACGCTCGCGCTCACCCTGCCGCGCGGGCCCGATCCCGGCGCCTGGCTCGACGCCTTCGTCCACGGCTTCGGCGAGCTGGCGGAGGAACACGGGCTTGCCGTCATCGGCGGCGATTTCACGGCCGGCCCGCTCGCGGTCACGGTCCAGGTGGCCGGCCATGTGCCGACGGGTCAGGCGCTGGGACGCGGCGCCGCGCGCATCGGCGATCATGTCTTCGTCAGCGGTTCTCCCGGCGAGGCCGCCGCCGCGCTGGCGCAACTGCAATGCGGGGCACCGGATGTCGATCCACACCTGTACGCCCGCCTGAGCCGGCCCGTGCCGCGGGTCGCGCTCGGCCTGGCGCTGCGGGGCCGGGCGACGGCCTGTATCGACATCTCCGACGGCCTCGCTTCCGATGCCGGTCACATTGCCGCGGCCGGCGGGGTCGGCATCCGGCTCGACGAGCATCGTCTGCCCGTTTCGCCTGCGCTTGTAGCCGCCGGGGAAGCGGAGGCGGTACGGGAGTGGATTCTCAATGGCGGCGATGACTACGAACTGTGTTTCACGTTGCCGGCGGGACTCGCCGGCGACATGGACTGGCTCGACGCGCTCGACGTGGCGGTCACGCCGATCGGCGTGGTGGACGATGGGCCGGGCGTCCGTCTGAGAGACGAGAACGGGCGGGTGGAACCGGTGTCCGGTCACGGCTATCGGCATTTCGACGATGATCGATGAACACAGGAAAGATCTGCACCCGGGCCGCGATCCGCGACCGGCCGATCTGCGCGATCCGGTCATGCTGCTGGCGCTCGGCTTCGGCAGCGGGCTGGTACCCCGGGCACCGGGTACCGCGGGCACGGTGGTCGGCGTCCTCCTGGCCGCCGCGCTTGCCGTCGGCGGGACCGGTTCGTGGCTCTACATCGCCGCCACGCTGGTCCTGGTCGCGGCGGGGGCGTTCATCTGCGGCCACGCCGGCAAACGGCTGCAGCGGCACGATCATCCGGCCATCGTCTGGGACGAGCTGGCGAGTTTCCCGCTGGTGCTGATCGGCCTGCCCGCGGAGCCGCTCTGGCTGCTGGCGGGCTTCATCGCCTTCCGTGCCTTCGACGTGCTCAAGCCCTGGCCCATCTCCTGGCTCGACCGCCGCGTCCCCGGCGGCGCCGGCGTCATGGCCGACGACGTGGCCGCCGCGCTGGCCGCCTGCGGCGTGCTTCACGGCCTGCATTTCTTTGTGATGATTGATTGAATCTCGCAGAGGCGCGGAGAACGCCGGGAAGAGAAAAGGAGAACAAACCCACAGGGACGTAGGTTGGGCCGACGTCAGGAGGCCCAACAAAGCGCCATTCGGGACACCCTCCGGGTCTTGCCATTTCGGGTCCGTGCCACGAATGTTGGGCCTCCTTCGTCGGCCCAACCTACTTCCCTGCATCGCTCCGCCATCAGCGCAGCTCCGACTCGCACAATGCAGTGACGCGCCAGCATTCGCGTTCATTCGCGGTTCCATTCCATTCTCTACTCGGCGTTCTCCGCGCCTCTGCGAGAGATTGCTCTTGCGAAAACAACGCC
>CAYZHJ010000012.1:0-2445 GCA_964478305.1 uncultured Ectothiorhodospiraceae bacterium
TCCGCACCTTCCGGCACGACTGGGTTCAGGGGCTCGCGCTCGCCCGTGGCCTCGAGCGACCGGTCCAGGTGTTCGATGGCGACGGGTTGCGGAGAATCCGGCTCGTACAGCAGGCGCCGCCCCAGGCGTATCGTGCAGTCCGCATCGGCGATCGCCGCGAGACGAGGCCGGGTACCTCCACCCTGGGCAACCGCCTGGTACTCGACGACCATTCGACGCAATCGATCGCGGGGTGCAAGACGCTCGATCCGGATCCCGGCACCATCCGGCAGTGCGAAGCGTCGCTTCCAGCCGACAACGGTATCCCGCACGACAAGCGGTTCCTCGGCGATGCCGCTGCTGCCGGGAATCCGCGCGGCCATCTGCTCCAGACTCGACGAGGGTGCATCGCAGGCCGCCGCGAGCGCCTGCCGCAGCGACGCGACCGCGTCTCCGGAACCGTGTGCTGTCACGGAAACATGGGCGATACACGACAGCAGCAACAACCGCGGCAGCAGCCGCTTTCCCGAGGCGATGGATCGCGTCGAGTCCGGATGGTCCGTACCGTTCATCACGAATGCACCATGACGTTCGGGAGCAGGCGGGGCATCAGTCACCGCCCGCGCGGGAGATCCGCACACCGGGCCGCACCCGTTCGGCCAGGGGGTGCCCCTCCGTGTATTCCAGCACCGCCCCGACCGGCTCGGGCGCGAGGTGGTCGTCGCTTTCGGGATGCATGTGCACGACCTCCAGGACCCGCCCGTCGGGCGCGATCCAGGCGAGCATGAGCGGCCGGGCGACGTTGTTCATGTGAAAGTTCGGCCTGCGTGGCGGATCGTAGCGATAGTAGAGCGCCTCGCCGGCCATGCGTTCGGGGGCTACGTGCTGGAAACCGGCGGACCGGTGCTGCGGTGTCCGCGGGATGCGGACCTCGTGCACCTGCCCGTCGACCGTGATCATGCCCGTCGGCATGGCGTCGATACGCGGCTCGCCGGCGTGTACCGCCGCAACCGACGGGATCAGGAGCATGCATGCCACAGCGAGGTCACGAGCCGGCACGAATTCCACCTCCCACGGAAAAGTGTTGGAATGGACGGGATTGTACTCCGCCCCGATTCTCGACCGGGATGAACGGCATGCCCCGTTCCGCCGTCGACCGCCGACTGCTCACCGCCCTGCTCGCGGCACTCGCCGTGCTGTCGGGCGTGCTGCAACCCTTGCCGGCAGCCGACGAGCGCGAGCTCGTTCGGGCACTGGCGGACGGCGGATACGTACTCTATTTCCGGCATGCGCCCACCGACTGGTCGCGGCACGATGATGTCCGCGCCGACGGCGACTGGACCAGTTGCGACCCCGACCGGATGCGCCAGCTCTCGGACGAGGGACGACGGATTGCGCGGGAGATCGGCCGGGCGATGGGCCGGCTCGGCATTCCGGTCGATTCGGTCCATTCCAGTCCCTATTGCCGGTGCGTGCAGACCGCCGAGCTGCTGGATCTCGGGCCGGTCACGACGACCCGCGACCTCCTCAACGCGCGGGCGGCGGACTACGTCGGCGGCCGGGACGCGCTGCGCACGTCGGCCCGGCGCCGCCTGGGCACGCCGCCGCCGGAGGGGACCAACACGGTGCTCGTCGCGCACGGCAACGTCTTCCTGCTGGCGGCGGGCGCGCGGCCGCCCGAGGCCGGTGCCGCCATCGTGCAACCGCGCGGCGACGCGGAGTTCGATTTCCTCGGCACGGTGACCGCCGAAACCTGGACCGCCCTGGCCGGGGAAACGCCCGGTTCGGAGTAGATCCGGAAACCGTCTGCCCGCACAGGCCGGTTCCGGCTGGCGGCCGCGAATGCGCGCTCCGGGAGCGGCGGGCCGCCTGCTAGACTCGCGTGTCTTCCCTTCCAGGAGCGATCGCGTGCCGGATCCGGCCGTCACCGACCACCAGCCCCTGCGCCCCGCCCTCGTGCTGCGCCTCTTCCTGCCGTTCGCGGCCGGCTATTACCTCATCCTACGTCTTTCGCACGGTGAACGCGGTCGCGGCACCCGATCTCGTGGCGGACACGGGGGTGAGCGCCGATGCGCTCGGCTTCCTGACCAGCATGTACATGGCGGCCTTTGCCGTCCTGCAGTTGCCGCTCGGCATGCTGCTGGACCGTTTCGGCCCGCGTCGTGTCGAGGCGGGATTGCTGACCCTGGCGGCCCTCGGTTCGACCGTCTTCGCGCTCGCCGACGGCCTGGTCGGCCTGTCGATCGGGCGTGCCCTGATCGGTGCCGGCGTTTCCTGCTGCATGATGGCATCCTTCAAGGCATTCGCCGATGTGGTTCCCACCGCAACGCCTGCCGTCGGTCAACGCGTTCCTGCTCACCTTCGGTGCGCTCGGCGCCATCAGTGCAACCGTGCCGGTCGAATGGTTCCTCGGTTTCCTCGACTGGCGCATGCTGTTCGGCGGTCTTGCCGGCTTCTCCCTTGTCG
>CAYZHJ010000012.1:2545-22574 GCA_964478305.1 uncultured Ectothiorhodospiraceae bacterium
CGCGGGCGCCACCGGGCCGACGATCCTGTGGGGACTGCTCGCCGGGCTGGGGATCCTCTCGTCAGCGGGCAGTCTCAGTTACGCCCTGCTGTCGCAGCATTTCGCGCGCGATCTCGCCGGCCGGGCCAACACGGCACTGAACGTGCTCGTGTTTCTCGCCGCCTTCGTCGTGCAATGGGGCATCGGCATCGTGCTGAGCGGCTGGGAGGATCCCGTCACGCATCACTACGATCCGGCCGGCTACCGGATCGCCTTCGGCGGAGTCGTCGGGCTGCAGGCGCTCGCCCTGCTGTGGTTCCTCCGGCAATGGCGCGCCCGGGCCGACGAGCGGCCGTAGCCGCCCACCGGCGCGATCCCTCGTCCCGTGGATGCCTATGCCGAATCCGGATCCGCGGACACGCGCACGGGATCCCGGCCCCGGCACTGATATCAGCCGGTTCCGGCCGGGACTCGAACCGGACCGGATTCCGCATCGCCGGCGTCACCCTCACTTCGAGCGTTCGATCTTGTACTTCTCCCAATCGAACTTGCCCAGAAATTCAACCGCCGCTTCGATACCGCGCCGGAACAGGTCCACCCTCGCGTCGGTATCCATGAAGAAATCCAGCCAGTTGTGCTTGCCGGTCCTGATGTAGCTCACCAGCTGCCTGTAGTCGGGATTGCGGGCGATGAAGTCATAGTCGGCCGCATGCCGCGAAGCATTGAACAAACCGCCCAGGTACGCCAGCGGCTTGTCGAGATCCTGGGGCTCGGACCGGTCGACCCCCAGCTTGACACCCAGCGTCGGTCGCGTCGGCACGCCCTGCCTGTGAAACAGGTTGATCGGGAAGTTCGACATGATGCCGCCGTCGGCAAACAGGACTTCCCGCGGCAGCTTGCCTCGGTAGCCGGCCAGCTCGTTCCAGCGCCTGACCGCATCGTGTCCACGCGGAAGATTCTTCAGACGGAACGGAAAGAAGAACATCGGAATCGACATCGAGGCGCGCACGAAATCGGCCGGGTTCGCCGCCTCGGGATCCTTGTAGTACAGGCCCGCCATGCGGGGGAAGTCGACCTTCGTCTCCGTCGAGACATCCGCCGCGACTATGGCCATGCGGGGATTCGCCCGGGCCGCCGTGATGCGCTTGCCGGTTTCCCTGTGGTGCAGATCGGTCGGAACCGAGCGCATGCGCTCGACGAGATCGGCGGTCGTTCGAACCCCGAAAGCGCGCAGATGCTTCTTCATCCAGCGATGGAATGCCTCACCGCGATTCAGCCCCAGATGATCGTTGATGTTGTCCATGATCTGCCCGCCGAGCCAGACCGCCTTGATCGGTCCCATTCCGCGCACCATCGCCCGGGCAAAGTCCCTGGCGTCATCGTCGTCGTCGTCCTTGCCGTCGACGAAATCGAACATCCTCAGATCCGCCAGGACCTGCAGGAGCCGCTCGCTCTTCGGCCGTGACGGAGCATCCGCGGCCGCGATCATCATGGCGTTGATCGCCCCGGCCGAAGTCCCGCCGACACTCAGTACCCGAATTCCGGCCCGCTCCAGTGCATGGGTGTAGCCGACCAGGGCGATCCCGAGCACTCCGCCGCCCTCGAGCACGAGATCGACATACTGATTGCCCTGGCCGTCGACGACATCGGATATCACCCTGCCCTTGCGGACGAAATTGCGCTCGAGCTCGTCGAGCCCCCTGATTACTCCCTCGTCCTCGAGAAAGTCATTGATATCCGTCGAATCAGGCATGGTCTTGTCCTCCATGGCAATACACGTCCCGGAAGCACTGGAATCCGGTCCCCGTTCCGGCGGGCAAGCACGATTCCGGGATCCTTCCCGGCTCTTCGAATCGTACAGGGATGCTCCCGTACGACGGGGTTGGCGGCCCGAAACGTTATTCCATACGCGTAGCAGAGATTCAACCACCCTTCAAGAACGCGTGGAGCACCTGTGCCCGGTCACAAGGACGAGAGAAGGCATTCACTGACCGTGATCGATTGATTCCTTCCGGCCGACGTCGCACCCCACTGTCGGAATGGGACCTCCATGCAGGAAAGGGATCATCACTACCTTGCGTGGGCCGGGCATGGCGAAACCGCTGATGAGCAATAACCACCGAAGGCACCGAACCCGCCGAAGACACCGAAAGGGCCGATCGGAATGGGTGGGAACGGACAGGCTTGCTGGCCCCTGCACCGGCCTTGCGCCGGCCGTTCGCGACTGACGTCGCTCCTGCAAGCTTCATCTCGGTGTATTCGGTGCGTTCGGTGTCTTCGGTGTTCCGTCATTTGCCGGTGCACCTGAACATTCGGGTGCGAGAGTGAGCCCCCCCACGAGATGGCGAAAAGCCCGGGAAAGTATCCTCCGGATCGGATATTTCCGGGAACAATCAGAGCACCTCCCGCGTCCTGGGAGTGGGCCACATACCGTGCCCGGCTTTTTTTGCAAGCAACAACAGGAGAGCATCCATCATGTCGCAAGAGACCAACGAGCTGGTCGTGGTCATCACCCACGGTCCGGACGAGGAACTGGCCTCGGTCGGCTTCACCATCGCCAATGGCGGAATCACCGCCGGTCTCGACGTGGCGATCTTCCTGACCAGCTCCGCCGTGGACATCGTCCGCAAGCGAGCCGCGGACCTGACCCACGTCCAGCCGCTGGAACCGTTGAAGTCCCTGGTGGAGGACTTCATGACACGCGGCGGCGAACTCTGGGCCTGCACCCCCTGTGTCAAGGCACGCGGCTACGAACAGGAAGACCTGCTCGAAGGGGTGGTCATTACCGGCGCCAGCCCGATGCACGAGCGCATCCAGCGAGGTGCCGGTACGCTGAGCTTCTGAAACGGGACAGGCGGGGGACATCAAGCCGGTTCCCCGCCTCTTCCGACTGTCCGGCAGCCCGGTCGGGCGCCAGATCGGAGCTGTACGCATGGCAAGCCGCTACTCGATCCCGGGCCACCAAGGGAAGAGCACGCACCGGACCTGCTCTCCTCGTACCTGCTCTCGCCGACGCCCTACACCCAGCGGAACACGAAGACGAACCAGAGTATCGCGATCGCCAGCCCGCCCCACAGCGGCGTGCCGTAGAACGCCAGCCAGCCGATGAAAATGAACGCCGTGCCCAGCAGCGAGATGAACAGCCTGTCCCCGCGCGTGGTGCGGAGACCGAACACGCCATCCCGGGGCGCGTAGCCGGGCGACAGCTTCTCCCAGATGAACATCACCACGAGGCAGCAGACGATGAAGACGAAGAATGCCGCGGTGGGCCAGGTCCATGCCATCCAGGAGAGCATCGCGTCGCCTCCTCAAACCCGGCCGAGGGCGAAGCCCTTGGCGATGTAGTTGCGCACGAACCAGATCACGATGGCGCCGGGAATGATGGTCAGTGCACCCGCCGCCGCCAGGAGACCCAGTTCGTACCCGGAGCTGCTGGCCGTTCGCGTCATGGTGGCCGCGATGGGTTTGGCCGCGACCGATGTCAGGGTCTTGGCCAGCAACAGCTCGACCCAGGAGAACATAAAGCAGAAGAAGGCGGTGACACCCACGCCCGAGGCAATGCTCGGAATGAATATCCTGACGAAGAATCGCGGGAACGAGTAGCCGTCGATGTAGGCGGTTTCATCCAGCTCTCTGGGCACACCCGACATGAATCCTTCGAGAATCCATACCGCCAGCGGAATGTTGAACAGGCAATGGGCGAGCGCCACGGCGATATGGGTATCGAACAGCTCCAGCCCCGAGTAGAGCTGGAAGAACGGCAGGGCGAACACCGCCGGCGGAGCCATGCGGTTGGTCAGCAGCCAGAAGAAGAGATGCTTGTCGCCGAGGAAACGATACCGGGAGAACGCGTATGCGGCGGGTAGAGCCGCGGTGACGGAGATTATCGTGTTCATCACCACGTAGGTCAGCGAATTGATGTAGCCCCAGTACCACGTCGGATCGGTGAATATCTTGACGTAGTTGGCAACCGTGAATTCGTGCGGAAACAACGAGAAGGTGCCGAGAATCTCGTTGGTCGTCTTGAACGACATGTTCAGGAGCCAGTAGATGGGCAGCAACATGAAGACGATGTATAACGCCGGTATGAGCCACTTGAAGCGGTTCATTGTCGCTCCTCATGTTGCATCATGAGCTTGTAGAAGATCCAGCTGACCAGGAGAACAATCAGGAAATAGATCAGCGACATGGCTGCCGCGGGACCGAGGTCGAACTGGCCGAGCGCCATCTTGACCAGGTCGATCGACAGGAACGTGGTCGTGTTGCCGGGGCCGCCGCCGGTCAGCACGAACGGTTCGGTGTAGATCATGAAGCTGTCCATGAAGCGCAGCAGAATGGCAATGGTCAGGACGTGCTTCATCTTGGGCAGCTGAATGTAGCGAAAGATCTGCCAGTTGCTGGCACCATCTATGCGCGCCGCCTGGTAGAACGCATCGGGTATGGAACGCAGCCCCGCGTACGCCAGCAGCACCACGAGGGACGTCCAGTGCCAGACATCCATGGCAACGACCGTCACCCACGCAGAAGTCGGCTGTCGCGTGAAGTTGTAGTCTATTCCCAGGCCGTTGATGGCGCGGCCCAGCAATCCGATGTCGGGCAGCGCGAAAATGTTCCACATCACGCCCACCACGTTCCAGGGAATCAGTAGCGGCAGCGCCATCAGCACCAGGCACACCGATACCCAGACGCCCTTCCGGGGCATCGCCAGCGCCACCATGACGCCGAGAGGTACCTCGATGAGCAGGATTTCAGCGGTGAACAGGAGCTGCCGGATCAATGCCCCGTGAAAGCGGGGAGAATTCAGGATCTGCTCGTACCAGGTCATGCCCGCCCAGAAGAAGACATTGTCGCCGAAGGTATCCTGCACGGAATAGTTGACGACCGTCATCAGGGGAATGATGGCGTTGAATGCCACCAGTGCCAGTACCGGCGCAACCATCCACCAGGCCTTCGGATTCGGTGTCTTCCGGATCATCGCGAACCGCCCTCCACTCTCCAGCCGTCCACGTAGACACTGGCGTGACCCGGATCGAACACGACCCTGGCGTCCTCGGACGGTATCTCGATACCCTCGGGGCAGTGGATCTTGAAGGGATGCCCGTCCAGCGCCGCGTCCACGATCCGGTAACGGCCGACATCCGCCACCCGGTGCATTTCCACGGGCATTCCTTCCGGGTCGAACCGGATGAATTCCGGCCGGACACCGAGCTCGACGTTGCCGGCCGTCCGGGAGAGTGACGGAGGCGCCTCGACCGGTACGCGTTGGCTGTCGATCCAGACACCGTCGTCGCGCACCTCGCAGGGGAACAGGTTCATGCCCGGCGAGCCGATGAAGTAGCCGACGAACGTGTGCTCGGGGCGTTCGAACAACTCTTCCGAAGTGCCGACCTGCACGACCTCGCCGTCATGCATGACGATCACCTTGTCGGCGAACGTCAGTGCCTCCGTCTGGTCATGGGTCACGTAGATCATGGTGAAGCTGAAACGCTGATGCAGCTTCTTGAGCTGTGACCGGAGCTGCCATTTCAGGTGGGGATCGATCACCGTCAATGGCTCGTCGAACATGATCACGTTGACATCCGAACGAACCAGTCCGCGGGCGAGTGAGATCTTCTGCTTGTTGTCCGCCGTCAGACCCGCGGCACGTCGTTCCAGTGCCTCGTCCAGATCGAGCATCCGGGCCGTTTCCCGCACGCGCCGATCGATCTCGCTCGGGTCGATTCCGCGGTTCTGCAGCGGAAAGGCGAGATTCCGGTAGACCGTCATGGTGTCGTAGACCACCGGGAACTGGAAAACCTGCGCGATGTTCCGCTCGGCCGGCGACATCCGGAGCACGGACCGGCCATCGAAGAGCACGTCTCCCTCGCTGGGCGTCAGCAGCCCCGAGACAATGTTGAGCAATGTGGACTTGCCGCACCCGGAGGGGCCGAGCAGGGCGTAGGCGCCTCCGTCTTCCCAGGTCAGGTCGACATTCTTCAACGCGTAATCGGCCTCGGAGGCGGGATCCTCCTCGTAGCTGTGCCGGACGCGATCGAGCTGGATTTCGGCCATCAGCGCTGTTCTTTCCAGTCCACGCGCCGACCGTCCGGCGCGAACATCATGAAATGGCCCGGGTTCACCGAAACCGTCAGTTCCCGACCGACATCGATCCCGTGCACGCCCCGGGACTGGGACACCCACTGGTGCCTTCCCACGTTGAGGTGAACGAAGGTCTCGGATCCGCTGATCTCGGCAAGCTCCACGCTGCCCCGGAGATTGATGGCAGGATCATCGCCCGCACCGAGCGACAGGTGATGCGACCGAAAGCCGAGTCGGTACTCGCCATCCGGCAGATCCGCATGCCGCTCTCCCGCCGGCCAGCTCGTCGTATCGTCCATGACGAATCTGCCATCGTGCTTGATGACATCGGCGACATTCAGGGGCGGATCCGAGAACGTGCTGGCGGTGATGAGGTCCGCCGGCTCCCGGAACACTTCGTGGGTGCTGCCGAACTGCGTTACCCGGCCCTGGTGCAGCGTCGCGGTATGGCCGCCCAGCATGAGAGCTTCGGCCGGCTCGGCGGTGGCGTAAACCACGGTCGACCCGGATTCCTCGAAAAGCCGGGGCAGCTCGTTGCGGAGCTCCTCGCGGAGCTTGAAGTCGAGATTGGCAAGGGGCTCGTCGAGCAGTACCAGGCCCGCCCGCTTGACCAGTGCCCGTGCCAGCGCGGCACGCTGCTGCTGTCCGCCGGAAAGCTCGGAGGGCCGCCGGTCGAGCATCGTTTCGATTCTGAGCAGCTCGGCGACTTCCCGCACGCGCCGGGCGATGTCCTCGCGGCCCATGCGCGCCACCCGGAGCGGCGAGGCGATGTTCTCGAACACCGTCATGGAGGGATAGTTGATGAACTGTTGATACACCATTGCCACGTTTCTTTTCTGCACCGGCGTGCTGGTCACGTCGGCGCCATTGTCGAGCACGTGCCCCGTGTCGGGCCTTTCCAGTCCCGCCATCGTGCGCAACATGGTCGTCTTGCCGGACAGGGTCGGTCCGAGCAGTATGTTGAAGCCGCCGGGCTCGATGACCAGCGAAACGTCGCTGAGGAAATCGACGCCGTCGCGCTGCAGGTTCACGTTGTGGAGTTCGACCGTCATGTCACGACTCCGCCCGTGGCCGGTCGTCCGGCACTCGACGGTGCCGCGGTGTTCCGTTTCAGCCATTGCTCGAGCGCCGTCACGTCGATTTCATCCGACTTCAGTCCCAGCTTGCTGCGCCGCCACAGGATGTCCTCGACGGTGCGGGCCCATTCCTCGTTGACCATCCAGGACAACTCGATCTCGTACAGGCCGGCACCAAAGTGGTGACCCAGATCCGCGAGGCCGCGGGCGCCGGCGAGAAGCTTGTCGATGTCCAGCCCGTAACTGCGAAACCAGCGCGCGACCACCTTCCCGGGCAGGAACGGAAAGCGCGCGGCGTATTCGGCCTGCAATTCCCGCCGCCGGGACGGTTCGAACTCCCCGCCTGGAAGCGGCGAGCCGGCGGTCCATGGCGGCCGCAACCCGCCGCTGTTCCGCTCGATCGTGCGCATGGCCGATTCCGCGAGTTTCCGGTGGGTGGTCAGCTTGCCGCCGAACACGTTGAGCAACCCGGCGCCGTCACGGGTTTTCGAGTACGTGAGCACGCTCTCGCGGGTGGTTTCCTGCGGCCTGCTGGAACCGTCGTCATACAGCGCCCTGACTCCCGCGACGCTACCCACGATGTCGGTTTCGGGAATCTCCCGGCTGAAATAATCGTGCACACAATCAAGCAGGTAACGCCGTTCAGCGTCGGTGATCCCGGCGCGGCCGGGATCGCCGTCGTAATCCAGGTCCGTGGTGCCGATCAGAACGTAGTCGTCCTCGAACGGCAGAACGAACACGATTCGTTCATCCGAGTTCTGCAGGATGTAGGCGTGGTCGTGATCGAACCATTTCCTCGCGATCAGGTGACTGCCTTTCACGTTTCTCGTCCTTGTCCGTTCGGGATTGACGAGATCCGCCTCCAGGTTTCGGGACAGGAAGGTCGACACCCAGGGTCCTGTGGCATTGACCAGCTCGCGGGCCCTGAATGACTGCCTGTGACCGGTCCGGGCATCCTCCGCCTCGAGGGACCAGAGACCGTCCGAGCTCGCGGCATGTGCGCACCGCGTTCGAGTCAGTATTCGCGCGCCGCGAAGGGACGCGTCGCGCGCCGTCAATACCACCAATCGTGAATCATCGGTCCAGCAGTCCGAGTATTCGAATCCGCTGGTGTATTCCGGCTTGAGCAATCTGCCTCCCTCGTCGTTCCTGAAGTCCGGAATGCGGCGACTGCCGGCGAACTCGTGCCCACCAAGGTGATCGTAGAGGAAAAGGCCGGTGCGGATCAGCCACATCGGGCGCATCTTCGGGTTGTGAGGAAACACGAAACGCAGCGGGCGGGAGACATGGGGTGCGATGTTCAGCACGACATCGCGTTCCTTGAGCGATTCACGAACCAGTCTCAGGTCATGCTGCTCGAGATAGCGGATACCGCCGTGAATCAGCTTGCTGCTGGCCGACGACGTGGCCGACGCGAGATCATCCTGTTCCAGCAGCAACACGGACAATCCTCGCCCGGCAGCATCCCTTGCAATCGCGCAACCGTTGATGCCGCCGCCGATGACGGCGATGTCGAACGGTTGCACGTCCTTCCCGGCGTCCATCATCGCTGTGCATTCACCGTGTGGATCGAGACATTGCCGGTGGCGCACGCTTCGGTGAACGCGGCCGGTGGCTCGCGATCCGTTACGAAGTGCTGAATCCTGGAGATATCGGCAATACGGATCGGTGCGCTGCGTTCGAACTTGGTGGCATCGGCAACCAGAATCACCGAGCGCGCGTGCTCGATGATGGCGCGGGCCACCAGCACCTCCCGGTAATCGTAATCGCACAGCGTGCCGTCTTCCTCGATGGCCGATGTGCCGATGATCGCGTAATCCACCCGGAACTGTGACAGGAAATCGGAAGCACGTTCACCGACGATGCCGCTGTCCTCATGCCGGACGACGCCGCCGGCGACGATCAATTCGATACCGGTGGCACCCATGAGTATCGTGACCACGTTGACGTTGTTGGTGATCACCATCAGGTCCCGCTTGGTTTTCAGGTACTGGGCGACCTGCTCGTTGGTGGTGCCGATATTGATGAACAGGGAGCTGCCTTCCGGAATCAGGCTCGCGGCCAGTTCTCCGATGCGGCGCTTGGCCTCCGCGGCGAGGTGTCGGCGGGCCTGGTAACCCAGATTGACATCCGCGTCATTGAATACCGCACCACCATGCGTACGCCGCAGGTAGTCATTGGTACACAGGAAGTTGAGATCCCGCCTTATGGTTTGCGGCGTGACATGGAAATGTTCGGCCAGCGAGTCCACCTCCACGATGCCGCTTGTCCTGGCAATCCCGACGATCTGGCTCTGGCGCGACGTCAACTTGCGCCGGGCGCGCTCGCTGCTGCCTGACGTTTGCTCCACTTCCTACCCCCGGCAATGGGCCGGGGGGAATGTCTCCCCCCGGCCGCTCCTTGATGATCGAGCCGGGCCGCGCTACTCCTCGGCCCAGCGCTTGGTCAGCTCCTCGTAGGTTACCGTCTCCCCCTGCGGCTTCTCGTTGTCGAGCTTCGCCTTGGGGGAACCCGGCTTGGCGAGCCATTCCGCGGGATCGGACTCGGGATTCAACCGGGGCCCGCAACCACCATAGGTGCCCGCCTGCTCATCGGCGGCCTGCATCCGCGCCATGACCTGGTCCATTTCCCCGGCCAGGCGATCCATGGCTTCCTGCGGCGTGAACGTACCGGCGCTGACATCACCGATCTGCTGCCACCAGATCTGGGCGAGCTTCGGATAATCGGGAACATTGACGCCGGTATCCGTCCAGAGCTTGCGATCCGGCGAGCGGTAGAACTCGACCAGGCCACCGAGGTTCGGTGCGCGCTCGGTGAATGATTCATGCCGGATGCTGCTGTCGCGAATGATCGTCAGTCCGACGTGACTCTTCTTCACGTCCACCGTCTTGGACACCACGAACTGGGCATAGAGCCAGGCGGCCTTGCGACGGTCCACCGGTGTGGACTCGAAAAGTGTCCACGAGCCGACGTCCTGGTAGCCGAGCTTCATGCCTTCTTCCCAGTAGGGACCGTGCGGCGACGGCGCCATGCGCCACAGTGGCTTGCCTTCATCGTCGACGGTATTGTTGCCTTCGCTCTTCGGGGCCACCATGGAGGCGGTGAACGCCGTGTACCAGAAGATCTGCTGGGCGACGTTGCCGCGCGACAGCGCCGGCAGGGACTGGTAGAAGTCGAGATCCGCGGCACCCGGCGGCGCATATGCGCGAAGCCATTCGTCCCATTTGCGGATCGCGTAGACCGCGGCCGGCCCGTTCGCAGCTCCCCCGCGCGATACCGAGGCACCGACCGGGTTGCATGATCCTTCCGGCATGCGAATGCCCCATTCATCGACGGGCACGCCGTTCGGCAGCCCCTTGGAACCGGCGCCCGCCATGGACAACCAGGCGTCCGTCATGCGCCAGCCGAGATCCGGCGCCCGCTTGCCGTAGTCCATGTGGCCATAGATGCGCTCGCCGTCGATCTCCTTCACGTGCTCCGTGAAGAATTCGGCGATGTCCTCGTAGGCCGACCAGTTGACGGGCACGCCCAGGTCGTAGCCGTAGATCTCCTTGAACTGCTCCTGCAACTCCGGACGGTCGAACCAGTCCTTGCGGTACCAGTAGAGATTGGCGAACTGCTGGTCGGGAAGCTGCCAGACCTTGCCGTCCGGTCCGGTCGCCGATGCGATGCCGATGAAATCGTCCAGGTCTAGCATCGGATTGGTCACGTCGCTGCCTTCGCCCGCCATCCAGTCGGTCAGGTTGATTGCGCTCTGCAAGCGCGAGTGGGTACCAATCAAGTCGGCGTCGTTGATGTAGGCGTCGTACAGATTGCGCTGCGTCTGCATCTGTGTCTGCACGGCCTGCACCACCTCGCCTTCGCCGAGTAACTGATGATTGACCTTGATGCCGGTGATTTCCTCGAAAGCCCTGGTCAACGTATCGGATTCATACTCGTGGGTGGGGATGGTTTCCGACAGAACGTTGATTTCCATGCCCCTGAACGGTTCCGCCGCCTTGATGAACCATTCCATTTCCTTCAACTGCTCATCCCTGGAAAGCGTGGACGGCTGGAACTCCTCGTCGATCCAGCGCTCGGCTTCCTCCATGCCCGACTGGGCGAAGGGAGAAGCAATCAAGGCGCCGATCGCTATCGATATTTTGAGCCCTCGAATCATGGCTCCGCCTCCTGTGTCGCGGTTTTCGCGGTTTGTATTGCGTCATGGCTTGTGTCAAGCAGTTTCATTATATATGTTCATTTTCATGATTCCATGATGAAAAACGAAAAAAGCACTACTGAAAACGAAAATTGAGAAATTACTGATAGTTAGCCCTTATTTTCGAACGGACTCTCAGGTATTGAACGGACAACCGGGCGTGGGCCATGCTCGAAAGCCCGGGTGACCGGCCACGATTGCACGAAGACCAGCGGTTGCAATTCCAGGGGAGACTCCCACCGCATGAGCGAACCACTGCTGCTTGCCATTGACCAGGGAACCACCAGTTCCCGCGCCATCCTGTTCGACCGCCACGGCCGCATGCACCGAACCGCCCAGCGCGAATTCACGCAGCTCTATCCGCAGGACGGCTGGGTCGAGCACGACCCGGAGGAGATCTGGTCCACTACGCTGGCGGTAAGCCGGGAAGCCGTCGGCACGGACATCGGAGGCATCGCCGCCCTGGGGATCACGAACCAGCGCGAGACCACGCTGGTATGGGACCGCGGTACCGGCGAGCCCGTCTGCAACGCCATCGTCTGGCAGGACCGGCGGACCGCCTCACAGTGCGCCGACCTGATCCGGCGGAACCTGGAAGGAGTCGTTCGGAAGCGGACCGGGCTGCTGCTGGATCCGTACTTCTCCGGGACGAAGATCGCCTGGATACTGGACAACGTGCCGGGGGTGCGCGAGCGCGCCGATCGGGGCGAGCTCGCGTTCGGAACGGTCGACACGTTCCTGATCTGGCGCCTGACACAGGGCCGCGTGCACGCCACCGACGCCACCAACGCCTCCCGGACGCTGCTTTTCAACATCCACGATCAGTGCTGGGACGAGGAGATGCTCGCGCTGCTGGACGTGCCTCGCTCACTGCTGCCGGAGGTACGTGACAGCGCGGATGATTTCGGCGCCGCGGACGCCGAATGGCTGGGAAGACCGATGCCGATCAGCGGTGTGGCCGGCGATCAGCAGGCCGCGCTGGTGGGACAGGCCTGCCTCGAGCCCGGCATGGTGAAGAGTACCTACGGAACCGGCTGCTTCATGGTGCTGAACACCGGCCCGACGCCGGTGGCCTCGGCCAACAAGCTGCTCACCACGGTGGGCTATCGACTCGAGGGCCGGACCGCGTACGCGCTGGAGGGCTCGATCTTCATCGCGGGAGCGGCCATTCAGTGGCTGCGGGACAGGATGGGTCTGCTCGCCGAGGCAGGCGAGAGCGCCGACCTCGCCGCCTCCCTGCCCGAGGACCACGGCGTCCAGCTCGTGCCGGCGTTCACCGGCCTCGGCGCCCCGCACTGGGATCCGCACGCCCGCGGCGCGGTATTCGGGATTACGCCGAACACGGGGCCCGCCCATTTCGCCCGCGCGGCCCTGGAATCCGTCTGCTACCAGACGCACGACCTGCTGCACGCCATGATCGCCGATGGAGCGCAGTCGCCGAGAACCCTGCGCGTCGACGGCGGGATGGCGGTCAACGACTGGCTCGTGGAGCGCCTGGCGGACATCACCGGCGTGCCGGTGGAGCGGCCCGACAACATCGAGAGCACGGCCATCGGCGCCGCGCGGCTCGCGGGACTCCAGGCCGGCGTGTACGACTCCCTGGACGAGATTTCCTCTTCCTGGCGCCTCGACCGCCGCGCCGAGCCGAAACTGGATGAAACGCAGCGCCGGGAGCATCTCCGGAACTGGACCGCCGCAGTGGAGGCGGTCAGGCGCTACGCGGTCGACCAGCAGCACTGACCCGGTCGCTCCCCGGCAGCTTGCCACTGCTCATCCGGCCCTGCCATATCGCCGCATCACCTCGACCAGCCGGCCGTGGTCGATCGCCCGACAGATCCGACCCGCCGGGCGCAGCGTGGTCATGTCGCGGGCTGCGACCATCGCATTGATGACCGATTCCTCGACCGCCTCCACGCAGCCGAGGTAGAGATCGTCGAGCTGTTCGTCGTTGAGATGCTCCATGGTCAGACGGGCGGGCGAAACCTGGGGCAGCTCCGCGCGGTTGGCGATACTGAACGCGAGGAACATGTCCCCCGAGCCGTTGCCGCCCGGACTGCCGCCGCGACCGATGCCGATGGCGCCGCGACGGGCGAGGCGATCGAGCTGGTGTGGCAGCAATGGGGCATCCGTCGCGATGATGGCGATGACCGAGCCGAGCTCCTTGTCGATGCCGACGACATCCTCGGTCAGGTGCCGGCCGACGGGAACGCCGAGCACGCTGAGCCAGGGCCGGGCGCCGTGGTTGGCCTGGACCAGGGCGCCGACGGTGAATTCCTCGCCGTCGATCGTGAGGATCCGCGAGGCGGTACCCGTGCCGCCCTTGAACTCGTAGCAGACCATGCCGGTGCCGCCGCCGACATTGCCCTCGGCCACCGGTCCCCCCGCGGCCGCGTCCAGGGCCCGGCGGGCATCCTCGGGCGTCACGTGCTGACCGTTGATGTCGTTGAGGATGCCGTCGTACGTCTCGCCAACCACCGGCATCGCCCACAAATGATGGTTGTGGAAATGGTCGCCATAGGTATCGAGCATCCACCGCACCGCCGCGTGGTGCACCATGCCGACGCTGTGCGTGTTCGTGATGCACACGGGACCGACCAGGTAGCCGCCGTCCCTGACCCAGTGGCTCCCGGTCATCTCGCCGTTGCCGTTCAGGGCGTACTGCCCCGCCCACACCGGCCGCGGGATCGGGTCACGTCCGCGAGGAAGAATGGCCGTAACGCCCGTCCGCACCGGGCCCCTCCCCGGCTCGAGCAACCCCTCACCCTGCTCGATCGTTTCCAGGCCGACCTCGACACCCGCGACATCGGTGATCGCGTTGCATCGGCCGGGGGTCCCGGGAAAATCGAGCCCCAGATCGCGTGAGCGGACATTTGTCTCTTTCATCTTCGGTCTCTCCCGGGGAACGCTGCCGGATCGTCGGGCGCCGACCCGTCAGTCACGGCCCCGCGAACGCACATAGATCCCGATCGCCGCCACGATCAGAGAGAAGATGACCATCAGCGAGGCGATGGCCGCGATCTCCGGCTTGATGCCGCGACGCAGCATGCCGTAGATGAACACGGGCAGCGTGGTCGCATCGGGTCCGGAGATGAAGTACGTGATCACGAGGTCGTCGAGGGAAATGATGAACGCCAGCAGTGCGCCGCCGATCACGCCCGGAGCGATGAGCGGCAGCGTGACCCGGCGGAAGGTCGTCCACTCGTTCGCGCCGAGATCCGCGGACGCCTCCTCGTGACTGCCGTCCATGCCGGCCAGCCTCGCGCTCACCACGATGAACACGTAGCTCGACAGGAAAGTACAGTGCCCGATGATGATGGTCGTCACACCGAGCGACATGCCGAAACCGACAAAGAAGATCAGCAGCGAGATCCCGAGCACGATATCGGACATGACCATCGGCATGTACATCAGCATCTGGTAGAAGCGCCGCAGCCGGAACCGGAAGCGATACACGGCCAGGGCCGTCGCCGTGCCCAGTACCGTGGAGACCGCCGTGGCCGTCAATGCGACGATGATGCTGGTGCGGACCGCCCTGATCAGCTGATCGGTGGACTCGAGGTAGAGCGCCGTCTCGTCGAGCCTCGTCTCGAGACCGATGATGGTGCGGTACCAATCCAGCGTGAAACCCTGCCACGCCATCATGTTGACGGGATTGGCGTTGAACGAGACGACGAAAATGAGCGCCAGTGGCAGGTAGATGAACAGAAAGAAGGCGATGCTGTAGATCGTCAGCATGCGCCAGGACAGCCGCTGCAGCCAGCGGCGTCGCGCCATGCCGCGATCTGTCGTCGTGTCAGCCACGAACCATGCCCTCCGCTTCGGTGCGCGACAGAGAAATCGTGTAAACGAGCAGAAAGAACAGCACGGTGGCCATCACCATCATGGACAGGGCCGCACCGAACGGCCAGTTGCGTGCATACAGGAACTGTTGCTCTATCATGTTCCCGATCATGTAGACGTGCGCTCCACCGAGGAGATCGGGCACGACGAAGTTCCCGAGGCTCGGGATGAAGACGATGATCGAGCCGCCAACGATGCCCGGCAGGGTCAACGGCAGCACGATACGCCAGAAGGTCTGGAACCTGCTGCCGCCGAGGTCGCTGGAGGCCTCGATGTACGACATGTCCAGCTTCTCGATGCTGGCGTACACCGGCAGGAACATGAAGGGCAGGAAGATGTAGGCCATGCCGACGATGACCGCTCCTTCCGTGAACATCATGTCGATCGGCTCGGCGATTACCCCCATCGATTCAAGTACGGTGTTGATGAATCCCGTGGGCCGCAGGATCAGAATCCAGGCGAACAACCGCACGACCAGGCTCGCAAAGAACGGCAACGTGATCAGGAAGATGCAGAAATGCTTCGCCCGAGGCGAGAGCCGGCTCACCCAGAACGCGGCCGGGTAGCAGATCAGCAGGCAGGTAACGACCGTGATCAGCGCCAGGCGCACCGATCGGAAGAACACCTCGATGTAGACGGGATCGAATTCGTCGATCTCGCCCTCGGCCCAGCCGAGAATGCGGCCGTAGTTCAGATCGTTGAACTTCCACACCACACCGCCGTAGAGTCCGGGCTCCAGAAAGCTGTAGATGGCCATGATGGCCAGCGGCATGATGAAGAACACCGCGAGGAAGGCACTCGCTGGCCCGAGCAGGACGGCCAGATTCACCAATCGTCGCCGGTCGTGCCGCAGCATCACGGCGTATCCTCCCCGGTGACCATGACCGGCGCAGACAGCGAATAGCGGAATGTCACCTGGTCGCCGCGTTCGAGCCGCTTCACCGCCTCGTGATCGGCCTCGCGCACGAACGCCTTCAGCGGATGGCCGCCAGGCAGATCGCAGATGAGTTGATAATCCGTGCCAAGGAACACCGATTGCCGCAGAGTGGCGGAGATCCATCCCCACTGGTCCGCGTCGCCCTGGCGCTCGCCGGTATGCAGATAGAACCGCTCGGGACGGATCAGCACCATCGCCTGCTCACCGGCACGGCTGTCCGGACCCGCGCGCAGCCGAATGCTCTCGTCCTGCCCGGTGGTCAGCTCGAGGACATCTTCACTGACGGACTGCAGCACGCCGCTGAACAGGTTGCTCTCGCCGACGAAGCGCGCGACGAACTCGGAATGCGGGCGCTCATAGACCTCGCTCGGCGTCCCGATCTGCACGATGTGGCCACCGTTCATGACCACGATGCGGTCGGACATCGTCAGGGCTTCCTCCTGGTCGTGCGTGACGAAGACGAAGGAGATGCCCAGCTCGTTCTGGATGTTCTTCAGCTCGATCTGCATGCTCTGGCGCAGGCCGCGATCGAGCGCGGCGAGCGGCTCGTCGAGCAGCAGCAGCTTGGGATTGCCGATGATGGCCCGCGCGAGCGCGACGCGCTGCTGCTGTCCTCCGGAAAGCTGCCGCGGCTTGCGCCGCTCCATGCCCGACAGGCCGACGAGTTCGAGTGCCTGCGCAATGCGGCGGTCGCGCTCGTCGCGCCTGACACCCGACACATCCAGGCTGTAGCCGACGTTGCCGCCCACCGACAGGTGCGGGAACAGCGCGTAGCTCTGGAAGACCGTGTTGACAGGCCGGCGATACGGCGGAATGCCCGCCATCGGACGACCGTCGATCCGGATATCTCCCTCGTCGAGATCCTCGAGACCGCTCAGTGTGCGCAACAGGGTGGTCTTGCCGCAGCCCGAGGGGCCGAGCAGCGTGACAAACTCGTTGTCGTGCACGTGCAGCGAGAGGTTGTCGAGGGCCTTGAAGGGCTTGCCCTCGGGCGTGATGAACGTCTTGGTTGCATTGCGGATGTCGACGAAGTGACCGCCATCGGTCTGCCTGGTCATGTGCGCAAGCTCCAGTCCGCAAGGGATCACACGAAGTCGGTTTTCCCCGCCCGAAACCGGAGCCGGGCCCGGGGCCCGGCTCCGGCACTCGAAGCGGTCGTCGGATCACTGCGTGCGGATTCGCGTCCACACGCGGTCATACTTGCGGATATCCTCGCCCAGATCCTCGAAGATCTGAAGCTTCTTCATGACGTCCGGCGGCGGATTGATCGCCGGATTGTTCTTGTACTCCGGTGGCAGCTGCTCGCGGGCCGCCTTGTTCGGCGTACCGTTCTTCTGCTGCATGATGTTGAGTACCGGGATCTCCGGCTGCAGGTAGAATTCCATGAATTTCCTGGCGTTCTCCTTGTTGGGCGCCGACTTCAGGATGCACATGTCCTCCTGGTACATGGTCGCGCCTTCCTCGGGGATGATGTAGTCGAAGGTTTCGGGATCGTCCATGACGTGCATCATCGCACCGACGTACCACTGTGCCGCGGCGGCATCGCCTGACAGCACCGACGAGCGGGCTCCGTCATAGGTGAACGCCGCAATGTCGGGCTTGCGCTCGAGGATGAACTCCTGGGCGACCCTGAGATCGTCCATGTCCGTCGTGTTCACCGACATGTCGTTCATGATCAGGCCCACGCTGATGACCTCGCGCATGTCCGGGAGCATGATGATGTCCTCACCGTGCTCGTCGGGAATGGCGAAGAAGTCCTCCCAGCTCTCGATCCCGGATACGAGATTCTTGTTGTAGAAGATGCCGACCGTGCCCCAGGCGTAGGGCAGACACCATTCGCCGTTCGGATCGGTCCTGGCGCGCAGGAAGTCCTTGTCGATGTTCTCGAACAGCGGATGCTCATTGATACCGGATTTCCAGAGCAGGCCGAGCTTGTGCATGATGTCGTGCATGTGCACGGACGGGAACACGATGTCGTAGCCGGTCGCACCAGCCTGGATCTTCGCCAGCATTTCCTCGTTGCTGCCGTAGGTATCCAGGTTCACCTCGACGTCGTATTCCTCGGAGAAACGCTGCAGGACCTCGGGATTGATGTAGTCGCCCCAGTTGTAGAGGTTCAGCTTGCCTGCGGCGCTCGCCGGCGACACGGCGATCATCAGGGGCAGGACGAGCGCCATGCCGGAAACGACCTTCCCCAGTCGGGGCAGTGCGCGGTGGCGGATTGTGTCGTGAGATTTCATGGGTACTCCCCTCATGCTGCGGACCCGGCACATTGCGTGCACGATGTCGGCGGGACCGCGTGGATACGGGCCGACCGTAACTCCGGACACTAGGTGGCGTTATGTATTTTGTCAAGGCAGAATACATAAAATTTGGCATTTTCCCGTAAATGGTGTATTTATCCTCAATGGAAAAAACATTCACTGATACAGTTCGAGCCCCATGCTGAAGGGATCGACCCAGTGGCAGGTGGCGCGCGGGATCATCGACCACATCGTCGAGCAGGGCCTCGAACCCGGCGCACGCCTCAGCGAACAGGCGCTCGCGCAGCAGTTCCGTGTTTCGCGGACGCCGGTGCGCGCCGTGCTCTGCCTGCTGCACGACACCGGAGTCCTGGAGCGGCGACCCAACCAGGGCTATATCCTGCGCCGCCGGGTGGAGAGCGCCGACGACGCCGGGCTCGGGGAGGTCGGGGAAGAGACTCTCTACGAGCGGATCCTTGTCGACATCCTCGAGGGCGCACTCGAGCGCACGATGAGTCAGAACGCGCTCATGCGCCGCTACGACGTGGGCCGCGGAGAACTCACCGCGACCCTGCGCCGCATGACCCGCGAGGGCCTGGCCGAGCCCGCCCCCGGCCAGGGCTGGACCTTCGTGCAGTTCAGTGCCGAAATCATCCAGAAGGGGTACCGCCTGCGGCTGATGCTGGAACCGCAGGTGCTGCTCGAGCCCGACTTCTCGATCGACGAGGACACGCTGAACGGACTACGCCAGGCCCACGAGAAGACGCTCGGGGAACTGTCCGAAGCGACCGCCTGGGGTGAGCTGTTCAGCCTTGACACGCGCTTTCACGAGACACTCGCGGCCGGCAGCGGCAACGAGCTCATCGTCGAGACCATCCAGAAGCAGAACCGGATCCGGCGGCTCAACGAATTCCTGGGCTACGAGCGGCTCGACCGCGTGCGTGAATCCCTGCAGGAACACCTCGGCATCCTCCACAGCCTGCTCGAAGGGGATCGCGAGTGGGCAGCCGCGCAACTGCGGCAACATCTGCGCCGCTCCCTGAACCAGAGCCTGCGCCACTACGCCCAGGACATCGAGGACTTCCGCTCCGGCCGCAGACGCCTCGAAACGCCGCCCAGCTGATACCGGGAATCCCGGCGGCCGGCCCCCATCTCCTTTGCCCGCCACGATTCTCTTCCTGCCATTTCATCCGTTCCGGCACCGCGTGCACCGTGTTGCCCACCCCGTCTTCAACGATTGCTTCGTGCTCTCCCTCGCGGCCGATCAGGCGCTTGAACAGAATGATGCGGATTCGTCTCATGACTCACAGCATGATATATCGCAGTATTAATAATTATTGGCATATTAAATTGGTATAATCATCCATTAATTACAAATTATTCGTTATAATTCTCTATTTGTAGATTTGTATCCTGCATGCGAATGCTGTAGCTTGGTGACCGGTTGTAACCATGCTGGCGGCACTGCCCGGTCGGGCTGCACCGACCGGTGGGGGAGTCCGGATCGTGGTCAACAGGGGGTGCCGCGTTCCGGACCGGACTGTCCCGCACTGCCGCCTTTCGTCGCCGCTGATTGCCAGCCGGCGCATCTCCCCCGAAGAAGGCAAATCACAATGGAACTACCACTTCCTACACTGCTGACCTTCGCGGCCTACCTGATCGCCATGCTCGTCCTGGG
>CAYZHJ010000012.1:22674-40948 GCA_964478305.1 uncultured Ectothiorhodospiraceae bacterium
AGCGATTCGCTGACCATCCCGGACTTTCTCGAGCACCGCTTCGGTGACGGCTCGCACCTGCTGCGCATCATTTCGGCGACGGTCATTCTCATATTCTTCACGCTGTACATCTCGGCGGGACTCGTCGGCGGCGGCCTGCTGTTCCAGAGCACCTTCGGCATGGACTACGTGACCGCACTCGTGGTCGGATCGATCGTCATCGTCTCCTACACCTTCCTGGGCGGTTTCCTGGCGGTGAGCTGGACGGACTTCGTCCAGGGCATCCTGATGTTCCTCACCCTCCTGGTCGTGCCGATGTTCGTGGTCGTCCTGGTCGGCGGCTGGGGCGAAGCGGCGAGCCAGGTGCAGGCGGTCGATCCGGGCCACAGCGCAGTCTTCGCGGGCATGACCTTCCTGGGCACGATCTCGCTGCTGGCGTGGGGGCTCGGGTACTTCGGCCAGCCGCACATCCTGGCGCGCTTCATGGCCATCCGCTCCGAAAAGGACGTGCCGAAGGCTACATTCATCGGCATGAGCTGGATGATCCTCGCGCTGATCGGCGCGATCGGTACCGGCTACATGGGCATCGCCTATTTCGCCGATGCACCAATAGACGCGCACGAGACCATCCTGATCGAACTGATCCAGGCCATCTTCAATCCCTGGATCGCGGGCATCCTGATGGCCGCCATCCTGGCCGCGATCATGAGCACGATCGACTCGCAGCTGCTGGTCTCCGCCAGCGCCCTGACCAACGACTTCTACAAGGGCATGCTGCGTCCGGAAGCCTCCGACAAGGAACTGGTCTGGGTGAGTCGCGCCGCGGTGATCGGCGTGTCGATCATTGCGCTGCTGCTCGCACTCGATCCCGAAGCCGGCGTTCTGGCGCTGGTGTCCTACGCCTGGGGCGGCTTCGGCGCCGCATTCGGGCCCGTGATCATCCTTTCGCTCTACTGGTCACGAATGAATCGGAACGGTGCCCTGGCGGGCATGATCGTGGGCGCCGTGACCGTGATCATCTGGAAGCAGATGTCCGGCGGTCTGTTCGACGTCTACGAGATCCTGCCGGGCTTCATCTTCGCCACCGCCGCCATCGTCGCCGGCAGCCTCGCGAGCGAGGAGCCGTCGAAGGAAGTGAGCGAGCAGTTCGCGGCGACGCGCTGAGGCGTCGCGGCATCGATCAGCCGGGCGGGGCCGTTGCACGAGGCTCCGCCCGGCCTTCCGGGCATGGACTGGTTCCGGACGCCTGCAGCGCCTTCCGGCTTGCAGGCGCAAGTGCTTGCCACCGTTGGCATTCGTCGTCGACGATGTAACGGACATACACGGTGTAGGCCGCCACGCACTGTTCCCGTGTGGTCCGCATGAAGCAGAGGCGACCGTCGTCATGTGCGGTGAATCGACCGGCAAGACCCGGCGTCACCCTCCGGCATGAGTGCGCCCCCTGCGGACATCGGAACGTGAAGTCCGACCGGGGATCGTGGCGTCATTCGAAGCGATTCGAATAGACGTCCTCGTCATCCGGATCGCCCTGCACCCAGGCGGCCATCACCGCGCCGTCAGCGTCCACATCCAGGCCCAGTGTGGAGATGACGGGCGCTGCACCGGCATCGATCTCGACGGCACCACCCCAGCCGGTGGCCGCGTGGAACCGGCTCGCGTGGACGCTCGAAACCGAACCGTCGTCCGCATGCCAGGCGGCCATGCCATTGCCGTCGGGGCCGGCGACGATGCGGACCCGGTTACCCACGTCACCGCTGTCGGGTGCATCCACGTTCGTGGCGGGCAGCCAGCTGCCGGAGTCGAAACGCCGCACCATCACGTCCCGCTCGCCGGCGTCGTCCGCGCGCCAGATGACGAACGCATCGCCGGCATCGTTCATGGCGAAGTCATCGAGGATGGCGTCCGCGGCGGGATCGTCCTCCAGCACGGTCACCGGCTGCCAGCCGTCACCGGCCTCGTGACGCGCCGCCACGATCACGCCGGCATCTGCACCGAATACGAACGCGTTGCCGTTCGAGTCCATCACCGCTTCGGTGGGGAAATAGCCGTCGCTGTAATCCCACAACGGCACGGCCGGCGGCTCCAGGGCACCGTCCCTGTAGGACTGGGCCACGGCACGGACATCGAACGAGGCGTCGAGCTGGCGCCAGAGCACGAGGAAACCGCCGGCGGGATCGACCCGGACGTCCCGGGCGAAGGCTCCGTTGATGTCGGTTGCATTGAGCATCTCCGGCGACGACCAGGCCGCCGTGTCGGCGTCGTAACGTGCCGAGAAGGCGCTCTCGTTGTCGTCCCCCTGCTCGATGGTGCCGTCACTGTCCGTATCGGTGTAGCGCGACCATGCCGCCACGGCGTTGCCGTCCTCGTCGGCGGCAATGTGCACCGTGCCGAGGGAGCCGGTGTCGGCCGGATCCCGCTCCGCGCTTTCCAGCAGCGTCGGGCCACTCCATCCGCTGCCCGGCGTGTAGCGATTGACGTGCACCTCCATGGTGGCACCCAGGTTCAGTGCGAAGATGACCCAGAACTTGCCCTCGGTAACGACCTCGACGTCGACATGATCTGATGTTCCCGTGGAGTCCATGTCCAGGGTGACCGGTCCGCTCCACACGCCCGAGCCGGCGTCGTACGTGGTCGCGATGAAGCTGGAGGTATCGGACGGCAGCATGTCGCGCTGGCCCCAGACGCCGATGGCATTGCCTGTGCCGTCCACCGCCAGGCGCATGGCGGGAAAGCTGACGCTGTCGATGTCGCGATCGGCGGCCACCGCCCCCGCCCACCCGCTGGCGGGATCGTAGTGATTGACGATCTGGTCCGTCATTCCGTCGTGGAACACGCTCCAGCTCGCCACCGCCTGGCCGCCCGCACCCATGGCGAAGCGAAGGTTCGTCGCGCCGCCGGTCTCCTCGCTCTCGGTCAGCAGTGCCCCCTGCCATGCACCGTCGGCGTCTCCGCCCGACCCGCCGCCACCACCGCATGCGGCCAGCAGCAGGGAAATCACGAGCCCCGTGGTGAATCGCCTGATCCAGTTCATGATGCCGCCTCCCCGGACAATCGGCGGGGGCATTCGGACATCGTCCCGCCCGGGATGGGATCCCGGACGCGCCAGACTCTCGCGATCGAGCCCCGCACGAGAGGCCCGGCCGGGACGAGATCCGGCCCCTGCACGGACACCAGGTCCACCGATATCGGCAACGAATCCGGACGATGGTGCCTTTCATCACCCTACAAGGCGGACCGACCTGATTGAACGGCCTGGAGGATCATTCACCGGTCAATCGCCGGACAACAGCGGACGCCGGCCACCGTCACTCAATCGCGGCCGCATGCGGCCACGGCAGGCCCCGGAACCGCCATGCCCGGACTTCGTGGTTCCGCCAGCCTTGACAAGACGACAACTTGTCGTACAATTTACGACAAGTTGTCGTTCTCGTCAGGAGACGAAAGCACATGTCGATGCCGCGGCTGGCAAATGCGGAACTGGCGATCATGGAACTGCTCTGGACGGAAGGCCCCCTGACGGCGCCCCGAATCCGGGAGCGGCTCTACAACGACGCCGCCAGGCCGCAGCACGGTACGGTGCAGAAACTGCTGCTGCGGCTGGAGGAGAAAGGGTTCATCCTGCGTGAACGCAGTTCCCCCGCCCATCATTTCTCGGCCAGGATCGGCCGGGAGGCCTATGCCGGCAACCAGCTCGAGACGATCGCCGAACGTCTGACCGGCGGCTCCCTCGCCCCGCTGATTTCCACGCTGATCGATCAGAAGAAGCTGTCGCGCGCGGAGATCGAACGACTGCGGAAACTCCTGGACGAGCACATGGATACCGGAGCAGGAGAATGATCGACCCGCTCTGGCAATTCGCGATCGGCAATACGGCCATGGCCGTCGCGCTGGCGGCGATTGCATGGACGGTCCAGGTGGGCGGACGCTGGCCGCAGGTCGCCCATCTGCTGTGGCTGCTCGTGCTGGCCAGGCTGATCGTGCCGCCGGTCCTGCCGGTGCCCCTCTTCGCCGACGCCGGGCCTTTCGGCACCGCTGTCGCCGTGCTTTCGGCAGTCAGCGAACCGGCATTGCTTCCCGCGGAACCGACCGCACCGGTCGACACCGGGATGGTCGCCACCGCCGATCGCCCGCTCGCCTCATCGGCCTTCGCACCCTCGTCGATCGAGGCGATCGGACTGTCACTCCTGCTGATCTGGGGAACGGGCAGCACCCTCCTCCTCGCATGGACCCTTGCGCAGTTCCACCGCTTCAACGGGCATCTGCGCCGTTGCGCGACCGACGCCTCGCCGTACCTGCGCGAGACCGCTTCGGAAATTGCCCGGCGCATGGGACTGAAGGCCTGTCCCCGCATCCGCACTACGGCGGCATGCCTGTCGCCCATGGTGTGGAGCGGATCGCGCGCACAACTGCTCGTGCCCGATGCCCTGGTGCTGAACATGACCGCCGAACAGCTTCGCGGCGTTCTGGCCCACGAACTGGCCCATGTGCGGCGACGGGACCACTGGGTGCGCTGGATCGAGTGCCTGAGCTGCATCCTGTTCTGGTGGAACCCGCTGGTCTGGTGGGCCCGGCGCAATCTGCGACTCAACGAAGAGATCTGCTGCGACGCGCTTGCCCTCTCCGCCGTCGATGCGAGGCCGCGGCATTATGCGAACACGCTCGTGACGGCGGCCGAACTGCTGGCCGCGCCGGCCATGCGGCCATCCCCGCTCGCCTGCCGGATGAACACGGCGGCAACGCTCGAACGGAGACTGACCATGATCCTCACAAGACCTCCGAACCCCACCGCGCCCCGAACGATCCGCTGCCTGCTGCTCTGCACGGCGCTGCTCCTTCCGCTCGGCGGCACTCACGCGCAGTACGAAGCCGGGAACGCCACATTGCATCCCCCGGAAACCGGGGCATGGCACGCCAGCAGTCGTACGGCCCGAGCCATGACGGGTGACATCCTGGTAACCGAATCGGGCCTCGTCTTCGAGAACGGTGACCGCCTTGCGCTGGCGCCCGCGCTCCCGGGTTCGAAGTCCGTCTTCACCGTCGATCCCGCTGCTGTTCCGGCCCGGTTCCGCAACGACCAGCTCTGCAGGGCACCGATCACGCATGTCACGGTCCTGACCTACAACGATTTCGCGATGGCGATCCATCTGCATGACGATGCGGATTCGCCGCCGGAACCGACGCCCGAGACCCTGACCGCGGTTGCACAACGAGGGAAATGCGCCAGTTACTACTACCGGGCAGCCAACTGACCGGCGCAGGGCACATGCGGCTTTGTCAGGGCATGTGCGCCATGCAGAGTCAACGTGACACGAAAAGCATGTAGCCAACAGAGATTCCGGCATACAGAAATGAAAACAACCATGGTACGACACCTTCAACCCGGGACAGCCGCACGTAGTTCTTGTCTCCCTCCACGTCGGTCAACATGCGCCATTCATCCGTAAACACGGAAATCGGCAACGATTTTTCAAGATCACAAATGACCGAAAATTTCGCACTGTTCAAGCTCCGGTAGGAGCACAGAATGCAATACCACACGATACACAAGGCAATTCCGACAATGGTTATGGAAAATACAGAAAATACATTCTGGAAATGCTTCAGTGAGAGCGCACCTACCGTTATCAGAGTGGAATTCACCGCGAGGAAGAAATGATTCATGCTTCCTCGTCGTTCGCTAACAGCCTCGGCAGTAGAGACATACATTTCATACAACCTGAGAACTGCTTCTTCATCATGCACTGGATCTCCCACCACATTTCTCCATCGGCCCGCGAAGGCTAGGCTCGCCCCGATTCAATATAGGATTGCAATCGACCAAGCGCCATGACAAGAAATTCGGTGTTGATTTCTCTCAATCTTGCAAAACAGTCTTCAATGTCCTGTATTTCACCGTCTTCGAATTGCCTGTCGTCGAGTTGACTCCACTTGGACGGATCCGGAGACATGCCGATTGCGCCAAACAGTCGAGGATGAATCTCATCGTTCCATTCACCAAAGAACTGATTTATCCTTTCTCGCTCCTGTTCGTGCTCGAAACACTGGACCATTAGCTGCTCGTCACTCAATCCGTGAGCGGCTGCTTCCGTAATGATGTCGAACATCAGATTCCGAATTTCATTCCGGAAACTCTCCGGACCCTGCTCATTGATAACGAATCTGACCTTTCCCATATACTGGTCAAGGACGTCATATCTGAATCGAATCGTCATGCGGATGCTCGTGAGAAGAGCTCTTACACTGGGTTCCCGCAATGCCGTCCATCGTGATGTGATTCCATTGGCAAGCAGTATTTCGCACTGATAGCTTCCATTTGCCAATTCATCGACCCGAGCAAGCACTGGCAACAGGTTGAGCTGCTCGGAGTGAATCTCGATGTTGCCCGTTATCGGCTGCGGAACATGATCGTCATGAACATCCTTGAGGGCGTGCACCAGCTGAGTAACCCACCGCATGTCCTTGGTTGCCGGAGAGTCTCGAAGTCGCGACCATTCGGCACGATCTCCGTTGAAACGAAAGAGCCTCGACATGATGGCTTTGTCACTTTCGATGATTGCCGTGTCAGGAAGATTCTCGGCGGGGAGTTCTGCAGGCTCGGGAACCGTCAGCATGAGATGACGACCGTTGTAACGAGTCTTGATGCGATTCTGAAAGGCTTCACATATCCGCTGGACGAAATCCGAACGCTCCTGAGCTATCTCGTCCGCACCAAGCGTGGGATTCACACGATTGATATATTCCTCCCCGAGCCGTGACAGACTTTCTTCGGCGGTTATGGATATGGAATCGAACCGTTCCAGCGGGCGAGGCCTGTCCTCGTCCGGATGCAGGCAGATGATGCGATAGTTCTGATCGTTCCTGCTTTTCTGGCATGCCTCGAAATAGCCCGCCTCGTAGAGACACCAATCCCAGTTGTTCAAGGGTTCCGTATAGGCCAGGATGTACCATTCTGCGGCTTCGAGTTTGTCTTCGATCCATTGACGGTAATCCTTTCCGAACTGGGACTTCTCACCAGAGTAGGAAATGTCGACCTGTCCCGCACCTTTGGTCTTGAATGCAGTAGCGATCTGCTGGGCCGTCGGAAGATCGATTGCCTTGTGGCTCAGGAATATTCGGAGAGTGCCTTCATTCTGTGTGGCCATGTTCATGATTACCCCCTTTCCCATCCATGGGACACTGCATGAACCTCAGTCCGATTACGGGAGAGTGTCATTGTTCATGAATCGGCATGAGGCGGAGATCGATAATCAGAATGAATGAGAAACTCGCACCAAAGACATTGGGATACCATGCAAGGCTAGCTCATTCGGACCCATTTTCAACCAGTCCACTTGTGACGCGGCATGGCCAGTGGACGATGGCTCTTGCTTTTGTCCTCCCTACTACCGCAGCGGCAGGAGAAATCTGCGATCTGTTCCGTGTCTCCTGGGCATCCACATCTTGCCGAGAGTACTTCCCGGCCCGTCAGTGACTCCATTGGTCCGGCCGCGCTAGACTTTCCGCATGCGCCAGCGAATCGGCTTCTGTACGGCGTCGGACGGCGTGCGCATCGCCCACGCCACCGCGGGCCACGGCGAGCCGTTGATGCGCGTGGGCGGGTGGCTGACACATGTCGAGCACGACTGGGACAGCCCGGTCTGGCGGCCATGGCTGCGCGAGCTGACCCGCGACCACACGCTGGCGCGTTTCGACATTCGCGGATCCGGGTTGTCGGACCACACGGTCGACGAGCAGGGCCTCGAGGCCTGGGTCCGGGACCTCGAAGCGGTGGTCGACGACCTGGGGTGGCAGCGCTTTCCCCTGCTCGGGATCTGCCAGGGCGGGGCCATCGCCGTGGCCTACGCGGTTCGCCACCCCGAACGCGTCAGCCGCCTGGTGCTGTACAACACTTACGCACAGGGCGCCTACACCGACGGCGTACCGGAGAAGAAGGCCCGGGAGGCACGGGCCCTGGCCGGCATGATCGAGGTCGGCTGGGGGCGCAGCCGGGGCGCCTTCCGGGAGGTGTTCGCCCGGCTGTTCTCGCCCCGGGAGGCCGGCGAGCAGATCGCCTGGTGGGAGGAACTGCAGGGCCGTACCGCGACGCCCCGCAACGCGGCCCGCTTGTGGCAGGCGTTCAACGAACTCGACATCCGCGACCGCCTGGCCGACGTGACCACCCCCACGCTGGTGGCACACGTGAAAGGCGATGCGGTGGTGCCGTTCGAGGCAGGCCGCCGGGTCGCGGCGTGCATCCCCGACGCCGGGTTCCTGCCCCTGGAAGGAGACAACCACGTCCTGCAACCGACCGATGGCGGCTGGCCGGTGTTCGTGAGCGAGCTGCGGCGCTTCCTGGCGGACGACGGTGCCGCGCTGGCGCCGGCCGATTTCGATCTGACGAAACGCGAACGGGCGGTGCTGGAGCTGGTGGCGCGGGGACACTCGAATGTCGAGATCGCGGAGGAGCTGGGTATCCGCTCGAAGACCGTCCGCAACCATGTCAGCAACATCGGCAGCAAGCTCGGCGCCACCAGCCGCTCCCGGCTGATCGTCGAGGCCCGGGACGCGGGCTTCGGTGCGGGTTGATCCCCCCGGTCGGGCCATCCGTCCCGGACTTTTCGCGAATTCTTCCGCCGGCCGGGACGCCGGCCTCAGGACCGGCGCACCGGTCCATCCCTAGTCTGTGCTCCATGACCCGAACGGGTCACGCGGGTCGTTTCCAGTCACCCGCGTCCGTTTCATCGAAACGAGGAGCACACCATGAACAATTCCATCCCGAACTGGATCGCTGTCCCCCTGCTGGCGCTCGGGATTTCCGCCCCCTCTCACGCATCGGTCACCTGCCTGGCACCCGATCCGGCCTGCGCCGCGGTACTGCTGGGCGGCCTGGTCACGAGCATCGTCTCCGGCAACGAGGATCGGGAGCTCCGGCACCTGCAGGCGGGCCGGGAGCGCGCGGCGCTCGAGGCCATCGTGGAGGAGATCGAGAACACCGACGACCGGCGCCTCGCCATCCGGATCCGGGACGCCGCCCGCTACCGGCCCGGGTTCAGCACGATCGTGAATCGTTTCGAGGAAGGCCGCCACGAGGGCCGCCTGAGCCTCGAGTCGCTGATGAACTTCGATCCGCAGCTCTTCGACGACCTGGACCGGATCGCGACCGTGGTCGGTCAGCATTACCCCGACGAGGTCATGATCGAAACCTACGGCCCGAAGCGTCTCCACGGCGGCGAGGTCAACTGGGAACGCTACGCCATCCTGGCCCGGGAGGCCCTGGCGATTCACCACAACTTCTTCGTGAACGGCGAGTAAACGAAAGGGAAGTTCGGGATCGTTTCCGGGCACCCGGACTCCATCCGCAACCGGCCGGAAACGATCCCGATCTCCCTGCTCCGGAACGCCGGGCGCGACTACGCCAGCCGCCGACGGAGCCACTCCGGGACGTCCGCATCAACGTTCTCGAGCCACAGCGTTTCCGGCCATGCGACCCCGGGCTGTTCGAGCACGGTGGCGAGCAATTCCGCCGCATGCTGCGGTGCCAGGCGCCCGTGCACGGTACCGGGCAGCGGCATCGCGATCCGTGTCAGCCCCCGCCAGTGCGCCTCGCGGAATACCGCCTGCGTCGCCGCCAGGATCCAGTCCTCGCGCCAGCTCGGCTCGCGATCGACGTCGTGAATGATCGCGAGCAGGCGCAACGGCCGGCCTCCCTGCACGACGACGCTGCCGGGCGCATGGTTCGTCGCACCGAGCGCGGCCTGTTCAAGCTCCTTCAGACTTTCGCCCGTCGTGTGCAGATCCGTGACGGCCGACAGCACGAGTTGCACGTCTTCCTCGCGCACCACCGCGTGCGGTTCGCAGAGTTCCGGATCGAACGATTCCAGCTTCATGGATCCCCCGGAAACTCCTGTCCACCCTCGAAGCCGGCCAGCACGCCGACAGCGTTCGTTCCGATCTCCTCGATCGCGTAACCGCCCTCCATGACGAACAGCGTCGGCAGGCCGAGTTTCGAGAGGCGAGCACCGATGCGCGGGAAGTCGCTCGACTGCAGCCGGAAGCGTGAGATCGGGTCGCCCTCGAAGGTGTCCACCCCGAGCGAGACGACCAGCGCATCCGGTGCCCAGTCGTGGATGTGCCGGCAGGCGTGTTCCAGCGCCCCGGCCCATGACGGCCAGTCGCTGCCCAGCGGCAGCGGGAGATTCACGTTCGCCCCCTCGCCGGCACCACTGCCCGTCTCGTCCGCATAGCCGAGGAAATACGGAAACTCGTCGGCCGGATCCGCATGGATTGACAGAAACAACACGTCCGCCCGCTGATAGAAGATCGACTGCGTGCCGTTGCCGTGATGGTAATCGACGTCGAGCACGGCAACGCGCGATGCGCCCCGGTCGATCAACGCCTGTGCGGCGATCGCGGCGTTGTTCAGGAAGCAGTAACCGCCGAGCAGGTCGGTGGCCGCGTGATGGCCGGGCGGCCGGCACAGCGAGAACACCGGCCCGCCCTCCTCGGCCAGGAACCGTGCACCGGTGAGAGCCACGCTGGCGCTCGCGGTGATCGCCTGCCACGTACCCGCGGTGATCGGTGTGCCCGCATCCATCGAATGGAACGAAAGCCGTCCGTCGATGTGCCGCGGACAAATCGGACGAAAGGTGCGCACGGGCCAGACCAGGGGCAATGCATCCGACGCATCGCCATGCTCGGCCACCCATTCGTCCCAGGCCGACTCGAGGAACGCCAGGTAGTCCGGTGCATGCACACGCTCGACCGCTGCCCGATCGAACGGATCGGGCGCCACCACCGGCCCGAGCCCCACTTCCCGCACGCGCCGCAGCACGATCTCGACACGCTCCGGCCGCTCGACGGGCGCATCGAAACGGCCGTCGATGAGCTCGGCCCGGGCGTGGTGCAGGCGATGGTCGTCGCTGTGGATCGTCTTCATGCGTCGGCGCCGCTCGTTGTTCGACCACGGAATGGCGGCGCGCGGTTACTCGCTCGCGCGCCCGGGGCAAAGACTATCACCCCGCCACGGAATGACGACCCGCCCGCTGGCAGAGCATGCGAACCCGGCCCTCGACCTTTTCTTCCTCAATGCCGCACGGTGGAACGCCGGTCAGATCCGGGCCGTTGCCGGCCGGCAATTCGAGGCCTGCGTCAGGCGCAGAAAATCCGTGCACGAGCAGTGCCGTTGCATGTCACACATCCGAGCACCAATTCGTCTCGCAGATTGGGAATCCAACCCGAGAAGGAGATGAACCGTGAAAAGCCGACTGGACTACTTCGCTGCCGCCCCCGAGAGCATGAGGGCAATGCTGACGCTGGAGCACCAGGTCCGCAACAGTGGGCTGGAGCACAGCCTGATCCATCTGGTGAAGACACGCGCATCGCAGATCAACGGCTGCGCGTTCTGCGTTCACATGCACACCCGCGATGCCCGTGCCGCCGGCGAGACCGAGGAGCGTCTATACCTGCTGTCCGCGTGGCGGGAATCGCCGCTGTATACTCCGCGCGAGCGGGCTGCGCTCGCCTGGACGGAGGCATTGACGCTGATCGCGGAGAGCCGCGCTTCCGACGAGGACTACGACGAGGTGCAGCAGCATTTCGCCGCGAAGGAACTGGTCGAGCTGACCCTCCTGATCGGCGCGATCAACACCTGGAACCGGCTCGCGATCGGTTTCCGCAGCGTGCATCCGACGGACGATTCGAACGATGCCGGAAGCTAGCCCCGATTTCGAACAGCACCGCGGCTATCTCACCGGGCTCGCCTACCGAATGCTCGGCTCGGTGGCGGAGGCCGAGGATGTCGTGCAGGACGGATACCTGCGCTGGCACGATACCGACCGGGCGAGCGTCGACAACGCCAGGGCCTGGCTTTCCACGGTGGTCACGCGGCTGGCGCTGGATCGCCTGAAGTCCGCCCGGCGGCGCCGCGAGACCTATGTCGGACCCTGGCTGCCGGAACCCCTGGTCGAGGACTCTTCCGGTTCTGTCGACCCGGCGAACGATCTCGCCGAGGACATCTCGTTCGCCCTGATGCTCGCGCTCGAGCGGTTGTCGCCGCTCGAGCGTGCCGCCTTCCTGTTGCACGACGTGTTCGACATGGACTTCGAGGAGATCGCGGCCACGCTCGATCGCAGCGCCGCGGCCTGCCGCCAGCTCGCGAGCCGTGCGCGCTCGCATGTCCGGACGGCGCGTCCGCGCTTCCATGTCGGCCCGGAAGAGCGTGCGCAGATAACCGATGCCTTCCTTGCGGCTGCGCGCAACGGCGACACCTCGACCCTGCGCCGGCTCCTCGCCGAGTCGGTCACGCTGCACAGCGACGGCGGCGGCCGCAAGCGCGCGGCACTCAGGGTGCTCACCGGCGTCGACCGGATCTGCCGCCTGTACGCGTGCATCGCCCGCAATACCGGCGGCGCTCCCCCGCGCTGGTCCAGGCAGCTCGTCATCAACGGCCTGCCCGGCCGGCTGTCGGTCGAGCATGACGGAACGTTGCAGACGATCGCGTTCGAGCTCGTTCATGACCGGATTGCGGCGATCTACGTCGTCCGCAATCCGGAAAAGCTCGCTCATCTCGCCCACCTGGTACCCGGAACGGTCGGCATCGACATCTCCGCCCGGACACACGCGCCGGTCAGTACGCGACGGTGAACCGGGTCCGCCGATGCCGGGGCTGCTCGACCTCGTCCAGCAGCGCCACCGCGAAGTCCTCCATGGAGATCGTCGATCTGCCCTCTCCATCCACCAGCAGCTCGTCGGTACCCCGGCGGTAGCTGCCGGTACGCCTGCCCGGCTGCAGCAGTGCCGGCGGACTCAGGTAGGTCCAGTCCGCTTCCGGCTCGGCGCGGCAGACCTCCAGTTGCTCAATGCATGCCAGCGCGATGTTCCGGGCAGCGGGAGAAAGGTAACGCGGGTCATCGATCACGTTGCGCCCCCCGCTGCCGGGCACGGTCAGGCTGGCGGCGCCACCGACGAGCAACAACCGCACGCCACTCCCGCGCAGCCCGGCCAGCAGGGTCGCGGCGATCGTGGCCAGTTCGCGTTCCGCGCCCGTCGGCGGCCGTGCGGCACTGATCACGGCATCCTGCCCCGCACTCGCCGCGACCACGTCCTCGATGTTCCCGGCATCGCCCGCCCGGACATCGGTGACGCCGGGCAGTTCCCGGACGCGTGCGGGATTCCGGACCACGGCCGTAATCTCGTGACCCCGGGCCGCTGCTTCGGCCACCACCCGGCTGCCCACGTTGCCGGTCGCTCCGAATACGGTCATTCGCATGATTTTCCACTCCCCGTGTGTTGCGGTTGATTCAGTTGCACGAATTGCGAACGCCGGCGGACGAACCGGTGCACGCTGCCCGGATCCAGTTGCGCGGCCGCGATTGCAAGCAACGCGAGGCCGAAGCCGGCGGTCTGGACGGCGGTGAGAATCTGCCCCAGGACCAGCCAGCCCAGCACGGTGGCCACGGCAGGCGACAGCAGGCCGAGGAACGACACCGCCGCCACCGGCAGCCGGGCCACGCCCTGGAACCACAGCGCGTAGGCCAGCAGCGTCCCGGGAATGCCCAGCCAGGCATAGCCGGCCAGTGCCGCGACATCCAGCGCGGGCGGGGTTCCCTCGACCAGCAGGGCGAGGGGCGCGAGCAGCAAGCCGCCCGCCGTGAGTTGCCAGCCGGTGAAGACCAGCAGCCCCACCGGGCGCCCCCAGCGCCGGGTCAGCACGATGCCGGTGGCCATGGCCGCTGCGCCGGCGAGGCCGGCGACAATGCCGACGGGATCGATGCCGAGCTCTCCCCGCAGCACCATCAGGGCAACGCCGACGACACCCGCGACGCCCCAGGCCAGACGCCAGCGCGTCGGGCGCTCGGCGAGCAGGACAAGAGCCAGGCCCGCCACCAGCAGGGGCTGCACGGCATTCAGGGTGGCGGCGACACCGCCCGGCAGGCGGTAGGCCGCGACGAACAGCAGCGCGAAGAACGCGCCGATGTTCAGGGTGCCCAGGACGGCCGCCCGCCACCACCAGTCGCCGCGCGGCAGCGTCCGCGTGAACGCCAGCACGGCCAGGCCGGCCGGCAGTGCACGAATGGCGCCGGACAGCAGCGGCCGGTCCGGCGGCAGGAACTCGGTCGTCACCACGTAGGTCGTTCCCCAGGCCATGGGCGCCAGTGCGGTCAGGCCGGTGAGCCACCACTTCCGGGACGCGGCCCCGCGCCGGCCCTGCCCTGTCGTTTCGGAAGCAGAAGTCGCATTCACGAGAATTCCTCCACGTCAAATATTTTAATATTAAGATATTATCGCGCGTGTTATTCTGGGTCAAACATTTCAACATTGAGGAATCCCGTGAAGGACAGCGTCGACCGTCTGCTGGAGCAGTGGCGAACCGAGCGCCCGGACATCGATCCCGCGCCGATGGGGATCGTGGGACGGATCTCGCGGGCGTCCAGGCTGCTGGAACGCGCGCTGCGCGAGCACTTCGCCACCCATGACCTGCAACGCTACGAGTTCGACATCCTGGCGACGCTGCGTCGGGCCGGCCACCCTTTCCGGCTGACGCCGGGCGCGCTGATCGAGACCTCCATGGTCACCTCGGGCGCCATTACCAACCGGATCGACCGACTGGCCGCAAGGGGCCTGGTGACCCGGGAGACCGATCCCGACAACCGGCGCAGCGTGCTGATCACGCTCACTGCGCGAGGCCGTGAGCTCGTGGACGAGGTCGTGGCTTCGCACGTCGCCAACGAGGTGCGACTGCTGGAATCGCTCAATCCCCGCGAACAGGAGCAGCTTGCGGAATTGTTGCGCAAGCTGCTTCTCGGCCTGGGTGACGCGGGATAGGACACATCCCTGGTGTCCCTCGAAATTGCTCCCGCGGGCAGGATCACGGGCATGGTCTTCGCGACGCGACCTTCCCGAATCAGCCCCTTGACGCCGTCCGGCTGCTCCGCCTTTCGGGCGCCCCCGCCAGGGCTCGATACACATCCACCATGGCCAGGATCACCGCCGCACGACTGCGCACCGCCGATTCGCGGGTGACGGCGAGCTCCTGCTCGGCGGCCAGGACCTCGAAGTAGCCGATCAAGCCGCGCTCGTAACGGGTACGGGCCAGTTGCACGGCCTGCTCGGCATCCGCTTGTGCCTGTTGCAGACGCCGGGCACGTTCCCGGGACCGGTGGTAACGCACCAGCCGGGTTTCGGTTTCCTCCAGGGCAACGAGGACCGACTGCCGGTAGCCGGCCAGGGCCTCCCGGCTTTCGGCGTCGGCGGCGTCGATGCGCGCCCGGACCATGGCCCGGTTCAGAAAGGTCCAGTCGACCCCCAGCGCAACGCTGCGTGATTCCGCCGCGCCCGTGAAGAGGTCGCCGCTGTCCGCCGCCACCGAACCCAGCAGACCGCTCAGGGTGAAGCGCGGGAACAGGTCCGCCGCGGCCACGCCGATACGGGCCGTGGCCGCGGCCAGCCGCCGTTCGGCGGCGGCGATGTCGGGACGGCGGCGCAGCACGTCCCCGGGACTGTCCACCGGAATGACGGGCAGGTCGTTCGGCAGCCCTCGTGCCGGTGACAGGGTATCGACCAGCGCGTCCGGCGGCCGGCCCGTGAGCACGGCAATGCGGTGCATTGCGGCACGAATTTGCGCCTCCAGGTCGGGCAGGTCCGCACGGGTGCGTTCCAGCTGCGCGCGGGCGCGCACCCGATCGAACTCCGTGCCGCGGCCCGCGTCAACGCGGGCGCTGACGATCTCCAGGGACTCTGCCTGCAAGGCGGCATTTCCCTTGACCACCTGGTACTGCTGCTGCAGGCCGCGCAGTTGAAAGTAGCTGCTGGCCAGCTGCCCGGCCAGGGCCACTTGCAGGGCACGCACATCGGCGCCGGCAGCCTCCAGCTCCGCCCGCCGGGCCTCGGTGACCCGGCGCAGGCGTCCGAACAGGTCCGGTTCCCAGGTGGCGGCCACGTCGGCCCGGTAGGTTTCCACTTCGTCCGGGCCCGTCCCCGGCGGGATGCGTTCCACCGCGGCCGGACGCGCCTCGGTGGCACTGGCGCTGGCGGTGACGCTCGGCCACTGGTCACGCCGGGCACCGTCCAGCAGCGCGGCAGTGCGCTCATAGCGGGCCACGGCTCCCTGGAGGGTCTGGTTGGCGTCCAGGGTCCGATCGAGGAGCTCCGCCAGCAGGGGGTCGCCGAACCCCTGCCAGAATCGTTGCTCGGCCTGCTCGAAATCGCCGTCCTGGTGAACGGCCCTGAAGTCCGCCGGTTCCGGCGTGTCCGGTTTCCGGTAATCCGGCCCCGCGGCACAACCGGCCAGCAGGACCAGCGCAGCGGTGGTTGCCAGTGGTCTACGCATGGGTTTCTCCCGACAGTGCATGCGGGGCCTCGCCGTCCATGGTGGATTGATGCTGACTGATGAGTCGGCGGCCGCCGGTCAGCTTGCGCAGGGCCACGTAGAACACCGGTGTCAGAAAGAGCCCGAACAGGGTCACGCCCAGCATGCCGGCAAACACCGCGATGCCCAGGGCCTGGCGCACTTCGGCGCCGGCACCGGTGCCGAACATCAGTGGCGCCACCGCGGCCGTGAAGGTGATTGAGGTCATGATGATGGGGCGCAGCCGCAACCGGCAGGCCTCCAGCGCCGCCTCGACCGTCCCCCGGCCCTGCAGTTCCAGCTCGCGGGCGAACTCCACGATCAGGATGGCGTTCTTGCAGGCCAGACCGATCAGCACCACCAGGCCCACCTGCACGAAGATGTTGTTGTCCCCGCCGTCGAACCAGACACCGATCAGTGCCGAGAGCATGCACATGGGCACGATCAGGATCACCGCGAGCGGCAGCGTCCAGCTTTCGTAGAGCGCCGCGAGCACCAGGAAGACCAGCAGGACGGACAGCGGAAACACCACCAGGGCGGCGTTGCCCTGGGTGGCCTGTTGGTAGCTCAGGTCGGTCCATTCGAAGGTCATGCCCTCGGGCAGAACCTGGTCGCCGATGGCCCGCAGCGCACCCATGGCCTGGGCGGAAGACAGCACCGCCGGGTCGTACTCGCCCGCCAGATCCGCCGCCGAGTAGCCGTTGTAACGCAGCACCGGATCCGGACCGAAGCTCTGGTGGATGTCCACCATGGAACCGACGGGCACCATCTCGCCCTGGTCATTGCGGGTCCGCAGGCGGGCAACGTCCTGCACGCTGTCGCGGTATGGCGCGTCCGCCTGGGCAATCACCTGCCAGGTGCGGCCGAAGCGATTGAAATCATTGACGTAGGTGGAACCCAGATAGGTCTGCAGGGTGCTGAACAGCTCGGTGAGGGGCACGCCCTGGGCCTTGGCCTTGAGCCGGTCCACCTCCGCATCCAGCTGGGGCACATTGGCCTGGTAGCTGCTGATCGGGAAGCTCAGCCCCGGCGTCTGGGCCACCGCACCCTGAAAGGCATGAACCGCGTCCTGCAATTGCCCGTAACCCAGGTTGCCCCGGTCCTCGATGAACAGCTGGTAGCCGGATCCGTTGCCCAGTCCCAGTATGGGCGGCGGCATGAAGGAGAATGCCAGCCCGCCCTTGAGCCCGGCGATCTTCCGGTTGATCTCCGCGTTGATCCGGTTGGCACTGGCGCTGCGTTCATCGAAAGACTCCAGGGGGAAGAACACCACGCCCGTGTTGGAGGTATTCGTGAACTGCAGGGGATTCAGACCCGGGAAGGCAACGGAGTGGGCCACACCGTCGGTGTCCATGGCGATGTCGCTGACCTCCTGCAGGAGCTCGTCGGTACGTTGCAGCGAGGCACCTTCCGGCAACTTGACACCCGCCATCAGGTACATCTTGTCCTGGATGGGAATGAAGCCCGGGGGCACCACCTGGAACATCAGCCCCGTGGCAGTGAGCAGCAGCGCATAAACCGCGAACACGCCCCCGCGCCGGTGCAGGGAACGGGACACCGCGCCCTGGTACTTTTCGGAACTGGCGTTGAAGAAACGGTTGAAGGGCCGGAAGAGCCAGCCGAACAGCCGGTCGATGAGACGCGTCATGGTGTCCCTGGGCGCATCGTGGGGCTTTAGCAGCATGGCGGCCAGCGCCGGTGACAGGGTCAGGGAATTGATGGTGGAGATCACCGTGGAAATGGCGATGGTCACGGCGAACTGCTGATAGAACTGTCCGGTGACGCCGGACAGGAACGCCATGGGCACGAATACCGCGCACAGCACCAGCCCGATGGCGACAATGGGCCCGGATACCTCCTTCATGGCCTGGTGGGCGGCGGCGAGGGGCTTGAGCCCTTCCTCGATGTTCCGCTCCACGTTCTCCACCACCACGATGGCATCGTCGACCACGATGCCGATCGCCAGCACCA
>CAYZHJ010000013.1:0-40664 GCA_964478305.1 uncultured Ectothiorhodospiraceae bacterium
CGATACGGCTGGCGTTCGTGTTGCTGCTGGCGATCGTGGTCGCGGTGGCGATGCGGATCGTCGGCATCCTGCTGATCACCTCGCTGCTGGTGATCCCGCCGGCGACCGCGCGCCGGCTGGCGCGCACGCCGGTACAGATGGCCGTGCTCGCCACCGCCGCGGCCGCGATCGCGGTGATCGCCGGCCTGGGCGGCTCGCTCGCCTGGGACCTGCCGGCGGGGCCGGCGATGGTGGTCGCGGCGGCGGTGCTGTTTCTGGGGGTGCACACCGTCACGCCGAGTCGGGTGTAGGTTGGGCCGACGAAGGAGGCCCAACAACAAGGCCGAACGCACATGTTGGGCCTCCTTCGTCGGTCCAACCTACACGTTCTCTCCGACCATCTCCGGATTGTCATCCGCCCTCTTCACGACCCGTGCCACCGCCGTCTCCGCCTCCGCCGCGATCGAGCGCCGGTCGCGGCCTCCGGTCTCGATCGGCGGCAGCAGGTAGGCGTCGGCATGGATGACCGGTTCGCCGAGCAGGCGCCAGAGGTGCTTCCAGAACGATTCGTCGTCGACGAAGGCGGCGAGCGGGTGATCGTAGACCAGGGCGACGGGCTGTACCCGCGTGCCGGTCCGGCGGGCGCCCTCGAACAGGCGCGGATGAAACCGGCGCATGGCATCGCCGCCGCGGCTGGTCGTGCCTTCCGGGAAAACGGCCGCCGAGTCGCCGCGCGACAGCCGGCGGGCAATTTCGGCGGCGGCGTTGGCGGCCGCGTCGCGCGCGCCGCGGCGGATGAAGATCGTGCCGCCGCGCACGATCAGGAAGCCCAGCAGCGGCCAGTCCTTCAGTTCCGCCTTGCCGACGAAGCCGGCATCGATCACGGTGGAGAGGACGCCGATATCGAGCCACGAGACGTGATTCGAGACGAACAGTGCCGGGCCGTCGACACGCCGGCCGTGGATCCGCACACGGATGCCGGCGAATTCCAGCGCCTGCCGATGCCAGCGGCGCACGGTCCGCCACTCGGGGCCGGTCCGGGGCGGAGGATTCGCGGGCAGGCGCGAGCGGGCCCAGCGGATTCCCCTGGCCAGGTGGAGCAGCAGGCGTGTCATGCGGAAAAGTCGGCGGAGATGACGCATCGACAACGGTCAAGGGTGGCACGCGAGCGCGCATTGTACGTCAACGGCCCGGCTGTCGTCGGCGGTCCGGGAGCCGGCTCCGAATGCCCGGATCCATTCGAAATGACGCCCGATCGGACCATGATCGTCGGATTTTGCGTGTATTTGTCATGTCAATACGGCCGTGCTACAAGAGCGCGCACCGTCCCCGGCGGCGTCCCGGGGCCGTGGTACCTTCCGTGTGTCTCCATGGCACGAGGATTGCTGCCAATAATGCGCCGTTCGTCTGTTCGGACGGACTGACAAGGATTCTCCCGTCGCCTGCCGCGCAAGCGAAACGGCGACCGGTACGGGAAACAGTTGTATGTCGTTGCGGCGCCCCAGCCTGCATTCCGTGGTCGCGATCAGCCTGTTGTGCATGGGCGTGCTGGCGCTCGCCCTGGTCCTGCTGAGCTCGTGGATCTATCGCGAGGTAGCCTACGAGAATCGCGCGAGCGCGGTGCAGGACCTCATCCGCAGCCAGACCGGCAACATTTCCGATGAGCTGCGCAATTCCCAGCGCATCTTCGCCCTGAGGCTGTCGCGCTCGGAGGAGTTCCGCGATGCCTGGCAGCAGGGGGACGGGGAACTGCTCGCGCAACTCGTCGAGACGGAGATGGCGAATGCGGACGGCGCGGATGGCGGTACGCTGCCGTTGCTGCAGGTCCGTCTGCTTGACGAGACGCTCGCGCCGATCGCGGTCGCCGGCGGCAACGGCAGCGCACTGGGTTGCCCGCAGGCGATCGAGCTCGCCCGGCAGGGAGTCGGTAACGGTATCAGCCGCAGCTGCCTGCACGAGGAACGGGCCGCCTCGACCGTGCTGGTACCGGTGAGCGGACTGCTCCCGGCCGGTTTCATCGAGGTGGTGGCGGATCCCGTCATCGCGCTGCGACGGATGGCCGAGGATCCCGATCTGGCCATCCGCATCGAGCGGCCGGGCGGCCGGCGACTGTACGAATCCGGGCAGTGGGCCACCTGGTCGCGGGGGCCGAAGGCACTGACCGTCAGATACCTGGCTCCCGGCGACGCGGGTGACCCGATCTTCGCGGTTCGCGCGGCGGCGGACGTCAGCCTGCTCAATCGCCAGCTCGACGACACGCGGGATTTCGTGCTCCTTGCGGCCAGCGTGATCGTTGCCGGGGCGATCCTGGGGGCACTGATCATGGTTCGCCGCATGCTGTCGCCGCTGCGCGCATTGCAGCAGGCGGCCGAGCGGGTGTCGGTCGGCGGTGTGACCGCGCGCGATTTCCAGCCGGTCGAGGCACGCGGGCCGGCCGAGATCGCCACCCCCATACGCTCGTTCAACCAGATGGTCGAGCGTATCGGCTCGCTGCTGACGGAGCTGGAGGCGGAGGTCGGCCAGCGGCGCGAGGCCGAACTGGCCGCGACCGATGCCAAGGAAGAGGCCGAGGCCAACGCGCTGCGGGCATCGCAGGAAAAGGAGTTCTCGCAGATCACGCTGGAATCGGTGGTCGACGCGGTCATTGCCACCGATACGGCGGGTCGGGTGAATTACATGAATCCGGTGGCCGAGCATCTCACCGGCTCCAGCGAGCGCGAGGCCCGCGGCCGTCCGATCGACGATCTGCTTCGGCTGACCGACGCCGAGGGCAACGTGATCAGGGGCCTGGTCGCCGCCTGCCTCGAGGGCGAGGCGCCGCGTGCGCGCGAGGAGCGCATCCTGCCCCATCCCTCCGGGCGCAACCTGCATGTGGAATACTCGGCCGTGCCGATGCGCGATACCGAGGAAAGCGTCATCGGCGCGGTGGCGGTGCTGCACGATGTGACCGAGGCGCGCATGCTGACCGAACGCCTGACCTATCAGGCGACTCACGACGCGCTCACCGGCCTGATCAACCGCTACGAGTTCGAGGCCCGGTTGCAGCAGGCGGTCGAGACCTGCGCGGCGGGCACCGGCTCCGGGGTGCTGTGCTATCTCGACCTCGATCAGTTCAAGCTCGTCAATGACACCTGCGGCCACGTCGCCGGTGACGAACTGCTGCGGCAGCTCGCAACGATGATGCAGGATCGTCTCGCCAACCGCGGCCTGCTCGCGCGGCTGGGCGGCGACGAGTTCGGTCTGCTGATCCAGCCGAGCAGTATCACCGAGGCGCGCACCATTGCCGATGACCTGCGGGATGCCGTCCAGCGCTTTCGTTTCGTCTGGGCCCAGAGCATCTTCTCGATCGGCGTCAGTATCGGCCTGGTCGAGATCAACGAGCACACCGAGAGCACCGAAATGGTGCTGAGTGCGGCCGATACCGCCTGCTACATGGCCAAGGATCAGGGCCGCAACCGGGTGCAGGTGTACGAAGAGGATGACGAGGCCCTGCTTGCGCGGCATGCCGAGATGCACTGGGTCTCGGAGATCAACCGGGCGCTCGAGGCCGACCGCTTCCGGCTCTATTGCCAGGACATCGTGCGCACTCAGGGCGAGGCGTTCCCCACGCACTTCGAGATCCTGTTGCGGATGCGTGCCGACGACGGCCGTATCTGGTCGCCCGGTGCATTCCTGCCGGCGGCCGAGCGCTACAATCTCGCGCCCGCGGTCGATCAGTGGGTGGTGCGGACGGCGATGGAGTGGATCGCCGCCAGCGACGTGCCCGAGGAAGCCGTCTATTCGATCAACCTGTCGGGCCGTTCGCTGACGGAGCACGGTTTCCTCGATTTCCTGCTGGCGGAGCTGGACCGGATCCCCGTGAATCCGCGGAATCTCTGCTTCGAGATCACCGAGACCGCCGCGATCTCGAATCTGTCGTTCGCGCGCACCTTCATGGAAAGCGTGCGCAACCGCGGTTGCCGCTTCTCGCTGGACGATTTCGGCAGCGGCCTGTCGTCGTTCACCTATCTCAAGAACCTGCCGGTGGACTTTCTCAAGATCGACGGCTCGTTCGTGCGCGACATCCACCGCGACCCGGTCCACTATGCCATGGTGCGGTCGATGAACGAGGTCGGCCACGCGATGAAGATGGAAACCATCGCCGAGTTCGTCGAGCACGAGGACGTGATCCGCAGCCTGAGGGAGATCGGCGTGGACTTCCTCCAGGGCTTCCAGTACTCGCGCCCGCGCCCGCTCGATCCCCGCCAGGCCGAGGCGGATCTGGCACATGCCGGCAGCGGGGAAGTGAATCCGCGTTCGGGCTGAAACCTCGCGCTCGCGAGCGGCGTGACTGGAGGGGCGGGCGGGAAGCACACCGAGCGCACCGAACTCACCGAACACACCGAAACAGGAGAGAGTGGAAGCGGCCTTCGGCCGCGAACGAACAGGGCCGGATCCTTTCACCCGTCGATAGGCGGGTACTGCTGCGATTCCGTTCCGTATTCTCAGTGTCTTCGGTGCGTTCGCTGTCTTCGGTGTTCCCTTTGCGAGCCATCAGCAGACCATTGCCCGATTCGCAGATACGGGCCGGCATTCGGCTGCTACACTACGCGCGCCATGCTGTCCCATCCCGACATCGACCCCGTCGCCTTCGAGCTCGGTCCGCTGCAGGTCCACTGGTACGGCCTGATGTACCTCGTCGGATTCCTGCTCGCCTGGTGGCTCGCGCGCTGGCGTACCCGGAGGTACGGTCTCGACTGGACCCACAACGGGATCGACGATCTGGTGTTCTGGGGGGCGATCGGCGTGATCGCCGGCGGCCGCATCGGCTACATCGTCTTCTACCAGTTCGAGACGTGGCTGCACGATCCGTGGATGCTGGTGCGCGTCTGGGAAGGCGGCATGTCGTTCCACGGCGGACTGATCGGCGTCATCCTGGCGCTGTTCTGGCTGGCCCGCAGGCACGGCAGGCCGCTGCTGGACGTGACCGATTTCGTGGTCCCGCTGGTGCCGCTCGGACTCGGTGCGGGACGCCTGGGCAATTTCATCAACGGCGAACTGTGGGGGCGCGTAACCGACGTGCCCTGGGCGATGGTCTTCCCCGGTGCCGGACCGCAGCCGCGCCACCCCTCGCAGATCTACGAGTTTGCCCTGGAAGGCGTCGTGCTGTTCGTGCTGTTGATGTGGTTCGCTGCGCGGCCGCGCCCGGCCGGTGCCGTTTCCGGACTGTTCCTGCTCGGGTATGGCGTGTTTCGTTTCCTCGTCGAGTTTGCGCGCGAACCGGACCGGCATCTGGGGACGATCGCATTCGACTGGCTTACCATGGGGCAGTTGCTGTCCCTGCCGATGGCGCTGGGCGGAGCGGCGCTGATGGCCTGGGCGTACCGGCGCGGAGACTGAAGGCATGCGCAGCTATCTCGACCTGCTGGCGGAAGTACGTCAACACGGCAGCGACAAGCCGGATCGGACGGGCACGGGCACGCGCTCGGTGTTCGGACGCCAGCTCCGCTTCGACCTGGCGGAGGGCTTTCCCCTGGTGACCACCAAGAAGGTGCATCTGCGCTCGGTGATTCACGAGTTGCTGTGGTTCCTGCGCGGCGATACCAATGTCGCCTACCTGCGCGAGCATGGCGTGAAGATCTGGGACGAGTGGGCCGGAGACGACGGCGACCTGGGCCCGATCTACGGCGCCCAGTGGCGTTCATGGCCGGCGCCGGACGGACGGACGATCGACCAGTTCGGCGAGGTGCTGGCGGAGTTGCGGCGCAACCCGGACTCGCGCCGGCTGGTGGTGTCGGCCTGGAATGTCGCCGAACTGCCGCGCATGGCGCTGGCTCCCTGCCACACGCTGTTCCAGTTCCACGTCGCCGACGGCCGTCTGTCGTGCCAGCTCTATCAGCGCAGCGCGGACCTGTTCCTGGGCGTGCCGTTCAATATCGCCTCCTATGCGCTGCTGACCCACATGGTGGCGCGGACGACCGGATATCAACCCGGTGATTTCGTGCATACCTTCGGTGACGCCCACGTCTACCGCAATCATTTCGAGCAGGTCGACGAGCAGTTGACGCGCGAGCCACGGCCACTGCCCGTCCTGTGGCTCAATCCCGACATCGACGATCCGTTCTCCTTCGGCTACGACGACATCGCGGTCGAGGGCTACAATCCGCATCCCGCAATTCGCGCACCGGTGGCCGTATGATGCCGTCAATCAGCCTGATCGCCGCGATGGACCGCAACCGGTTGATCGGCAATGCCGGCGATCTCCCCTGGCATCTGCCGGCGGACCTGCAGTGGTTCAAGCGCTGCACGCTGGGCAAGCCGGTCGTCATGGGCCGCCGCACCTGGGACTCGATCGGCAGGCCGCTGCCCGATCGGCACAACATCGTCCTGACGAGGGCCGATTCGTTCACGGCGGAGGGCGTCACCGTGGTGCGCAGTCTCGAGGGCGCACTGGAAGCCGCGGGTGATGCCGGGGAAGTGATGATCATCGGTGGCGGCGTGCTGTTCGCCGACACCATCACCTTCGCCTCGCGGCTGTATCTCACCGTGATCGACCACGAATTCGAGGGCGACACCTGGTTCCCCTTCTTCGCCAGCGACGACTGGCGCGAGACCTTCAGCGAGACGCACGAGCCCGACGAAAAGAATCCCTTCCGCCACACTTTCCTGGTCTGGGAGCACGTCGGCAACTGAACGGGCCAGGGAAGGAACCACGGATGAACAAAGATGCTGCCGCCCATGGGCGGAGGGCGTGTCAGAGCTTCGCTGTCAGAGCTTTGCCATCGTACGCTGGAGTGATCCACCGAGTATCAGCCCAGCTCCGATACCCGCTCGTCGGATGTTGTTTTACATTCGTGTTTATTCGTGTTCATTCGCGGTTCCCATGGAGGCCTCCGCTGAACTGACTTGCCATCAGCGCAGCTCCGACACGGTTCCTGCCAATGGGCGGCAGCATCTGTGTTCATCCGTGTTCATCCGTGGTTCCTTCCTCTTTCCTGCCATCTCAATCCTCATCTGGCCGCTGTGCCACGGGGCAGTCGATCTGGATGACTTCGCGGGGGTCGTCGAGGTTGAGGGCGGTGAGGCGGCCACCCCAGAGGCAGCCGGCGTCGAGGGCGTGGATGCCGTCGGTGGCGAGGTAGCCCAGGCGGGACCAGTGGCCGAAGACGATGCACAGGTCCGCGTTGGCGCGCCCGGGGACCTCGTACCAGGGCATCAGATCCGGCGGCTGGCTGCCCGGCGGGCCCGTGAGGTCCAGATCGAGCGAGCCGTCGGCGCGGCAAAAACGCATGCGGGTCATGCAGTTGATGGCGAACCGGATGCGTGCCTCGCCGGTGAGTGACGGTGACCATTGCGCCGGCTCGTCGCCGTACATGTAGTCGAACAGACCGCCGCAGTCCGGCTTGTGCAATTCGGTTTCCACCTCGCGCGCGAGCGCCCGCGCCGTCGCCAGGTTCCAGTCGCGGTGCAGGCCGGCGTGAACCAGGGTGAAGCCGAGCGTGTCGTCGTGGTGCAGCAGCGGCCGTTGCCGCAGCCAGTCGAGCAGTTCGCCGCGATCGGGCGCGGCGAGCACGTCCTCGAACGTGTCCTTGCCGCGGCTCGCACGCGCGCCGGCCGCGGTCGCCAGCAGATGCAGGTCGTGATTGCCGAGTACCGTGATCGCCCGGTCGCCGAAGGACCGCACACGGCGCAGGCAGCCGAGCGAGTCGGGGCCGCGATTGACCAGGTCGCCGACGAACCAGAGGCGATCGCGCTGCGGGTCGAAGTCGAGACGTGCGAACAGCCGCTCGAACTCGTCCAGACAGCCGTGCAGATCGCCGATGGCCCACGTGGTCATGCCTGCCTTCCCTTGTTCGCCGGTGTGGAGGAGAGGGTTCCGAACGAATCGGAGGGGAACGCCGAATACACCGAACGCACCGAAGACACCGAAAAATGCAGGGATGATGCCGCGGAGCCGGCGATCCTGTTGCCTGCACTCGGTATGGACGCGCGCATTGAATTCCCCGGGCCTGTTTTCGTCTTCCTCGGTGACTTCGGTGCGTTCGGTGTTTTCAGTGTTCCGCCCGCATGGCCGCCGGACACGATGCGGTGAATGCGGCAGCGATCAGTGGAGGGTGCGCGGCGTGGTGAGCAGGAATTCCGGGATGGGTGCGTCGAACGGCTCGCCGTCGGCATTCACCATGCCGTAGCGGCCGGTCATCGTGCCCATCGAGGTCTCCAGGTGCGCACCGCTGGTGTACTGGAAGCCCTCGCCGGGCCTGAGCCGGGGCTGTTCGCCGACCACGCCGTCACCGTGGACTTCCTGCACGCGGCCGTTGGCGTCGGTGATGCGCCAGTGCCGGGTCAGCAGCTGGGCCGAGGACTCGCCCTCGTTGCGGATGGTGATGGTGTAGGCGAACACGTAGCGGCCGGCGTCGGGATCGGACTCCCCTTCCAGGTAGGCGGTTTCCACGTCGATGCGGATGGCGTCGGCCGGGTCGCGGGACATTTCGATCTCCAGGGCGGTCGGACGCCTGGGCGGGCGCTTGCCGCGCAATGATACCGCACGGGTCAACTCCCTTGCCGGGCGGCCAGGGCGACGAAGGCCTCGACCGGCAGCGTCTGCGGGCGGGCGCCGGGATCGACGCCGGCGGCCGCGATCCGTTCCGGGGACAGGAGCTGTCGCAGGCCGTTGCGCAGGGTCTTGCGTCGCGCCGAGAAGGCCGCCCGGACAATGTCGGCAAAGGCCGCCTGCAGCTCCGGCGGTACCAGCGGCCGCTCGTGCGGCACCAGACGCACGACCGCGGAATCCACCGCCGGCGGCGGGCGGAACGCGCCGGAGCCGACCCGGAACAGCGAGGTGGCGGCACAATGCGCCTGCAGCATGACCGACAGGCGCCCGTAGTTCCCGTCACCGGGGGCGGCGACGATGCGGTCCACCACCTCCCGCTGCAGCATGAAATGCATGTCGCGGATGACCTCGTGCTGTGCCAGCAGGTGGAACAGCAGGGGAGTGGAAATGTTGTAGGGCAGGTTGCCGGCAATCCGCAGGGGGCCGTCCGTGGCCAGGCCGCGGAAGTCGAAGCGCAGGACATCGCCTTCGTGCACGTGCAGCCGTCCGGGCCGGTCGTCGCGATCGCGCAGGGCGGCCGCCAGATCGCGGTCGATCTCGATGACATCGAGCCGCTGCGTGCGCGCCAGCAGCCGCTCGGTCAGCACGCCCTCGCCGGGACCGATCTCGACCAGGCGATCGCCGGGCGCGGGCGCGATCGCCTCGACGATCCGCTCGATCACCTGCCGGTCGTGCAGGAAGTGCTGGCCGAAGCGCTTGCGCGGTGCAGGGCTCATTCAGGGTTCCGGAGGTGCATTCGGGGCGCGGTCGACAGAGACAGGGTCATGAGAGGGAACACCGAAGGCACTGAAAGCACCGAAGACACCGAAAAATGGCGAAACAACACGGGCAAGCGGCAGGCGCGAAAGGGGTCGTGAAGCCTGCATTGTCCGAATTCGATCGGCGGATAAACGCTCTCGCCTTGCGACCATTGTGTGTCCCGTTTCACCCTGCTTCCGTCGATTCTTCACCGGCCTTCATTCGGTGTTCCGTGTTCTGCCGCCGACCATGCGGCAGGCGAGGTCGAAGGCGGCGAACAGGCTGCCCGGATCGGCGCGGCCGCTGCCGGCGAGATCCAGCGCCGTGCCGTGATCGACCGAGGTGCGCACGAAGGGCAGGCCGAGCGTGACGTTGACCGCATGGCCGAAGCCGGCGTGCTTGAGCACCGGCAGGCCCTGGTCGTGGTACATCGCCAGCACGGCATCGACGCCTTCCAGATGCGCGGGCACGAAGGCCGTGTCGGCGGGCAGCGGACCCCGCAGATCCAGTCCACCCTCGCGCAATCCCGCGAGCGCCGGCTCGATCACCTCGATTTCCTCGCGACCGAGATGGCCGCTCTCGCCGGCGTGCGGGTTCAGGCCGAGAACCGCAATGCGGGGATGGTCCAGGCCGAAGTACCGTCGCAGATCGCGGGCGAGCACCGTGACGACCCGTTCGATGCGGTCGCTCGTGACGGCGTCGGCCACTTCGCGCAGCGGCAGGTGCGTGGTCACCAGCGCCACCCGCAGCGTACCGGCGACCAGCATCATCACCGGCTCGCCGCCGCTGCGGGCACCGAGGAATTCGGTGTGACCGCTGAAGGTCGTGCCCGCGTCGTTGATCACGCCCTTGTGAACCGGAGCGGTGACCAGGGCGTCGAAGGTGCCGTCGAGGCAGCCGTCGGTGGCCACGGCCAGTGTCTGCAGCACGTGCTCCGCGTTGGCGCGATCGAGGTGGCCGGCCCGGACCGGCCGGGCCAGCGGCACCTCGTGCACGGACACCGCCCCGGCGGCCTGGGGCCGGGCGGCCGCGGCGGGATCGAACGGGTGCAGTCGCAGCTCGATCCCGAGCGCGCGCGCCCGTTCGGCGAGCAGATCGCCATTGCCGACCAGTACGCGTTCGACCGGGCTTTCCCGTGCCGCCAGCAGCGACAGCAGATCGGGACCGATGCCGGCCGGTTCGCCGGCCGTCAGCGCGATGCGCGCACCGGGACGGTCCACGGTCGCTATTCCCCGTCGAGCCGGCGGTCGATATACGCCTCCTCGCGCCGCTCGCGCAGCCAGCGCCGGGTCTCGTCCTCGACCCGCTGGCGGTAGAGCGCCTGTCGGGCCTGGGCGCGGCGGCGCTGTTCGACATCGGTACGCTCGCGCTGATCCAGCAGTTCGACGATGTGCCAGCCATTGGGCGTGCGGAAGGGTTCGCTGATCTGCCCCGGTTCCAGGGTCTCCACGACTTCCTGGAAGGCCGGAGTCATCTCGCCGGGACCGAACCAGCCGAGGTCGCCGCCGTCGGCAGCGGTGCCCTGATCGACGGAATGCCGCCGCGCCAGCTGCTCGAACGATGCGCCGTCGAGGATGCGCCGGCGCAGTTCCTCCAGTTGTTGCCGCTGTCGGTCGCCTTCGCCCTCGTCACGCAGCAGGATGTGGCGCGCCCGGTGCTCGGTGATGCTCTGTGGCTCGCCGCCGCGGCGCTCGACCAGCTTGAGGACGTGGAAACCGTTGGCGCTGCGGAGTGGCTCGGAGACGTCACCCGGTGCCATCGATTGCAGCGCCTCGATGAACAGTCCCGGCAGTCCGGCGGGATCGCGCCAGCCCAGGTCACCGCCCGACGACGCCTCGGGGCCGTCCGACACCCGCGCGGCCAGTGCGCCGAAATCGGCACCGTCCCGCAGATCGCGGACGAGCCGCCCGGCACGTTCGGCTGTCTCCTCGACCTCCTGCCCGGTCGCGTCTTCCGGCACCCGCAGCAGCAGGTGACGGAGGTGGTAGGCGACATCGCGGTCACCTGCGCGCCCGGAACGCTGCAGGAAGTCGTCGATCTCCTGCTCGGTGATGGTGACCTGGCTGGCGATCACGCGCTGGCGCAGCCGCGCGAGCAGCAACTGGGTTCGTGCCTCCTCGCGCAGCTGTTCGAAGGAGAGACCGCCCTCCCGTGACATCCGCTCGCGCAGGCCGGGCAGGTCGGTACCGCGTTCGGATGCGATGTTGCGCAGGGCGTTGTTGATTTCCTCCTCGCCGATCTCGATGCCGCGGCGGCGGGCCTGCTGGTGCTGGATTTCCTCCAGGATCAACTGATCGAGCATCCGTTCGCGCAGCCTCTCCGCGGGCGGCGGGTTCTCGCCGGCCTGCTCCATGCGCATGCGAAACAGGCGGGTCTTTTCCTCCAGTTCGCTGGCGAGGATCACGCTCTCGTTGACGACGGCGACGATCCGTTCCAGCGACTGGCGCCCGGTATCACCGGATTCCGCCGCCATGGTGGCAGGAGACAACAGGCCGCAGGCGCCCGCGAGGACGGCGGCGATCGTCAACAGGCGTTTCATTGCTGGGTCTGTTCGCTGGGCTTGCGGTAGCCAAGGATAGCATTTTCGAACAGATCGCCGGCGTCGTCGCCGAAACCGCCGAGCCCCTTGAGCACCAGCTCGATGTAGATCTGGTGTTCCGTTTCGAGTTCGTTGTTGCTGTCCTGGTCGATGTTCTCGCGGGCGACCGCACGCAGGCGCCAGCAGCAGTTCTCGTATTCGCCGCCGAGCAGGTTCTCGATCCAGCGTTCCTCGCGCAGCGAGTAGTTGCTGCGGGCGAGCAGCTTCCAGCGCGGATTGATCGGCCAGGCGAAGGAAGCATCCACCTGCTCCCGCCGCTCGTCCTCGAAGCGATAGGCGAGATTGACGATGCCGCCGCCCGCGCCGCGGAACATCACCCGGCTGTTGTGGCGCTGCGTCTGCTCGGCATCGGGATCCCATTGCGCGGTCGCGGTCGCGCGCCAGTACTCGTCGGGGCGGGCGGAGATCTCGGCGATGACGTCGGACAGGTCCTCGGTTTCCGGCGCGGTCCCGGACAGCGTGACTTCGCGATCGTCGAAGTGATGGATCGCGCCGATGCTGGCCCGCAGAACCTCGGCGCCGGCGGCACGCGAGAACAGCCGACTGGTCAATGCCAGCGACAGGCGATTGCTGTCGCCGACGCGGTCCCCGCCGGAGAAGCGGCGCTCGCGAAAGAGCTGGTTGAAGCTGAAGCTGGTCCGGCCGGTATCGAACAGGGGAATCTCGTCCTGGTCGTCCTCGGGGACGTAGACGTAGAAGGCCCGCGGTTCCAGCGTCTGGCGGTACTGCTCGCCGAATCGCTCGAACACCAGTCCGCTGTCGAGCGAGGCGACCGGCAGGGAGCGCTCGATGTGCTCGGGCCCGGTGGTGGTCGCGCGATCGAGTTCGTAGACGGTGTAATCCCAGGCCAGGCGCGGCCGCAGGAACCAGCCCGGCGTTTCCATTTCCCGGGTATAGGCCTGCACGAGGCGGAAACGGCTCGCGGTATCGCTGTCGTCGCGATCGAACCGGACCAGTTCCGCGTCGAGGCCTGCGGTGTAGTCCAGCGTGTCGCGACGCCAGCGGTGCGTGATCTGGGGCAGCTGCTTGTAGGGCCGGTTCTGCGGGGCGATGGTGTCGTCCAGGGTGCGAAAGCTCTGCAGGCGCAGCCGCGAGTTGCCGTAGTACGAGTTCCAGAAGACGTCCGCGCGGCTCTGCAGGTGTGTCCTGCTGGCGATCGCCAGCGGGTCATCGAGATCGTCGAAGTACTCGTCGTCGGACACGCCGGCGAGGTCGATATCGGTTCGCAGTCCGTGCGCGAAGCGACCGTTCTGCCGCAACTGGGTCAGGGTGCGATCGTCACCGAACATGTCGTCCTCCGGCAGATGATGCAGGTCGAACTGCCAGTAACCGAGATCGCCGAGCCAGCGGGTCTCGGTCTGCAGCTGGGTGCCGCGATTCGACAGCAGACGCGGCGTCAGCGTGGCATCGATGTTCGGCGCGATGTTCCAGTACCAGGGCACGATGATCTCGGTACCCGAATCGCTGGAGCGGCCGACCCGCGGCGGCAGGAAGCCCGTGAGACGCTCATCGCCGATCGGAAAGCGGAACCAGGGGGTGTACATCAACGGCACGCCGGCGAACCAGAGCGAGGCGTGGCGGGCCGTGCCCTGCCGGTTGTTCGGATTCAGCTCGATCTCGGCAGCCGACAGGTGCCAGATCTCGTCGTCGGCCGGGCAGGTCGACCAGCTGGCGTCGCTGAGTCGCGCGATGCCGGCATCGTCACGGGTCGCGCGCGAGCCGCCACCCTGGGCGTGGAAGTCGGGATACAGCAAGTGCGGCTGGTCGACCGAGAACGCGCCGGACTCCATGTCGATCCTGCCGCGTGGCGTGAAGATGGCGTATTCGTTCGTGCGCAGATAGACGTTGCCTTCACCGTGAGCGATCTGTTCGTTGCGGTCGATCTCGATCCGGTCGGCGCCGATCCAGCGATCTCCCTTGCGCAGCTCGACGTTGCCGGTGAGGACATGGGTCGTGCCTTCGACGGTGATGTCGTCGGCGACCGCGTCCGTGGCGCCGCCCTGTCCCTCCCCCGGCAGCCGGGTCTGCGGCAGTTCGGGCTGCGGGGGGCACAGCGACCAGTCCTCGGCCCGGACATCGCCCGCCAGGAACAGCAGCACGGCCAGAAGGATCAGCGGGATCGGCGGCAACAAGGGCATCCGTCGCGGTCGGTTGCGGCGGAAGCATACTTCCCCTGGCGGTGACAAAGCCACATGAGCACCCCTGCGGGTCGCTGGGCGCGGGTTCCCGCGAGCCGCTATAATGCCCGCCTTTGCGCGGGCGCAACGAAAAAGGGCGACATCCATGGACCTGAACAAGATCGATATCGGCAAGAATTGTCCCGACGAGGTGAACGCGGTGATCGAGGTGCCGACGTACGGGGCGCCGGTCAAGTATGAGCTGGACAAGGACAGCGGCACGCTGGTCGTCGACCGGTTCCTCGGCACGGCGATGCATTATCCCTGCAACTACGGTTTCATCCCGCATACGCTGGGCGAGGACGGGGACCCGCTCGACATCCTGGTGATCACCCACAGCCCGTTGATCCCGGCCGTGGTCATTCCTTGCCGCCCGGTGGGCATGCTGGAGATGGAGGACGAATCCGGCGGCGATGCCAAGCTGCTCGCCGTGCCCGGCGACAAGCTGACGCCGCTGTACCAGAATGTCAGGGAGTACAGCGATCTCCCGCAGTCGATCCTCGACGAGATCGCGCACTTCTTCGAGCAGTACAAGGCGCTGGAGCCCGGCAAGTGGGCCCGCGTGGATCAGTGGCGCGGAATCGACCAGGCGCGGACGGAGATCATGGCCAGCGTCAAGCGCTATGACGAAGCGGCTGGCTGAAGCGGGTTCGTGTGCATGTGCGGGGCAGGGACGTGCCGCTTCGTCCCGGGTGAGAATCTGACCCGGCCGGCATGGTGAGCGGGGGTGCACGGGAGCGCTTGCCGGCCACCCTGTTCGATCCGAGGTTTTCCGAATGGCCGGATTCGACCGGCTGCGCAACCACGAATACGAGGCGCAACTGTTCCGCCGTCGCGCGGCTCTGGCCGCGTTCGTCGTCGTGTTGCTCATGCTGCTGCTGATTGCCCGCCTGGTGCAGCTGCAGTACGTGGGCTTCGATCACTTCAGCACGCTGTCGAACGACAACCGTGTCCGTCTGCAGGCCGTCGCGCCCACGCGCGGCCTCATCCGCGATCGCGCAGGACGGATCCTGGCCGAGAATCACCCGAGCTTCAGTCTGCAACTGGTACCCGAACGGGTGGAGGATCTCGATGCGACCCTCGACGCGCTGCGCGAGGTGGTCGCGTTCGACGAGCAGGACATCGAGCGACTGCGCCTGGCCTGGAGCCGGGCGCGTCCGTTCGAGGGCGTGCCGCTGCGATTCCGCCTGGATCGCGAGGAGGTGGCACGGATTTCGGTCAACCGGCATCGATTCCCCGGCGTGGACATCGTTGCCGGCCTGACCCGCAGCTATCCGCACGATTCGCTGGCGGTACACGCGCTCGGTTACGTCGGTCGCATCGACGAGGGTGATCTGCGGCGGCTCGACGCGAGCGCCTACAGGGCGGCCTCGCACACGGGCAAGCTCGGTGTCGAGTACCAGTACGAGTCGCTGCTGCACGGAAGTCCCGGCGTTCGCCGGGTGGAGATCAACGCCCAGGGGCGCGTGTTGCGGGTACTCGACGAGCAGCCACCGGAACCGGGGCGCGACATCCTGCTGAGCCTGGACCTCGAACTGCAGCGTCTGGCCGAGGACCTGCTGGGCGAGCGTGACGGCGCGATAGTCGCGCTCGATCCGCGCGATGGCCAGGTGCTGGCGCTGGCGAGCACGCCGGCATTCGACCCCAATCTCTTCGTCAACGGCATCGGTCACGACCGCTACGCCGCATTGCGCGACTCTCCGCATCGTCCGCTGTTCAATCGCGCCCTGCGGGGCCAGTACCCGCCGGGTTCCACGATCAAGCCGTTCATCGCCCTCAACGGGCTCGAAACCGGCGCGCGCGAGCGCGGCGACACGATTCATTGCCGCGGCTATTACAGGCTCGATGGGCGAGGCCGCCGTTACCGGGACTGGAAGGCGCACGGCGAGGTCGATCTGGCCGCGTCCATTACCGAATCATGCGACGTGATGTATTACGACCTGGCCTTGCGGCTGGGCATGGGCACCATGGCGGAGTTCCTGCGCGGCTTCGGGCTCGGCAGCGAGACCGGCATTGATCTGCCCGGCGAGCGTGGCGGTCTGATTCCCGATGCGGAATGGAAGCGTCGCGCCCGGGGCGAGCCCTGGTACACCGGCGAGACCCTGATTCACGGGATCGGCCAGGGCTACATGCAGCTCACGCCGGTTCAGCTCGCCGCGGCCACCGCCATGATCGCCAACCGCGGCCGGCCCGTGCGACCCCGGCTGTTCCTGCGTGCCGCCGACGCCGAGGCACCCGCCGAGCCGGACGAGCCGGTCGTCGAGCCGCTCGAGCTCTCGCATCCGCCGGACTGGGAATACGTCATCGACGCGATGGTGGGCGTCACCCGGGGCGAGCGCGGCACGGCCCGCTCGATCGGCTGGAAGAGCCCGCATGTCATCGCCGGCAAGACCGGAACCGCGCAGGTCTTCTCCCTCGGGCAGGACGAGGAATACGACGAGGAAACGGTGGCCGCGGTCCTGCGCGATCATGCGCTGTTCATCGCCTTCGCCCCGGCGGAGGCGCCGGAGGTGGCGGTGGCCGTGGTGGTCGAGCACGGCGGCAGCGGCTCTGCCGCGGCCGCACCGATCGCGCAGCAGTTGATCGACGCCTGGCTGGGGCCGGTCGAGGAAGACGAGGAGACGGCCGATGGTTGAGCGGACGCGCCATGCCACGACCGCCGGCCCCGAACCCGCGACGCTGTCGCGGTTGCTGCTCGCCCTCCGGCTCGATCCGCCGCTGGTGATCGCCCTGGCGCTGCTGGCGGCGATCGGCCTGTTCGTGCTCTACAGCGCGGGCGGGCAATCGCTCGACCGGGTCATCCAGCAGGGGGTGCGGCTGACGATCGGATTCGGCGCGATGCTGGTCGCGGCCCAGATTCCGCCGCGCAACCTGCGCCTGTGGGCCCCGTGGCTGTTCGCCATCGGGCTCGCCCTGCTGCTGTGGGTGCTGGTGGCCGGGGTGGTCGGCGGCGGCGCGCAGCGCTGGATCAGTCTCGGTTTCATGCGCTTTCAGCCGTCCGAGGCGATGAAGATCATCGTGCCCATGATGCTGGCCTGGTATCTGGGGGTGGGCGAGCGCGCACTGCCGCCCACCTGGCCGCGGACACTCGCGGCACTGGTACTGATCTCCGTGCCCGCCGTGATGATCGCGCGCCAGCCCGATCTCGGCACCGCCATGCTGGTTTCGGTCGCTGGCCTGCTGGTGGTGTTCCTCGCGGGCATCCGCTGGCGCCTGATCGCGCTGCTGCTCGCCCTTGCCGCCGCATCCGTTCCGCTGCTGTGGCATTACATGCAGGACTATCAGCGTCAGCGGGTGTTGACGATGCTGTCGCCCGAAAGCGACCCGCTGGGCGCGGGCTATCACATCATCCAGTCGAAGATCGCGGTCGGCTCGGGCGGTCTCTATGGCAAGGGCTGGCTCAACGGCACCCAGTCCCATCTCGATTTCCTGCCGGAGCGTTCGACCGACTTCATCTTCGCGGTCTTCGGCGAGGAGTTCGGGCTGTTCGGCGCGCTTGTGCTGCTGGCGCTGTACGGTTTCATCACGGGCCGCGCGCTCTTCCTCGCCGCCGAGGCACAGGATACGTTCGGCCGGCTGCTCGCCGGCAGCCTTGCATTGACCTTCTTCGTCTATCTGTTCGTCAACATGGGAATGGTCACCGGCCTGCTGCCGGTGGTCGGTGTGCCGCTGCCGCTGGTGAGCTTCGGCGGCACCGCGGTGGTCACATTGCTCGCGGCCTTCGGCATAATCATGTCCATTCGCTCGCACAAGCGACTCCTTGCGTCATGACCATGCGCCCGAGTGCCTGTCTCCTGCTGCTGCTGTTGCCGCCTTGCGCGCACGCCTCCTTTCTCGATCGGGCGGGTGTGCGCGACTTCATCGACGAAGTGGCCGCACGCGAGGGGTTCAACGCGGCGGAGCTGCGCGGGCTGTTCGAGGAAATCGAACCCCAGGAGCGGGTGCTGGAGGCGATCGCCCGGCCCGCGGAAACGCTGCCCTGGCATCGTTATCGGCCGATCTTCGTGACCGAGGCGCGCAGGGCCGAGGGTGCGGCGTTCCTGCGCGAGCACCGCGAGCTGCTCGAGCGGGCGCGGGAACGCTACGGCGTGCCGCCGGAGATCATCACCGCCATTCTCGGGGTCGAGACGTTCTACGGGCGCCACGACGGACGCTACCCCGTGCTCGACACGCTGGCGACACTGGCATTCGAGTACCCGCCGCGGGCCCGGTTCTTTCGCAGGGAACTGGAGCAGTTCCTGCTGCTGTCGCGCGAGGAACGGGTGGATCCGCGTCAGGTGCGCGGTTCCTACGCCGGTGCCATGGGGCTTCCCCAGTTCATTTCCAGCAGTTATCGCGAATACGCGGTCGATTTCGACGGCGACGGTCAGCGCGATCTGTGGGGCAGTCATGCCGACGTGATCGGCAGTGTGGCCGCCTATCTCGAGCGTCATGGCTGGCAATCGGACCAGCCGATCGTGCAGCGCCTGGAACCGCCCGATGACCGTTACCGCGAGCTGCTCGGCCGTGGCCTCAAGCCTGCCGTCGAGGCCGGGGAACTGCGACGTGCCGGGCTGTCACTGGAGCCCCCGCTGGCGGAGGGTGAACGGGCCACGCTGTTCGAGCTCGAGGGGGAGGACGGCATCGAGGTCTGGGCGGGCCGCCGCAACTTCCACGCGATCACCCGCTACAATCACAGCGAGCTGTATGCGCTGGCCGTCGTGCAACTGGCCCGCGGCATCCGGGCCGACCTGGAGTCGTAGTGTACCCCGTCACAGATATTGACCCATTCAGAGCCCCCCGGATTCGGCAGATCAAGGCGCAGCTCGCAGGCAATGGCCCGGCCCTTGTCAAGAGCTGCAACGCGGAGCTGGCGAATCCGGGGGGCTCCCTTCGGGCGTGGTGCTGTGGGGCCATCTGCGGCGTTGCGCGTTCTTGAAATGGGGGCCACCATTCCTGCGAACGCGCGTCTTGCATCTGACCCCACAGCGCCACGCTGAAAGGGTCAATATCTGTGACGGGGTACACTTAGTGAAGCGCACATTGCCGTTGCTGCTGCTGCTGTTGCTGTCGCTGCTCGTCACGGGCGGGTGCAGCGTGCGCCTGGGCGAACCGGAAGACGGTCCCGGCGGACACATCGATCCGGGCAGCGTGCCCTCGGTGGTGCCGAAGTCGGAACCGAAGAGCAAGTACGGCAATCCCGAGTCGTACGTGGTTCTCGGCAAGCGCTATCGGGTGCTCGACAGCGCCCGGGGATATGCCGAGGAGGGCATCGCTTCCTGGTACGGCAGCAAGTTCCACGGCCGGCGGACATCGAGCGGTGAAACCTACAACATGTACGCGATGACCGCGGCACACAAGTCGCTGCCATTGCCGACCTATGTGCGCGTGACCAACCTGGACAATGGCCGCAGCGCGATCCTGCGCGTGAACGATCGCGGGCCGTTCCACGACGATCGCATCATCGATCTGTCCTATGCCGCCGCCGTTCGTCTCGATGTTGTGAGCACCGGCACCGCGCGCGTGCGGGTCGAGGCGGTTCCGGGCGGGACCCCGATCACCGCCACCGCGACGGCGGCCACGGCGGATGGCGATGCCGAGCTGTTCATCCAGGCCGGCGCATTCCGCCACTTTGCCAATGCCCAGGAAATGCGCGCACGCATTCACGGCGCCGACATCCGCGGCGTCGAAGTCGCGCGGGCAACCGCCAGCAACGGCCGGGCCGTCTACCGGGTTCGCATCGGTCCGCTGGATGATGCCGCCGAGGGTGAACGGATACTCGATCGGCTGGAAAGGGCCGGCATAGGGCCGGCGCATGTGGTAGCGGAGTAGGTTTTGGCGATGGTGGCGGCTACAATGCCGCGCTGTCGCCCGGCGAGCGGATCCGCTCGTACGAACGTGAAACCCCAGCGAACCCGGATGAAGCGAACCCCGATGAAACGACTGCTTGCTGTATTCCTGCTGGCCGGCGTGCTGCCGGCGACCATGCCGGCCCTGGCCGGCCCGATCCCCGACGCACCATCGATATCCGGCGACAGCCATATCCTGATGGATGCGCGTACCGGCAGGGTCCTGGCGGCCATGGAACCGGATCGGCGCATGGCGCCGGCGAGCCTGACCAAGATCATGACCGCCTATGTGGTCTACGATGCGCTGGCCGATGGCGCCATTGCACTCGACGATGCGGTCGAGATCAGCGAGGCGGCCTGGCGCATGGGCGGATCGCAGATGTTTCTCGAGGTCGGCACCACGGCGACCGTCGATCAGTTGCTCGACGGGCTGGTGGTGCAGTCGGGCAATGATGCGGCCCTGGCGCTGGCCGAGCACGCTGCCGGCAGCGAACCCGCCTTCGTCGAGCAGATGAATCACCATGCCCGGGGAATGGGGCTGGAGAACACCCATTTCGAGAATCCGGAAGGCCTGACCTCGGAAACGCATTATTCCAGTGCGCGCGATCTGGCCATCACGGCACGGGCGCTCATCAACGACTTTCCCGATCGTTACAAGCGTTATTCCAAGCGCGAGTTCACCTACAACAACATCCGCCAGTACAACCGCAACGAGCTGCTGTGGAGCGATTCCGGTGTCGACGGTGTCAAGACCGGCTATACCTCCGAGGCGGGCTATTGCCTGGTGGCGTCGGCCGAGCGCGAGGGCATGCGGCTGATCAGCGTGGTGCTCGGAGCGCCGTCGGAGGACCGGCGGGCAGCCGACAGCCGGGCGCTGCTGTCCTGGGGTTTCCGCTTCTTCGAGACGCATCGCCTCTACGCCGCCGGTGAAACGCTCGAGGAAGCGCGCATCTGGAAGGGTTCCCGGGAGATGATCGAGCTCGGCCTTGCCTCGGATCTCCATGTCACGATCCCGCGGGGGGAGTACGACAATCTGCGGGCCGAGATGTCGCTGCCGAAGCGTCTCGAGGCGCCCCTGCAGGAGGGGCGCGAGGTCGGTACGGTCGAGGTGATGCTCGACGAGGAGACGGTCGCCACTGCCGGCCTCGTCACGCTGGAGTCCGTCGGTCGCGGGAACTTCCTGCAGCGGATCACGGATACCGTGCTGCAGTGGTTCGAGTGACGGCTGTGCTAATCTGCTCGCGCATGCATTCCCCGCGATCGCGATGAACCCGGACGAATCGCCGCTCCAGTTTCCCTGCGACTTCCCGATCAAGGCCTTCGGCCGTGACACGGGCGATTTCGACGAGCTGGTGCTGGCCCTGGTCAGCGAGCACGCGCCGGAGGTCTCGCACGAGATGCTGTCCACGCGTTCGAGCCGCGGCGGCCGCTACCTGGCGGTGACGGTGCATCTGCGGGCGCAGAGCCGGGCCCAGCTCGACCGCATCTACGAGGACCTGTCCGCGCACGAGCGTGTGCTGGCGGCGTTGTGAAGCCATGAATGCCGCGGTTCTGGATACTGCCGTGCCCGCGCCGGTCATCCGGCATCTCGGCAGGATCGAGTACGAATCCGCCTGGCGGGCGATGCACGACTTCACCGATGCGCGTGACGCGGCCACTCCGGACGAGTTCTGGCGACTCGAGCATCCGCCGGTGTTCACGCTCGGTCGCGCCGGCCGGCGCGAGCATGTGCTGGCGCCCGGCGACATTCCCGTGGTGCCGGTGGATCGGGGCGGTCAGGTCACCTATCATGGCCCGGGCCAGCTGGTCATCTACACGCTGGTCGACCTGCGCCGGCTCGGGATCGGGGTGCGGCGACTGGTTCGCACCATCGAGACGGCGCTCATCGATACCCTGGCGCAGCATGGCGTGACCGCGGTCACGCGGGACGGAGCGCCGGGCGTGTATGTCGGCGAACGCAAGATCGCCGCACTCGGACTGCGTGTCCGTCACGGCTGCAGCTTTCACGGTCTGGCGCTGAACGTCGATTGCGACCTGGAGCCCTTCGACCGCATCGATCCCTGCGGTTATCGCGGACTGCGGGTGACCCGCACCCGCGACGAGGGCATCGAGGCGGGCATGGAACGGCTCGGCGACGACCTGATCGACGCGCTGTGCGCGCGTCTCGGCTATTCCGGCTCCGCGATGGAGACAGCATGAGCGATCATCCGCGCAACATCTCGCCTTCCCGGCTCGACCCGAAGGGGCACCGGCGTGCGTTCGACAAGATCCGCACCATCCCGGTGAAGGTGGAACAGAACGGTTCGTCGCGGCCGCGCAAGCCGAAATGGATCCGCGCGCAGTCGCAGGCCCATCCGCGGGTGCAGCAGATCAAGTCGATCCTGCGCGAGCACAACCTGCACTCGGTGTGCGAAGAGGCCGCCTGCCCCAATCTCGGCGAATGCTTCAGCAAGGGCACGGCGACCTTCATGATTCTCGGCGACATCTGCACGCGCCGCTGCCGCTTCTGCGACGTCGCCACCGGCCGTCCCGAGGCGCCCGACCCGGACGAGCCGGAGAACCTGGCGAAGACCGTCGAACTGCTGGGGCTCGATTATGTCGTCATCACCTCGGTCGATCGTGATGATCTGGAGGACCGCGGCGCGACCCAGTTCGCCGAGTGCATCCGCGCCATCCGGGCCCGCATGCCGGCAACCCGCATCGAGATCCTGGTGCCGGATTTCCGGAATCGCATCGAGGCGGCGCTGGACATCCTCGACGACGCACTACCCGACGTCTTCAACCACAACGTCGAGACCGTGCCGCGCCTGTACAAGCCGGTACGGCCCGCGGCCGACTACCAGCAGTCGCTCGACCTGCTGGCCGGGTTTGCACGGCGCCATCCGAACATCCCCACCAAGTCGGGCCTGATGGTCGGCCTGGGCGAGGAGATTCCCGAGGTCGAGGAGGTAATGCGGGACCTGCGCGCGCACGATTGCGCCATGCTGACCATCGGCCAGTACCTGCAGCCGAGCCCGGCGCACCTGCCGGTCGCGCGCTACGTGCATCCGGACGAGTTCGAGCGACTCGCCGCGGTCGGCCGGGATCTCGGTTTCGATCACGTCGCCAGCGGCCCGATGGTCCGCTCCTCCTATCATGCCGACCTGCAGGCCGACGGCGTGTTCGCGGAGAAGCGGGCCGGCTGAGTCAGCGGCACGGAACCGGGCGGCAAATGCGCGGTCACATCCTCTGTCCTGTCTGCAAGGAACCAGCGCCATGTACCGCACCGTCCTGTTCGCGATCCTGTTGATCGGCGTCGCGCCCCTGCGCGCCGAACCCCTGCCCGACCCACCCGAAGGCCTGGCCGTGGCGACCTTTGCCGGCGGCTGCTTCTGGTGTGTCGAGGAAGCCTACGACGCGGTCGACGGGGTCGTCGAAACCGTCTCCGGCTACACCGGCGGAGAGCAGCGCGACCCGAGCTACAAGGAAGTCTCCGCCGGCCGCACGAACCATGCCGAGGCCGTGCGGGTCGTGTACGACCCCGACATGGTCGACTACGAGCACCTGCTGTACGTGTTCTGGCGCAACATCGACCCGACTGTCGAGGATCGCCAGTTCTGCGATCGTGGCTCGCAGTATCGCAGTGCGATCTACCATCACTCGCCCGAGCAGCGACGGCTCGCCGAGCAGACCCGCGACGAGATCGAGGCGAGCGGAGAACTGCCGGATCCGGTGGTTACCGAGATCGAGCCGGCGGGACCGTTCTGGAAGGCCGAGGAGCATCACCAGGACTACTACCGCAAGGAGCCGTTCCGCTACAAGGTCTACAAGCAGGCCTGCGGGCGGGCCGCGCGGCTCGAGGAGTTGTGGGGCGAGGAGGCGGGGGCCTCCTGATCTGCTTCCGGTTTTGCGGCTGGCGATTCGGTTGCCATGCCGGAATGAGCTTCTTCGTCGCATAACCGCCGTGCCATGGGTTTCGCTCCGCTACGCGGAGCGAGTCACTTTCTTGTGCGACGAGGTAGGCCGGATTGCGACCGGATGCGGTGATCCCGGATCCGGATGCCGCCGTGCGTACGGCCGGCGCGGCCGGAGCCATCCGGCGATCGGTTCAATCGGCACGACGGGATGGATTCGTTCACCCGCCGGAAAGCTCCCTTCGGTCGCGTTCCGGCCTACGCTGTGACCCGCCGGGCATCGGGAGGAGCGGACGGCATTGGCGGGTCTGCCGTAGGCCGGATTGCGACCGGACGTGGCGGTGCCCCGTGTCCGAATGCCGCCGTGCGCCCGGCCGGCACGGCCGGAGCCATCCGGCGTTCGGTTCGGGCGGCACGACGGCATGGTTTCGTTCATCCGCCGGAAAGCTCCCTTCGGTCGCGTTCCGGCCTACCCGGTTGCCACAAAGAAAGTACCTCGCCCTGCGTGGCAGGGCGAAACCGCCGGGAAAGCGGATCCGCGGGATCACCCGTCGATTCGGGCACGGGAAGCAAACCGCTGACCGGAACACCACCCATCCCCGATGGGCGCCAATCCCGCCCTGTGCCATAATCCCGCGCTCGATTTCCCGTGCAGCCGGAGTTCCCACCGTGAGCATCAAGTCCGACCGCTGGATCCGCCGCATGGCCGAGGAACACGGCATGATCGAGCCGTTCGAGCCGGGCCAGGTCCGCGAGAACGACGGCGGCACCATTGTTTCCTATGGCACTTCCAGTTACGGCTACGATGTCCGCTGCTCGACCCATTTCAAGGTGTTCACCAACATCAACTCGGCGATCGTCGATCCGAAGAACTTCGTGCCGGAGAGCTTCGTCGACGTCGAGTCGGATGTCTGCATCATCCCGCCGAATTCGTTCGCGCTGGCCAGCACGGTCGAGTACTTCCGCATTCCGCGCACGGTGCTGACCATCTGCCTGGGCAAGTCCACCTACGCCCGCTGCGGCATCATCGTCAACGTGACGCCGCTGGAGCCGGAGTGGGAGGGGCACATCACGCTCGAGTTCTCCAACACCACGCCGCTGCCGGCGAAGATCTACGCCAACGAGGGCGTGGCCCAGATGCTGTTCCTGGAATCGGACGAAGTGTGCGAGACCTCGTACGCCGACCGCAAGGGCAAGTACCAGGGCCAGACGGGCGTGACCCTGCCCAGGACCTGAATCCTGCGGCATCCCCGATCGCAGCGGGTTGCCGACGACCTGATTGCCGCCCGCGGGCCGCAATCGCCGCTCCCTTGATTTTCCCCCGCCGCCGGGTCGCGCAGGCGACGCCGGTTTGCGTTCGTGGCCGTTCGTGTTATTATTTCGCTACACAAAATATTCAGATCCAAATAATTCGTGACTGAAACGAAGCCGACGGACAATCCGACCCCGACCCCGGCCCAGCCGGAGACCGAGAGCGCCCGCGAGATCCTGCGGGCGCTGCGCCGGATCCTGCGGGCGGTCGATCTGCACGGGCGCCGCCTGGCACAGCACCATGGCCTGACCGGCCCCCAGCTCATCTGCCTGCGAGAAATCCGCCGCAACGGACCGCTGAATCCCGGCCAGCTGGCCCGCAGCATTTCCCTCAGCCCGGCCACGGTCACGGGCATCCTCGACCGGCTCGAGGGCCGCGCGCTCGTCTCGCGCCGGCGCCGCAACCGGGACAAGCGGCAGGTGCTGGTGCAGCTGACCGACCAGGGGGCGGAGCTGCTGTCGCAGGTCGCGCCTCCCCTGCAGGAGCGTTTCGTCGAACGCCTGGCCGAACTCGAACCTGCGGACCGCGAGCGGATCGCGGGTTCGCTGGAACAGGTCGTCGCCCTGATGGATGCGGAAGAGATCGACGCCGCTCCATTGCTCGCCAGTGGTGCCGCCACCGCGGCCCACCCCTCGCAGGGTGAGCCCGCGCCCTCGGCACGCGACCCCGGCCTGAAGTCCGCCAAGCGTTGACGCGGTCCGCCGCGTCACCCGCCGTGAACATCGACAACGACGGACGGGCCGCCAGGTCCGGTCGTCGGGACGACCTTTCATTTCATTGATCAGGGAGATTCTCGATGAGCATCATCGTGCAGAAATTCGGTGGTTCGTCCGTGGCGACGAACGAGCACGTCGGCGCCGTTGCCGACAGGATTCTCGCCGCCCGGCGGGATGGCCACGACGTTGTCGTGACGGTCTCGGCCATGGGTGACACCACCAGTGATCTGCTCGAACAGGCCGGCGCGATTGCCGAGACGCCATCCCCGCGCGAGCTCGACGCGCTGCTGAGCACCGGCGAGCGCGTGTCCGCCTCGCTGCTGAGCATGGCGCTGAGCCAGCGCGGTGCGCCCGCGGTCTCGCTCGATGGCCGGCAGGCCGGCGTACGCACCGATGACCGGCATTTCAACGCCGCGATCGAATCGGTCGATGCCGCCCGCATTCGTGCCGAGCTCGACACCGGCCGCATTCCCGTGGTGACGGGCTACCAGGGGCGTACCCCCGGTGGCGACATCACCACGCTCGGGCTCGGCGGCTCGGATACCACCGCCGTCGCGCTCGCCGGTGCGCTCGACGCGGAGCGCTGTGACATCTGTACCGATGTCGACGGCGTCTACTCGGCGGACCCGCGCATCGTGTCCGACGCCTATCGGCTCGACGAACTCGGCTACACCGAGATGGCGGTGCTTGCCCGTCATGGTGCAGGCGTGCTGAACCCGCAGTCGGTCGAGTACGCCCGGCGTCACTCGGTGCGCCTGCGCGTGTGCAGCACGTTCCGGCCGGAACGCCCGGGTACGCTGATTCGCGACGTGAGCGCGTCGGAAGTCGGTCCGCGCGCGGTCGGTATTGCCAGCCACGACGCGCTGGTACCCATCGCGATCGACGGTGCCCCCAGTCTGCTCGAGGGTACCGGAGACCGGGTGCGGGAACTGCTCGGCAGTGGCGGCGTGGTCATGGACCACACCGAAACAGGCGGACAGCGACGCCACATCCTGGTGGACGCCGATGTCATCGCCGACCGCGACGACTTCAGCCGGCGCGTCGACGACGAGTTCGGCCCGGCCGTCACCGTCGGCAGCGAACGCGGCTCGGTTTCGGCCGTCGGCCTCGATGTCGGCAGTGACGAGCAGCTTGCCCGCGAGTCGCGCCGCGACACCGAACGCGCCGGCATCCCGCTCTACGGGTATTTCCGCGGCGATCACGCGCAGATCTGCGTGCTGTTCGCGCAGGCGGTGCCGCATGCCATGCAGCTGCTTCACCAGCATCTCGAACCGGCGCGCGAGGCGGCATGAACCCGAACCCCCTTTCACACACTCGAACAGACCCCGGCCCGGCCGGCCGGGACCATCAAACGGGACCAGTCATGAACAAGATCATCGATCAGCACGAATCAGCAGTCCGCGGCTACAGCCGCAACTTCCCCACGACCTTCGAGACGGCCCGGGGCGCCTGGATCACCGACATCGAGGGACGACACTATCTCGACTTCTTCGCCGGAGCCGGCTCGCTGAACTATGGTCACAACCATTCGGCGCTCAAGTCGGCGTTGCAGGATCACATCGAGCGCGACGGCATCACCCACAGCCTGGACATGTATTCGGTCGCGCGGGAACGGTTTCTCGAGTCCTTCCACGAACGGATTCTCGCGCCGCGCGGTCTCGAGTACCGCGTCCAGTTTCCGGGGCCGACCGGCACCAATGCCGTCGAGGCGGCCCTCAAGCTCGCGCGCAAGAACACCGGTCGCACCGGCGTCGTGTTCTTCACCAATGCCTTCCACGGCATGACACTCGGCTCGCTGGCCGTCACCGGCAACGCGGGCAAGCGGGCCAGCGCGGCCCAGCCGCTGGCCAATGCGACCCCGATGCCGTTCGACGGCTATCTCGGTGACGATGTCGACACGGTCGACTACCTGCGCAGGATGATCGAGGATCACGGCAGCGGCCTCGACCTGCCGGCCGCGGTCATCGTCGAGACCATCCAGGGCGAGGGAGGCGTCAACGTCGCTTCGGACGAATGGCTGCGCAAGCTGGCGCGGCTCTGCTACGAGCACGACATCGTCCTGATCGTCGACGACATCCAGGCCGGCTGCGGCCGTACAGGCGACTTCTTCAGTTTCGAATCGGCCGGTATCCGGCCGGACATCGTGACCCTGTCGAAGTCCCTGAGCGGTTACGGGCTGCCGCTGTCGGTGGTCCTGATCCGGCCCGAGCTCGACACCTGGTCGCCGGGGGAGCACAACGGCACCTTTCGCGGCAACAACCTCGCCTTCGTCACGGCGGCCGCCGCGACCGGTTTCTGGCAGCACGGCGCCGTTACCCGCGAGGTCGAGCGCAAGGCGGTGACCGTGCGCGAGCGCTTCGAGGGGATGGCCGCCGGCCATCCGTCACTGGACGCGACCGTGCGCGGCCGCGGTTTCATGTGGGGGATGGAATGCGGTGTCCCGGGCGCCGCCGAGAGGATCGCCCATGAATGCTTCGAGCGCGGACTCCTGATCGAGACGGCCGGCGTCGAGGACCAGGTGGTGAAATTCCTCGCCCCGCTGACGATCAGGCCCGAAGAGCTCGATGAAGGCCTGGATATCGTCGAAACGGCCGTCTCCGCGGTCGCGCCGTGGGCCGAGCGCGAGGCCGCCTGAGGAAGCAAGTCACGCGACCGTCGGCGGCAGGCCTGCGCGGCGCGGTTCCCTGTCGAACCGCCGCTATCCGCGCAGCGCCTCCCGCGTCGCGTGCAATCCCTCCTCGACGAGCTGGGCACCGCGCTTCGAGCGGAAACGGCTGTAGGACGACAGCGATGGCGCGATCAGCAGGTCGATATCCTCGCCGGCGCGCAGACGGGTGGCATTGTTGATCGCGATGTCGATCGAGTTGAGCACGACGTCGATCAGGTCGTCGGGGCGCTGGTACTCGCGCCGCAGGTTCAGGTCCACGCCGATGATGCTGCGGGCGCCGAACTCGCGCAGCGGCGATATCGGCAGATTCTCCACCAGGCCGCCGTCGACCAGCAGCCGGTCGTCGTGCTCGATCGGCTGGAACACGCCGGGCACGCACGCGCTTGCCATCACCGCCGGCAGCACCTTGCCTTCGCGCAGGATCACCCTGCACCCGCGTGATATGTCGGTGGCGACGACCGCGAACGGGATCGAGGCATCGGCGAAATCCGGTTCGCCGATGTAGGTACGGAGAATGTCGCCGAGCTTGCGGTTGGCGAGCAGGCCGAGACGGGAAGGCGAAAAGCTGGAAATGCCGAGCCAGCTCATTTCCAGCGCGACTTCCTCGATGTCGTCGACCGGCGTATCGAAGGCGTAGAGTGCGCCGGCAACCGCGCCGATGCTGGTGCCGGCAAGGAAATCGATCGGGACCTCGGCCTCGTGCAGCGCGCGCAGGGCGCCGGCATGGGCCGCACCGAGCGTCGCGCCGCCGCTCAGCGCCAGCCCGACCGGGCTGCGGAAGCGGCGCCGGCGAAACGTGCTCCGTGCCCGCTCGCGCCAGCGAGACAGGATCCCGCCCGCCATCGGTTGCTCCTGGACGAATCGACACAACCATTTTCACCCTGCGGAAGAGTGGCGTCCATTGAAAGCGCGTAGGTTGGGCCGACGCAGGAGGCCCAACAAACGGACGGAAAATCGTGGGGGCCCCAAGCGTCGGCCCAACCCACGACCCGGGCCCCGCCTGCCCGGTACATCAGATGACACAGACAGTCCTGCCGGATCACGTTCGGATCCCGTGTCAGCAGGCACGGCATCAACGGGCGGCGCAGCCGCAGGGCACCATCGGCCAGCTCGAACAGCGAGCCGGTGATCTCGCCGCCGTCCGGTGCCAGGGCACGCAGGGGCATGGCCGTGCCCCGCACGCGTCCGAGCACGCTCCCTGCCGGCAGTTCATGGAAGTTCCATCGATCGAGTTCGGGATCGAGGCCCAGCTCGACCCCGTCGGGATCGCCGAAACGGAAGCGGATGTCATCGGGTATCTGCACCAGGGCCACGCTGGTGAACAGATCGATCGCTTCGGGCGGCGGCGGTTCGTCCGGGATGCTTTCCGCCAGCAGGCATTCACGCAGGAATGCATGGGCACGGTCGATGCCGGCGGCTTCGCCGGCGCGGCCGCATTCGAGAATCACGGCCGGGCAGATGCCGGCGAAGGCGGCCGCCATGGCGCCGCGCGGCCGGGTGAAATGGACCACGGTGCGGGCGAACCGCGACGCCAGTTGCAGACCCCGGTTGTCGAGTACGTTGACGGCGGCATGCAGCGGGTTGTGGCCGGTGGTGTTGTGCAGATCGACAGCGGCGAACGGCCCGCGTGCGCGCATGCCTTCGATCACGGCGGCCATCATCCCTGCTTCGGGCGATGACGGGTTGTCGGTGCCGGGCCAGCAGCGGTTGTAGTCGGGCTGGTCGTCGAGACGGCGCCGGCCCGTGCGGGCGGCATCGACGTTGGCGACGAACAGGGACAGCGGCCGCGGCAGCGGGTGGCCGCGGAACTCCGCCAGCAATCGCTGTACCGCGCGCAGTCCCGAATCCTCGTTGCCGTGCTGCAGGATGGCAACGAACAGGGGCGAGGCGGCCACTCCCGGCAGATGGATCAGGCTCGGACCGGGCAGCAGACGGTGCAGCTCCCGGGCCGTGGCGTGCAGGAAGCCCGCGGGCAGCCGGTCGCACTGGTGCAGCGAAGGCACGGCCGGCCTCAGCCGCCGATCGGCCAGCCGTGGACCGGCCCGCCCTCCGACTGGCGCTCGGCATAGGCAACGGTCAGGGCCCGCATGTCGCGCCCGTGCCGTTGCACCCAGGCCCGTTGCCAGCCGGCGCCGTTGAATCCGCTCGCGACCCGTTGCGAGATGATGTCCAGATAGTGATCGATCCCGGCGTGATCGAGACCGAGTTCCCGCAGCCCGACGCGGGCACAGGGAATCAACTGTTCCTGCAGCAGTTTCGCGATCGGTCCGGCGCGGTCGTCGATCCAGACCACGCGGGCGTTCAAGCCGTTGCGGGCGCAGGCGTAGAAGTTGTCGCGCGCCCGCGGGAACGCCAGCAACTGACCGGGCGGCAGGCCGTGGCCGCTGGCGTAGTAATGCACCAGGCCATAATAGAAGGCGGCATTGGCGATCTCGTCGGGCACGCTCGGTCCGCCCGGCACGACCCGGTGCTCGATGCGGACATGGGCCCCGCCGTCGTCCACGCCCACGAGCGGCCGGTTCCAGCGCCAGATGGTGCCGTTGTGCAGTTGCAGGTGGGCAAGCGGCGCTGCGTCGTCGCCGTCGAAGTGCATCGGCAGGATCACCGGAAAGTGCTCGAGGTTCTCGCGGAAGCATTCCATCAGCGATTCGCGCACGAACCCGGTGCCGAAGCCGACCCGGCGCGGCGGACCGTGGCTGGCGCCTTCGAAGCCGCCTGCCTCGACCGCCTGTTCGAACAGCGGGATGCGGGTCTCGTCCCAGAGGTCGTGGCCGAACAGGTAGGGGGAATTGGCACTGACCGCGACCATCGGTCCGGATACCAGCAGGGAAGCGTTGAAATAGTCGGCGGCCCGGCTCGCCGGTACCTGCATGTGGATCTGGAACGAGGTGGCGGCGGATTCCAGCATCACATCGGGATGTTCCACCTGCAGCCGTTCACGGCCGCAGATATCGATGTGCAGTGCACGGCCGTTGCGCTGGCGGAGGATCTGTTCATTCAGGGCGTCGTAGCGCGGGATCGGCGTCATGGCTTCGGCATTGAGTTCCGATTGCCGTACCGTCGGCAGGATGCCGATCATCAGCAGGCGTGCACCGAGGGCAGCGGCGCTGTTGCGGCCGCGCCGCCAGGTCTCGGCCAGGCCGTGTTCCATGCGCCCGAGTGCATCTCCCTGCAGGATGCGGGGTTCGGTGTTGAACTCGAGATTGAAACGGGCCAGTTCGGTGGTGAGGAGGGGGTCGTCGAGCCGGTCGAGCAGGGCCTCGTTGAGGGGTGCGGGTGCCCAGTCGGCGTCGGTCAGCCAGGCCTCGAGCTCGAAACCGCCCACCCAGTGAGCCTCGTCGAGCCGGCCGGTCTCGAACCAGTCCGACAGCTTCTCCGTTTCCGCCCGGAGTCGGTCGGTGAACTCGCTGAAGTCCCGCTCGGAAAACTCGCTGCGGTCGATGTTCTGGCCCATGCCGACCCCTCGTCAGGCGCGCCCGGTCACCGAGCCCTCAGCGCGAGTGTGCGGTATCCGCGTGCAATGCGCGATCAAGCTCGCGCAGCCGTTCGGGTGTGCCGACATCGTGCCAGATACCACGATGGTGTGTGCCACTGATACGCCCCGCCGCGGATGCGCCTCGCAGCAGTGGTGCCAGCGGTGCCACCGAGGCGGTGGAATCGGCGAACAGTTCGGGTGCGAACAGGCCGATGCCCGCGTAGGTCAGGCACGACGGTCCTGTCGCGCCAACGCTGCCGTCGGCGGCGAGCGCGAAATCTCCCCGTGGATGCCAGGGCGGATTGTCGACCAGGACCAGCTGCGCCAGCCGACCGGGCGGCAGGGACAGGGTGGAGATGTCGAAATCGGTGAAGATATCGCCGTTGATGACCAGGAACGGTTGGCCGCCCAGCAGCGGCAGTGCGTTGACGATGCCGCCGGCGGTCTCCAGCGCCTGATCACCTTCGTCGCTGTAGTGCACCGACAGGCCGAAGGCCGCGCCGTCGCCGACGTGCTCGCGGATCCGTTCGCCGAGCCAGGCCAGGTTGACGACGACCTCGCCGATGCCGGCGCGGGCCAGGGCCTGGAGGTGGTAGTCGATCAGGGGTCGGCCGCCGACGGCCAGCAGCGGTTTCGGGGTCTCGTCGGTCAGCGGGCGCATGCGCTCGCCGCGACCGGCCGCGAGGATCATCGCCTTCACCGGTTCAGGGCCCGGTCGAGCCGGAGTCGTTCGGCGGCGACGGCGAGCGGGCGCAGTTCGTCGTGGCGATCGAGTAGCGCAGCGATGTGATTCCAGGTGCGGGGAATGTCGGCCAGGTAACCCGGCTTGCCGTCGCGGTGGTACAGCCGGGCGAAGATGCCGCTGGCCTTCAGGTGACGCTGCACGCCCATGAGATCGAACCAGCGGCGGAAGGTTCCGGGTTCGCCGACATCGAGCCCCGCTGTCGCCGCCCGCTCGCGGTAGTTCTCGACCCAGGCATCGACCCGTGCTTCGGGCCAGGCGATGTAGCAGTCGCGCAGCAACGACACCAGGTCGTAGGTGATCGGTCCGGTCACGGCATCCTGGAAGTCGAGGATGCCGGGGTTGTCGTGGGTCGTGCGCATCAGGTTGCGCGAGTGGTAGTCGCGATGAACGAACACGCGCGGTTGGTCCAGCGCGGCGGCGACCAGCGCATCCATCGCGGCCTCCAGTTCCGCCCGGACGGGGGCCGTGTCGAGACCGAGATGGCGTTCCAGCAGCCAGTCGGGGAACAGTGCCATTTCATTGCGCAGCATCGCCTCGTCGTAGTCGGGCAGACCATCGGTGCGTCCGTGGCGCTGCATGGCGACCAGGGCAGCGATCGCGTCGTCGTAGAGGGCGTCAGCGGAATCGTCGTCGAGACAGGCGAGATAGCATTCATCGCCGAGGTCGCTCAGCAGCAGGAAACCCTCGTCGAGATCGGATGCCAGTACCCGCGGCGCGTTGACGCCGCATTCGAGCAGCCGCCCGGCCACGTCGATGAACGATCGGGAATCCTCCCGCTCGGGCGGCGCATCCATCAGGATCACCGGCCCGCTGGATGTGGCAACCCGGAAATAGTTGCGGAAGCTGGCATCGCTGGACGCGGGCACGACGGGTCCGTGCGCGTCGGGACAGACCCGTGCGAGCCAGCGGTCGCGGTGCAGGGTGCGTTCGACAGCGGCCATTCTCGTCCTCGATCCGCAATCAATAGTGGCGCCGAAACGACGGAGCCCCAAAATCTGGTGCTTTCGCTTGATCGGATGCGTGCCAGTCCCTACCATGACACGAATGCAGTCGAGTCGGAGGTCCCAGACCCATGATCAAGCGGTGCGTGGCGGTTGTCTCGCTTGCCCTGTGCAGTACCGGTGCCCAGGCGAACGGGTTCGACATCAGTTTAAGCGATGAAACGGCCAACGTCGTCTACCTGACCGACAGCGGCAGTCTGGGCTACGGCGGTGCCGACGTCGGTTTCGGCGTGTTCTGGAACGAGGCCGATGACGTGGTCGGTCATGCCAACATCCTGGTGACCAGCAATCCGCAGAGTGGCAACAACTTCCAGTTCGGTGTCGGTGCCAAGGCCTTCCTCGGCGAAGTGGACGGGCCCGACGAAGATGAGAACGTGTCGGCGGTCGGTATCGGCGGCATGGTGCGCTACGTGATTCCCTCGCAGACCCCGATGGGGGTGTCGGTGGAAGGCTACTGGGCACCGGATGTCACCAGCTTTTCCGACACCGAGGGCCTGAAGGAGGTCACCGCGCGCTTCGAGCTGGAGGTGATGCCCTCGACCCGCGGCTATATCGGCTACCGCCTGCTCGAGCCCGATCTGGATACGGCGGGGAAAGTCGAAATCGACGATGAATTCCACATCGGAATCCGCTTCATCTTCTGACGATGACGCGGCGGATCCGCTCGCGCGGGTCCGCCGGATCATGGCCCGCCTGCGTGACCCCGAGCACGGTTGTCCCTGGGACATCGAGCAGGATTTCCGTTCGATCGCTCCCCATACCCTGGAAGAGGCCTACGAGGTCGTCGATGCGATCGAGCACGGGGACCTCGATGCCCTGCGCGACGAGCTCGGCGATCTGCTGCTGCAGGTCGTCTATCACGCGCGCATGGCCGAGGAGGCGGGACGATTCGATCTCGATGACGTCGCCGCCGGCCTGGCCGACAAGCTGGTACGGCGTCATCCGCACGTCTTCGGCGATGCCGTGCTGGCGGACGCGGATGCACGTGAACACGCCTGGGAACGGGAAAAGGCTGCCGAGCGCGAACGCAAGGGCGAGGTCGATGACAGCGTGCTCGCAGGGGTCACCCGCGGATTGCCGGCCCTCTCGCGGGCGCAGAAGCTGCAGCGGCGAGCGGCCCGGATCGGTTTCGACTGGCCCGATGCCGCCGGTGCACGGGCGAAGGTGATCGAGGAACTCGACGAGCTCGATGCCGCGGGCGGCAATCCCGCGCGGGTCGAGGCCGAACTCGGCGATCTGCTGTTTGCCGCGGTCAACCTGGCGAGACATCACGAGGTCGACGCCGAAACGGCACTGCGCCGCGCCGGACAGCGGTTCGAGCGGCGGCTTCGCGCGGTCGAGCAGCGCGTGCACGAGCATGGCGCCAGCCTCGACGAACTCACGCTGGAGCAGCTCGAGTCGCACTGGCGTGCCGTGAAGGCGGCGGAATGAACCGCGCGCGGCCGGCGATGGCTGCCACTCCGCTCGTCCGGCGCACCACCTTTGCCATCCGCTGGTTCCTGCTCGCCCTTGCAGTGATCATCGCCAGCCTGTTCCTGACCTGGCGCGTGCTCGCCGCGGCGGATTTCGCCTACCCGTGGTTCCATCAACTCCTCGACATCGAGGCGACGGTGGCCGAGTACGGGCCGCGCAACGAGCGGCGGCCCGGATTCGAGCGCACTGATGCGGACGAACGCGCCCGGCTGTTCGGTGCCATCGTTGACGCGGTGCGCGCGGATGGCCGCGGCCTGCGCGGGATCGTCTACCACACGTCGGCGGGGAGGGAAATCGGGCCGCTCCTCACCGAGGCCGAGATACGGCATCTGCAGGACGTGGCGTCCCTGGTCACGCGTTTCGAGCGGATCGGGTGGCTGTCGCTCGTGCTCGTGCCGCTCCTCGCGGCGGTCGCGGCCGTGCGGCGCGAGACGCCTCCCTCGGCGTCCGGACTGCTGGCGGGCCTGGGCGGCATCGTGGCAGCGACTGCTGTCCTCGTGCTGCTGCTCGGACCGGTGCAGGTGTTCTACTGGCTGCACGAACGGGTGTTCCCGCCCGATCACCAGTGGTTCTTCTGGTACGAGGAATCGCTGATGTCAATGCTGATGCAGGCACCCAACCTGTTCGGGGCCATCGCGGTCCTGTGGCTGGTCCCGGCGGCGCTGGTGGCCGCGCTCGTACTGGGTGCGCTCATCGTCTTCCTCGGCCGCCGGGTCGGTGACGCCGGTTGATCCGCCTGCGGTGTGCGGGCCAGGTTCGTTCGGGGCCTTCAGGGAAGAATCTCGCAGAGGCGCGGAGAACGCGGGGAAGACATGGAAAAACCGCAGGTGCGTTTCCGCCGAAGGCGGACGCGCACAACATCGGTATCGCGAATGCGCGCGTTTGCTGTCGCAAAAGCGCGCCCACGGAGAATCCTTCCGATTGCGCATTCCCTGCGCCCTCCGCGCCTCTGCGAGAGACGTGCTTTTGTTCGGTCTGTTCGGTGTCTTCGGTGGTTCCAGATCGTTACCGGCCTGCCACACATTCAGGTGTACGGTTTCCGGCCGGTAGTGTCGTGGACAAGCCGGCGCACGGCTTCGAGGTAGGCATTCTCGTCGGGTGCACTGGCGCCGGCGCGCTGGGCGTTCCACATGGCCTCGCCCAGGGGCTCCATCAGGCGGTGCTCGGCCTCGTGCAGGTCGCCAATGTGCAGGGCGAGCTGCTCGATCAGGGCGCGGATGCCGGCGGGGCGGTCGGCGCCGGCCTGCTCGCGCAGGGCGATGTGCATGCCCATGTGCAGGAACGGATTGGTCTCGCCATCCTCCGGCGTCCAGTCCCGCAACAACGGGCCCTCGTCGTCGGGCTCGAGCAACGGATGGTACTCGGGATGTTCCTCGATCACCCCGGCAACGATCCTCTCCATCGGCTCGAGCGGCTCGTCGCCGCGCGCCTTGCGCCAAGTCTCGCGAAAGTACCGGCGCATCCGCTGGCGATCGTCACCGAACATCGTCCGTCTCCGGCACGGTCTTGTCGCGGAACTCGCACAGGTCGTTGATGCGGCAGTCACCGCATTTCGGCTTGCGCGCCGTGCAGGTGTAACGGCCGTGCAGGATCAGCCAGTGATGCGCGTGCCGGCGGTATTCCGGCGGTACGACCTTCAACAGTCGATCCTCGACCTCGCGCACGGTCCGGCCCGGTGCCAGCCCGGTGCGGTTGGCGACCCGGAAGATGTGGGTGTCGACCGCGATGGTCTCCTCGCCGAAAGCGGTGTTGAGGATCACGTTCGCGGTCTTGCGGCCGACGCCGGGCAGTGCCTCGAGCTCGGCACGCGTGCGCGGCACCTCGCCGCCGTGCTGATCGACGATCATGCGGCAGGCGGCGATCAGGTTCTTCGCCTTGCTGTTGAACAGACCGAGCGTGCGGATGTGTTCCTTCAGCCCTTCCTCGCCCAGTGCCAGGATCGATTCGGGCGTGCTGGCGATCGGGAACAGCCTGGCGGTCGCCTGGTTGACGCCGCGATCGGTCGACTGGGCCGACAGCACCACCGCGACCAGCAGCTCGAACGGCGTCGAGTAGTTCAACTCTGTCGTCGGCGCCGGATCGGTCTCGGCCAGGCGCCGCATGATCTCGGCCCGTTTCTGCTGGTTCATGTCGGCTAGTGTACCCCGCCACGGATATTGACCCATTCAGCGTGGTGCTGTGGGGTCAGATGCAAGGCGCGCGTTCGCAGGAATGGCGGTCCCCATTTCAAGAACGCGCAACGCCGCAGATGGCCCCACAGCGCCACGCCCGAAGGGAGCCCCCCGGATTCGCCAGCTCCGCGTTGCAGCTCTTGACAAGGGCGACGGCCATTGCCTGCGAGCTGCGCCTTGATCTGGCGAATCCGGGGGGCTCTGAATGGGTCAATATCCGTGGCGGGGTGCACTAGCGGTTGCGGCGTGTCCGTGCGCGGGCCACGGCGGCGGCGATTTCCTCGCGCTTGCGGGTGCGATCGTCACCGGTCTGCGCTCGCTCGCGCCTGGCGGCGCGGCGGCGTTCGCGTTCGCGTGTTTCGCGGGCGAGCCGCTCGTTGCGCGCATGGAAGCGCTGTCGGAACTGATCGGCACGTTCGCGCAGCGGGGTCGGATCGGAGTTCGGCACCAGGTCGATGCAATCGACCGGACAGGGCGGCAGGCACAGCCCGCAACCGGTGCATTCGGATTCGATCACCGTGTGCATCAGCTTCGGTGCGCCGACGATGGCATCCACCGGACAGGCCTGGATGCAGCGCACGCAGCCGATGCAGATGTCCTCGTCGATCAGCGCAACCTGCGGCCGTGTGACCGGCTCGCCGCAGCCGGGATCGATCGGTTTCTCCGGCCGATCGAGCAACCGGGCCAGGGCACGCATGCCTTCCTCGCCGCCGGGCGGGCAGCGATTGATGTCGCTCTCCCCGCGCGCCAGCGCCTCGGCATACGGCCGGCAACCGTCGAAGCCGCACAGCGTGCACTGCGTCTGCGGTAACACTGCATCAATCTGTTCGACGATGCTCGAATCCGATTCGGTGGTCGTGCTGATCATGAAGTCTGGATGTGCTGCATGCCGATTGATGTCTCTCGCAGAGGCGCAGAGCACGCGGAGAATGAAGCAATGATCGCGCTGTGATTCCTCTGCGTGCTCTGCACCTCTGCGAGAGGATTCAAACCATCGTCGAACAGTATGCGGACGCTTCGGTGGGCCGACAACCGCTTCAGAATACGCCGGCGAGGAAGCCGGTGCCCATCGCGGCGAGGATGGCGGCCGAAAGCAGGGTGAGGGTGCGCTGGGCGTGTTCCAGCCGGTGACGGAAGCGTTCCATGCCGGCGATCAGCAGCAGAGTCAGCGCAATCAGCCCGGCGATCACTGCCAGCGCATAGGCCAGCATCAGGCTCAGGCAGTGATCGGAGCCCGCGCACAGCGCGATCAGCTGGAACTCCTCCTCGTGGGCGAATCCGAGCGTGAAGGCGAACAGCGCCAGTGCCCACAGGCCGCTGCGGGCATTCGGGGCGTCGGTGTCGTGGTGATGATGGCCATGTGCGTGGTGATGCGAGTGACCGCCTCCGCGCAGGCCGGCGCGCAGTTGCCAGGCCGCCAGCAGCAGGAGCAGGCCGCCGGCGATCCAGTCGAGCCAGCCGCTCTCGCCGAGCTCCAGCCAGCTCTTGACCGCGAAGAACAGCACGACCACGGCGATGCTGCTGATCAGGTGGCCGAGGCCGATGACCGTGGCGGCGAGCACGCCGCTGCGCCAGGGATGGCGCCGGGCCAGCGCCCAGGCCGCCGCCACCGGCCAGCCGTGACCGGGCTCGACCCCGTGCAGCAGGCCCAGCCCGACGGCGCCGAGATAGAGCGCGGCCAGTCCCTCGATCACCGATCGATCACTTGATGCGCATGCCCGGGCGGGCACCGCTGTCGGGCGACAGCAGGTGGATGTCCTCGCCGCCCGGGCCGGCCGCGAGCACCATGCCCTCGGAGGTGCCGAAACGCATCTTTCGCGGGGAGAGGTTGGCCACCACCACCGTCAGTCGTCCGACCAGGTCCTCCGGCGTGTAGGCCGAACGGATGCCGGCGAAGACCCGGCGTTCTTCGCCGCCGACATCGAGTGTCAGCCGAAGGAGCTTGTCGGCGCCATCGACGTGCTCGGCCGCGGTGATGCGGGCGACCCGCAGATCCACCCGGGAGAAATCCTCGATCGTGATCTCGTCGGCGATCGGTTCGCCACCGGGCGGGCCGCTGTTTTCGCTTGCCGCCGGCGCCAGGTCCGCCTTCGCGTCTTCCAGCAGGGCATCGATCGTGGCGCGCTCGATCCGCGTCATCAGCGGCCTGAACGGGCCGATGACGTGATCGGTGAGCGGGGTTGCCAGCCCGGCCCAGTCCAGCGGCTCGCATTGCAGGAAGGTCTCCGCGTCATTCGCCAGCGACGGCAGCACCGGCTTGAGATAGCCGACCAGTACACGAAACAGGTTGAGGCCCTGGGTGCAGACCGTCTGCACCTCGTCGAGGCGACTGTCGTCGCGCGCGGCCTCCCACGGCTTGCGCTCGGCGATGTACGCATTGGCGCGGTCGGCCAGGTCCATGATCTCGCGCATGGCGCGGGCGAACTCGCGCCGCTCGTAGGCGGTGGCAATCGATTCGCCGGCGGCGATGAAGTCCTCGTGCATTGCCGGTTCGGGCAGCACGGTCGCGAGCCGGCCGTCGAAACGCTTGTTGATGAAGCCGGCGCAGCGGCTGGCGATGTTCACCACCTTGCCGACCAGGTCGCTGTTCACCCGCTGGATGAAATCGTCCAGGTTGAGGTCGATGTCCTCGACGCCGGCGCCCAGCTTGGCGGCGAAGTAGTAGCGCAGGTATTCCGGCCGCAGATGATCGAGGTAGGTGCGCGCCTTGATGAAGGTGCCGCGCGACTTCGACATCTTCTGGCCGTCGACGGTCAGGAAGCCGTGACAGAACACGCCGGTCGGCTTGCGGAAGCCGGCGCCGTGGAGCATCGCCGGCCAGAACAGCGTGTGGAAGTACGCGATGTCCTTGCCGATGAAGTGATAGAGCTCGGCGTCGCTGTCCGCGTTCCAGACGGCATCGAAATCGTTGCCGGTACGCGTGCACCAGTTGCGGTGGCTGGCCATGTAGCCGATCGGCGCGTCCAGCCAGACATAGAAGTACTTGCCGGGCGCGCCGGGGATCTCGAAGCCCCAGTAGGGTGCGTCGCGCGAGATGTCCCAGTCCTGCAGGCCCGTCTCGAACCATTCGTCGAGCTTGTTGGCGATCTCCGGCTGGATGTGGCCGCCGCGGGTCCACTCGCGCAGCATGTCCTCGAAGTCGGCGAGCCGGAAGAAGTGGTGCTCGGACTCGCGCGTGACCGGCGTCCTGCCCGACAGCACCGACACCGGGTTCTTCAGGTCGGCCGGCGTGTAGGTTGCCCCGCAGACCTCGCAGGAATCGCCGTACTGGCCGGCGGCGCCGCAGCGCGGGCACTCGC
>CAYZHJ010000014.1:0-38054 GCA_964478305.1 uncultured Ectothiorhodospiraceae bacterium
TGATGAAGGCGATGATCGAGGCCGGTGCCGCCGGCGTGCACTTCGAGGATCAGCTTGCCTCGGCCAAGAAATGCGGTCACATGGGCGGCAAGGTGCTGGTCCCCGTACAGGAGCAGATCCAGAAGCTGTCCGCCGCCCGCCTGGCGGCCGACATCCTGGACGTGCCGACGCTGGTGGTTGCGCGTACCGACGCCGAGGATGCCACACTGTTGACGACCGACATCGATCCGCGCGACGAGCCCTACCTCACCGGTGAGCGCACGTTCGAGGGTTACTACCGGGTGAATGCGGGCATCGAGCCCTGCATCATGCGCAGCCGTGCCTATGCGCCCTTCGCTGACCTCATCTGGTGCGAGACCAAGACACCGGATCTGGAGTTCGCGCGCAGCTTCGCCGAGGGCGTGCACGAGGAATACCCGGGCAAGCTGCTGGCCTACAACTGCTCGCCCTCGTTCAACTGGGCCAAGAAGCTCGACGCGAAGACGATCAAGGTGTTCCAGCGCGAGCTCGGCGCGATGGGCTACAAGTTCCAGTTCATCACGCTGGCCGGCTTCCACGCCCTCAATCATTCGATGTTCCAGCTCGCGCGCGGCTACCGCGACCGCCAGATGGAGGCCTACGTCGAGCTGCAGCAGGCCGAGTTCGCCGCCGAGGCCGAGGGTTACACCGCCACGCGTCACCAGCGCGAGGTCGGGGCCGGCTATTTCGACGAGGTCAGCCAGGCGGTGACGGGTGGACTGAGCTCGGTCGGCGCGCTCGCCGGCTCGACCGAGGAAGCCCAGTTCGACAGCGAGGGCACGCCGACGGGGAAGGCGAAGAAGGCGCCTTCGACTTCGTGATCGTTCCGGGGCGCAGGGAAGCGCCGCAGGTCGGGCCGGTGAAAGGAGGCCCGGTTCCGGATTCTCGATTGGCGGTTTGATTCCTGTGCCAACTCCGGCGCTGTAACCGCGGAATCGCCGTGCCGGCGGTTTCGCCCTGCTACGCAGGGCGAGGTACTTTCTTGTGGCGTGTAGGTTGGGCCGACGAAAGGAGGCCCAACATGGGCGTTCGGTTTCACTGTTGGGCCTCCTTCGTCGGCCCAACCTACGTCTTCTCGGGTCGAGCGGGGCGGGTGGTAGGCCGGAACGCGACCGAAGGCTTTCCGGCGTGATGAACAAGGCCATGCCGTCGTGCCGCGCGGACCGGACGCCGGATGGCTCCGGCCGTGCCGGCCGAGGACACGGCGGTATCCGGATCCGGGATTGCCGCATCCGGTCGCAATCCGGCCTACCCTGGTTGCCACAAGAAAGTGACTCGCTCCGCTACGCGGAGCGAAACCCGTGGCACGGCGGTTATGCGATGAAGAGGCCCCTTCCGGCATGGCAATCTGATCGCCGGCAGCGAAACCGAGAGAACCACAATGCCGGGCTTCCCTTGTCGGCCCGACCTGCAGCCTCGCATCCAGGGCGCCCGCCGAACCCGATTTCGGCATACCCGATCCCATACCGCTACACTGTGCCCATCCGACCGCAAGGGAGCGCGCGCCATGCGTGCCCTGCAGCAACTGCAAGAGCGCCTGTATCACCGCATCTGGGATCCGCTGCCTGCCGACGCCGGCTGGTGGCGTCGGCAGGCGATCGGTGCCGTGCGCATCGCGGTCTGTGTCGGCCGCGATGTCCAGAGTGGTGCGCTCGGCATGCGGGCGATGGGGCTGGTATTCACCACCTTGCTGGCGCTGGTGCCGCTGATCGCGGTCAGCTTCTCGGTGCTCAAGGGCTTCGGTGTGCACAACCAGATCGAGCCGGCGCTGCTGCAGTTCCTGGCCCCGCTGGGTGAGCGTTCGCACGAGATCACCGAACGCATTGTCGGCTTCGTCGACAACATCAAGGTGGGCGTGCTCGGTGCGGTGGGCGTGGCACTGTTGCTGTACACGGCCGTGTCACTGGTGCAGAAGGTCGAGGAGGCGTTCAACTTCACCTGGAACGTCGAGCGGCGCCGCACGCTGGCGCGGCGCTTCTCGGACTATCTCAGCGTGATGGTGATCGGCCCGCTGCTGGTATTCCTGGCACTGGGCATCACCGCCACGTTCACCAGCGCCACGGCCGTGCAGGCGGTGATGCAGATCGAGCCGTTCGGATACCTGCTGCGGCTCGTCACCCGCCTCACTCCCTATCTGCTGGTGATTACCGCCTTCACCTTCATCTATGTGCTCATTCCGAACACCCGGGTGAAGCTGCGTCACGCGCTGTATGGCGGCGTGGTTGCCGGCGTGCTGTGGGAGACCGTGGGCCGGCTGTTCGCGACCTTCGTCGCGACCTCGACCAACTACACCGCCATCTATTCGAGCTTTGCCATCCTGCTGCTGTTCATGATCTGGCTGTACCTGTCGTGGTTGATCGTGCTGCTCGGTTCCAGCATCGCCTTCTATCGGCAGCATCCCGAGTATCTGCTGGCTGGTGGGCGGACGGGCGTGCGTCTGTCTCATGTCCAGGAGGAACGGCTGGCACTGGCGGTAATGCTGGCGGTGGTGCGTGCCTGGTATGACGACAGCGTGCCGCCGGACCGGGACACGCTCGCTCGCTCGCTGGGAGTGCCGATGGATGCCGTCGACCGGGCGCTCGATGCGTTGCAGGCAACGCGGCTGCTCGTGCCCTGCGGTACCGAGGCGACCGGCCTCGTGCCGGGCCGCCCGCCGGAGCGGATGACCGTCAAGCAGTTGCTGGATGCGGTGCGCGAGCATGGCCGGCATGCCGGCCTGCGGCCGGTGGAGGATGGCCGGGTGACCAACATCATGCGGCGCATGGACACGACGCTGGCACGAGAATTCGGAGAGATGACCGTGGTGGAACTGGCCGCGGACGAGACGGAATCCCCGGCAGTCGCCGATGCGGGTCATCGGCAGGGCTGAATTCGTGCCGGTTCAGCGGTTCAGCGCGTGGTGTCCGATGTCGCGCCGATAGAAGGCGCCGCTCCAGTTGATCCGTTCCACCGCCGCATAGGCGGCCTCGCGGGCCGCGGCGACGTCACGGCCGAGCGCGGTCACGCACAGTACCCGTCCGCCGCTGGTCACGGGGCCGTTTGCACTGTCCGACGTGCCGGCATGGAACACCTTCACGTCCTGGTCGAAGGCCGCATCGAGTCCGTGGATCGGGTCGCCCTTGCGATAGCTGCCGGGATAACCCTTCGCCGCCATGACCACGCCCAGCGCGACCCGCGGATCCCAGCGGGGCTCCGTTTCCTGCAACCGGTCGTGTGCGACCGCCTCGCACAGATCGACCAGATCGGAATTCAGTCGCAGCAGGATCGGCTGGGTTTCCGGATCGCCGCCGCGGACGTTGAACTCGAGTACGCGCGGCGTACCCTCGGGCGAGATCATCAGCCCCGCATAGAGAAAGCCGTTGAAGACACGGTCCTCTGCGGCGAGACCGGAGACGGTGGGCTCGATGATGTCGCGCATGATCCGCTCGTGCACCGCGTCGGTCACCACGGGTGCCGGTGAATAGGCGCCCATGCCGCCCGTATTGGGACCGCTGTCGCCATCGTCGCGCGCCTTGTGATCCTGCGACGAGGCCAGCGGCACGATCGTGCGGCCGGCCACCAGGCAGATGAAGCTCGCCTCCTCGCCCTGGAGAAAATCCTCGATCACGACCCGGGCGCCGGCGCCGCCGAGGCTGCCCCCGAGCATGTCGCGCACGGCCGTCTCCGCTTCGGCAATGTCGTGCGCGACCACGACACCCTTGCCGGCGGCGAGACCGTCCGCCTTGACCACCAGCGGCGCGCCGCGTTCCCGGATCCAGCCCAGGGCGGGTTCGATTTCATCGAAGGTGCGGTAGTCGGCGGTGGGGATCCCGTGTCGGGCAAGGAACGCCTTGGCGAAGGCCTTCGAGCCTTCCAGTTCGGCCGCGGCGCGGCCGGGGCCGACGATGTCACGGTCCGCGGCACGGAAGCGGTCGACGATGCCGGCAACCAGCGGCGCCTCGGGACCGACGATGGTGAGGCCGATGTTCTCCCGTTCGGCGAGTGTCAGCAGGCCATCGATGTCGTCGGCCGCCACGTCGGCGTTCTCGACCCCGGGCTCCGCGGCGGTACCGGCATTGCCGGGCGCGACGATCACCCGCTCCGCCCGCGGCGACTGCGCCGCCTTCCAGGCAAGTGCATGTTCCCGACCCCCGCCGCCGACGACCAGAATCTTCATCGCTTTCTCTCAGTGCCTGATTCGAAAAACGGGAACCACGAATGAACACGAATAAACACGAATGCTGCCGCTCGGCGTCGGAAGCTGTGTCGGAGCTTCGCTGTCAGGTCATGGAAAATCCGACCACGCTTGATAACCAGAAAATGGACTAAAAATGAACGAAGAATGGTCCCTTCGTTTCTGTTCCGCGCATGCCGATGTGCAGGAATATTTTTAGTGCATCTTTAGTTCATTTTTTGGTTATCCGGTACATCAGTTTTGCAAGATCTGTCAGCAAAGCTCCAGCACTCTTCTGATGAATGTTGTTTTACATTCGTGTTTATTCGTGTCCATTCGTGGTTCTCGTTCTTTATCAATGCCGAAAATGCCGCATCCCCGTGAACACCATCGCCAGCCCCAGCTCGTCCGCGGCGGCGATGACGTCGTCGTCGTGCATGGAGCCACCCGGCTGAATGACGGCGGCGATGCCGTCGGCGGCGGCAACATCCAGCACGTCACGGAACGGGATGAACGCATCCGATGCCATGACCGCATCGCGGGTCTCGATGCCGGCGTCGGCGGCCTTGATGGCGCAGATGCGTGTCGAGATGACGCGGCTCATCTGGCCGGCGCCGACACCGACCGTGCGGCCATTGCGGGCATAGACGATCGCGTTCGATTTCACGCTTCTGGCCACGCGCCAGGCGAACAGCAGGTCGCGGGTCATGGCCTCGTCCGGCTGTCTGCGGGTCACCGTCCTCAGGCCGGTATCGTCGGTCAGCGGCACGTCGCGTTCCTGCACCAGCAGTCCGCCGGCCACGCCGCGGTAGTCGAGCCCGCCGCTGACGCCGCCGAGTGTGCCGGTGGCGAGCACGCGCACGTTCTTCTTCTCGCCCAGTACCGCGAGCGCATCGTCCGCAACCTCGGGCGCGATCAGCACCTCGATGAACTGGCGCTGGATCAGCGTGCGGGCGAGGCCGGCATCGAGGAGGCGGTTGAAGGCGATGATGCCGCCAAAGGCGGAAACGGGATCGGTGGCGTAGGCTCCCTCGTACGCCTCGGCCACGTTTTCCGCCACGGCGACGCCGCAGGGGTTGGCGTGCTTGACGATCACGCAGGCGGGCTCGTCGAACTGCTTGACGCACTCCAGCGCGGTATCGGCATCGGCGATGTTGTTGAAAGACAGGGCCTTGCCCTGGAGAACGCGGGCCCGGGTGACCGTGTCCGCGGAGGCATCGCCGGCGGCATAGAAGGCGGCCTGCTGATGGGGGTTCTCGCCGTAACGCAGGGTCTGCACGCGTTCGAAGCGGCACTGCAGCACCTCCGGCAACCGGAGCTCGTCCTCGTCGTCCCCCCGTGCCAGCCAGTCCGCGATGGCCCCGTCGTAAGCCGACGTGTGGCGGAATGCCTTCAGCGCGAGTCGCCGGCGGGTTGCGGCGGCAACGCCGCCGTTGTCGATTTCGGCCCGCAATGCTGCGTAGTCTTCGGGATCGGTAACGACCGCCACGTCCTGCTGGTTCTTGGCGGCCGCCCGTACCATCGCCGGTCCTCCGATGTCGATCTGCTCGATCGCTTCCGCGCGGCTGACATCGGGACGAGCGACGGTCTCGCGAAAGGGGTAGAGATTCACGACCACCAGATCAATGGGCGTGATGCCGTGTTCGCGCATCACCGCATCGTCGGTGCCGCGGCGTCCCAGGATGCCGCCGTGGATGCGCGGATGCAGGGTCTTGACCCGCCCGTCCATGATTTCCGGTGCGCCGGTGTACTCGGCGACCTCGATCACTTCCAGTCCGGCCTCGCGCAATGCCCGCGCCGTGCCGCCGGTGGACAGCAGCTCGATATCGCGTGCCGCGAGTGCACGGGCGAAGTCGATCAGGCCGGTCTTGTCCGATACGCTCAGCAGGGCGCGCCGGACGGGAATGACGCTGTCAGTTGTCATCGGCGGATACGGGTCGTGTCGTGTTCGGGGACCGGTACCGGTAGCCCGGCCGGGTCGGTATTCAACGGCCGATGCCGTAGAAATCCAGTTTCTTGCGCAGCGTGCCGCGATTCATGCCGAGCAGTTCCGCCGCGCGGCACTGGTTGCCGCCGGTGTGTGCCAGCACGTATTGCAAAAGGGCCTGTTCCGTTTCGCGTATGACCATCCTGTACAGGTCGCATGGCTGCTCGCCTTCGAGTGCATCGAAATAGCGATCCAGTTCCTCGGCCACGCAACGCTTGAGCGGTGTTTCGGACGTTGCGCTGCAGCCGGGTTGGCGGGCGCGGTTCATGCGGCAAGCTCCGGTGGAGCGCTGGTTTCCGGAAGTCGACGAGTCCTGTCGCATTGTTCCCGTGTACCGCTCACTCGACGTAGTCGTGCAACGGGCCGGCTCCGGCCATGGTGTGTCCGCGGTCGAGCGACGGTCCGGGGGTGTGTCGGCTCTCTGCCCGCGGGCGGGCGCCGAGTATAGCACGGTGGCAGGACGCGTCAGTGCTGAACATTTATCAGTCACCCGGTGTGTCGATGTCGCAACCGATGTCGCATGTGATCGATCGCGGTGAATCGGTCACGGCCCGGATCCTGCTGTCCGGAATCCGGGAAACCGGCATCCCGCAAGGAGCACGAAACGTGCCGATGGACGGGCTCGAAACGGGTTTCACATCAGGAGAAATCGAGCTCGAAAGTGCGGACGTCGGGCCCGGGGTCGCGAACCTCGAGGGTGACCCGTACCGGCGAACCGGGCGCCATGCGCTGGTTGCGATCGAGTTCGGGCAGGTATTCCCGCGGATCGAAGTTCCGGCGGATCAACGGCTGTCCGCGGACATCGCCGAGACTGATGGTCAGTACCGGATGCGGCTGCGCGAACGGGGCATTGTTGACGAAGGTTGCATCGATGATCAGCGCGTCCTCGATGTTGGGGTGCGAGTAGACGCTGCGCCGGACCAGTTCGATCTGCTCGACCGCGCGTCTGGGTGGAAGCGTGCAATCGGCCAGTTCGCACATGCGGATCAGCAGGGGCCGGACCGAGGGGTCCTGGGCGAAGCTCTCGCGTTGGGCATGGACGAGCTGGGCCAGCAGCAGCACGACCAGCAGCGCGTTCAGCGCCGCCCAACCGGCCAGCGACCAGCCCGAGCGCGGCGGCGGCCCGGACTCCTCCTCGCCCAGATCCGACATCAGCAGGCCGGAGACCGCGGCATGCGGCCGGCCGAACTCGAGCGCCGCCTGTTCCGAGCCGGCGGCCCCGGGTACGTTCAGGGGCAGTTCCTTCTGCAGGTGCCGCCGGGCGTCGAAGACCGTGCCGCACTGGCCGCAACGGACCCGTCCGGCTGCCGCATCGAGCTGGGGCTGCTCGATGCGGAACACGGTCCGGCACTGGGGGCACTGGGTATTCATCGCCGGCAGTATCCGGAGAGGCATCGCCCGCGGCAAGTCACGATCCCCTTCATCGGCGTTCCCCGTCCATCCGTACCCAGCCCTCGCGGGCGGTTCCGCAATCGATCCTGTACCAGGGTGCGTAGGCGTCGATCACGTCGGCGGCCTGTTCGTCGAGCAGGCCCGCCAGCGCCAGTCGGCCGCCGGGGAGTTGAAGGCCGGCGAGTGTCGGCGCCAGCTCGATCAGCGGTCCGGCCAGGATGTTGGCGACGAGGGTGTCGAACGGGCCGGCGGGGCAGGATTCGGCCTCGGCCGTGTGCAGGCGATCGCTGACCCCGTTGGCGCGGGCATTGGCGCGGGTGGCCTCGAGCGCCTGCGGATCGATGTCGACCGCGGTGGCGGAACGGGCGCCGAGCAGCAATGCAGCGAGCGAAAGGATGCCCGAGCCGCAGCCGAAGTCGAGCACGGTACCGCCGGTGGGCGGTTGCCGCTCGAGCCACTCGAGGCACAGGGCGGTGGTCGCGTGCGTGCCGGTGCCGAACGCGAGGCCGGGATCGAGCCGGATCACGATGGCATCGGGGTCGTCCACTGCCGCTTCCAGTGGCGCTACCCACAGGCGTCGGCCGAACCGCAGGGGTTGCCAGTCCTCTAGCCAGACCCGTTCCCAGTCGCGGTCGGGCAGGCGTTCGAATGCGGGTTCGCCGGCCGTCTCCACGGACGCGGCGAGTGTTGCGGCAATGCGGGCGCGATCGGTGTCGTCGGGGAACAGGGCAATGACGCGCAGGCTGCTCCACAGCGGAGTCGTGCCGGGGGCCGGCTCGAGGATCGGCGTCGTGCCCGCGTCCTCGCAGGTGATCGAGATCGCGCCCGCGGCGGTCAGCGCTTCCTCGACCGGCGCGGCATGCTCGGCATCGGTGTCGACCTTGACCTGCAGCCAGGGCATCGGGCTGTCCGTCAGCTCGCGTGGATGGTCATCATTGTGGTTCGGCGGACAATGATGAGGAACACCGAAGACACCGAACGCACCGAAAACACCGAACAAGCGGAATGAATTGAAACAGGCGGGGTTTCCTGCACGGATGATTGCCGGAATTCGCTCCGAGTCTTCATTGCCCGGTCAAACCACCCGTATTTTCCACCATGTTCAGTGTCTTCGGTGCGTTCGGTGTTCCTGTCTTCCCCGCCGATACGTTGGGCAAGGCCGTCTGCGGGGTCCTGCTGCAAGAGGATGCCGGGCTACTGTTCCAGCTTCTTCTCGAGGTAGTGGATGTCCGTGCCGCCGTTCTCGAAGGCCGCGTCGGCCATGATCCGCCGGTGCAGCTCGATGTTGGTCTTGATGCCCTCGATGACGATCTCCGACAGCGCGCCGCGCATGCGCGCTATGGCATTGGCGCGCGTGTCGCTGTGGCAGATCAGCTTGCCGATCATCGAGTCGTAGTAAGGCGGCACCATGTAACCGTTGTAGATGTGCGAATCGACCCGCACGCCGGGGCCGCCCGGCGCGTGGTACGTCTCGATGCGGCCCGGCGAGGGCGCGAAGGTCCGTGGATCCTCGGCATTGATGCGGCATTCGATCGCGTGGCCGCGGATCTCGACTTCCTTCTGTGACAGCGACAGCGGCTTGCCGTCAGCGATCCGGAGCTGTTCCTTGACGATGTCGATGTTGGTGATCATTTCCGTGACCGGGTGCTCCACCTGTACGCGGGTGTTCATCTCGATGAAGTAGAACTCGCCGTTCTCGTACAGGAATTCGAAGGTACCGGCGCCGTGGTAACCGATCTTCCGGCAGGCATCGGCGCAGCGCTTGCCGATCTTCTGCCGCTGCTTTTCGCTGATGCCGGGGGCGGGGGCCTCCTCGACCACCTTCTGGTGGCGCCGCTGCATGGAACAGTCGCGCTCGCCCAGGTGGATGGCATTGCCGTGCTCGTCCGCGAGCACCTGGAACTCGACATGACGGGGATTGGCGAGGTACTTCTCCATGTAGACCTCGGGGTTGCCGAAGGCGTTGGCGGCCTCCTGGCGCGTGAGCTGGATCGCGCTTTGCAGCGTGGCCTCGCTGTGCACCACGCGCATGCCGCGGCCGCCGCCCCCGCCGGAGGCCTTGATCATCACCGGGTATCCGATTTCGCGGGCGATCCGGTGGTTCTCGTCCGAATCATCGCCGAGCGGTCCGCCCGACCCGGGCACGCAGGGCACGCCAGCGGCCTGCATTTCGCGGATCGCGCTGACCTTGTCGCCCATCAGGCGGATCACGCTGGCGGGCGGGCCGATGAACTTGAAGCCGCTGGTCTCGCAGCGCTCGGCGAAATCGGCATTTTCCGACAGGAAGCCGTAGCCGGGATGGATGGCCACCGCGTCGGTAACCTCGGCGGCGGAGATGATGGCCGGAATGTTGAGATAGCTCTCGGCCGAGCTCGGCGGACCGATGCAGACCGTTTCGTCGGCGAGGCGCACGTGCTTGAGATCGCGATCGGCGCCCGAGTGTACCGCCACGGTCCGGATACCCAGTTCGCGGCAGGCGCGCAGGATGCGCAGGGCGATCTCGCCGCGGTTGGCGATGACGACCTTGTCGATCATGGGCGGGTCCCTATTCGATGACCATCAGGGGCTGGCCGAACTCCACCGGTGAACCGTTCTCGACCAGGATCGCCTTGACCTTGCCGCTCACCTCGGCCTCGATCTGGTTGAGGATCTTCATGGCCTCGATGATGCAGATCGTGTCACCCGGCTTCACTTCCTGGCCGACCTCGACGAACGGTGGCGAGCCCGGTGCCGAGGCGGAGTAGTAGGTCCCCACCATGGGCGATTCGACCACGTGACCCGACGGCAGTCCGCCACTCGTGTCGGCCGGTTCGGCCGGCTCGGTGGCGGCTGGCGTGCCGGTGCCGGCGGCGGGCGCCGGCGGCGCTGCCGGTGCCGGTGTCGGTGCATGCACGGGCGCGCTGCCTCCGCGCGCGATGCGCACCGATTCCTCCCCCTCCCTGATTTCCAGTTCGGCAATGCCGGATTCCTCCAGCAGCTCGATGAGTTTCTTGATTTTTCGAATATCCATGATGCGGCCCGTGATCGCTTTTGCTGTTATCGGTTGTCAGCTGTTCCCGGCCAGGCGTCGCAGGGCTGCGTTCAGCGCGAGCTCGTAGCCGTGCGAACCCAGGCCGCTGATGACGCCGACGGCGACGTCGGAGAAATACGACTGGTGCCGGAACGGCTCGCGTGCGAAGACGTTCGACAGGTGAATCTCGATGAACGGAATCGCGGTGGCCAGCAGGGCGTCGCGCAGCGCCACGCTGGTGTGTGTCAGCGCTGCCGGATTGATCAGGATGAAGCGAGTTCCGTCCCCCGCCGCCTGCTGCACGCGCTCGATCAGCGCATGTTCGGCATTGGACTGGAACGAGTCGAGCGTCGCGTCGGCGGCCTCCGCCTGCCGCGCCAGCCCCCGGTCGATCTCCTCCAGGGTCGTGGTGCCGTAATGCTCCGGCTCGCGCGTGCCGAGCAGGTTCAGGTTGGGTCCGTGCAGAACCAGGAGGTCCGCCATGCCGTTCGATGCCATGTCCGGGGAGCATCGCAAGTTTGCATGAAGTGCACCGGTTTGTCCAAAGATCGGCGGTGATGGCGGCGCGTTTTGCGAAGTTTGTCACCTTTGAGCCGTTCTCCGGGTGCGGCCGGTGAGGAAACCACCGAACATGCCGAAAGTTCACCGAACAGTAGAATCCGGGGGTATCCCCCGCCGTTGCCCGGGAACGGCCGGGGTCGGTCGGGGTGGCTCGCAGTCAGTCCTGTCGGAATCGTTCGGTGTGTTCGGCGTTTTCGGTGGGCACTTTCCCTGGTACCCGTAATGCATGAGTTCCTTTCAAAGCCAGGGCCGCACCAGCTCGGCCGCCTCGTCCCGGGTCAGCGCGCCCCGGTGGACCGCCCGGATGATGCCATCGCGGTCGATGACGGCCGTGTAGGGCAGGGTCGCCGGCAGATTGCCGAAGCGCTCCGACAGGCCGAAGGCCTCGTCGCCACCCACCAGCACCGGATAGGAAATCCCGAGTTCGTGCGCGAACTCGCGCGTGGCGTCGGCCTCGTCCAGCGCCAGCCCGACGACCTGGAGGCCGGCCGGGCCGAGTTCCTCCTGCAGCGTCATCAGGGCGGGGATCTCCTCCAGGCAGGGCGGGCACCAGGTGGCCCAGAAGTTGAGCAGGATCACCCGGTCATCGTAATCGGCGAGGGAACGCGTCTCGCCGTCCAGACCGGGCAGACGGACCTCTGGAGCGACCGTGTCGATGACCTCGGGCGTCTCCGGCGGCTGCCGGACCGCCTCGTCGAGGGATTCGGTCTGCGGGGTCGACGGTTGCCGCAGGTGATCGAGCGCGGCACCGGCGCCGAGCCCGATTGCGCCCGCCGCCACCACGATGAGCCACGGTCGGTGGTTCAAGATTCCGGCCCCGGCAGCACGTTGCGGACATGGCGGGCGAATGCCTCGGGGCCGATGAAACCCACGAGGCGGCCGCCGCGACGCTCGATGCCGTCGGGCCCGAAGAACATCACCGCCGGCGGGCCGTACAGGTCGAACTGCTGCAGCAGGGCACGGTCGCCGGCATTGTTGGCGGTGACATCGGCACGCAGCAGTTCGACGCCGTTCAGTGCCCGGCGCACCCGTTCATCGGGGAAGGTGAATGCCTCCAGTTCCTTGCACGCGACGCACCAGTCGGCGTAGACATCGAGCATGACCGGCTGACCACGCTCGCGTGCCTCGGACAGGGCCCGGCGCAGGCCGGCGAGACCGTCGACCGGCCGGAAATCCGCCGCTACCGAGGCCGCGGGCGTGCCCGCGGAGAATACCCCGCGCAGCGGCTGCAGCACGCTGGTGCCGCCGCCGGCCGCGCCCACCAGCAGCAGGGCGCCGTACAGCAGCAGGACCAGGCCGAGCGCCTTCCATGCCCGGTGCAGCGGTTGTACCGCGGCTCCGGTGAGGGCGCCGAGCTGCACGCCGGTGCCGATCAGCAGCACGCCCCACAGGACCATGATCACCGCCGTCGGCAGGATCCGGTCGAGCAGCCAGATCGCTACCGCGAGCAGACCGATGCCCAGCGCGATGCGGATCGGCTGCATCCAGGCGCCCGCCCGCGGCAGCAGGTGACCGGCGCAGGCGCCCACCAGCAGCAGGGGAATGCCCATGCCGATTCCGAGCGCGAACAGCGCGGCCCCACCGATGACCGGATCGCCGGTGCGGGCGATGTAGATCAGCGCGCCGATCAGCGGCGGCGTGACGCAGGGGCTGACGATGACGGCGGAGGTCATGCCGAGCGTGGCCGCGCCGGAGACGGAACCGCCGAAGCGGCGGGTATGGCGCTCGAGCAGGTGACGCAGGCCGGAGGGCGTCTGCAGGCGGAACAGGCCGAAGGTCGCCAGCGCCAGCAGCACGAACACGCCGGCAAACAGCGCGATCACCCAGGGCTGCTGGAACCAGGCCTGGAGCGAGGCGCCGGTCAGCCCGACGGCGACGCCCACCAGGGCGTAGACCAGCGCCATCGACAGCACGAACACGGCGCTGAGCCCGGTGGCGCGGCCGACGCTGACGTTGTCACGGCCGCCGGAGATCACGCCGACCAGGATCGGCACCATCGGGAACACGCAGGGCGTGAAGGTCAGCAGCAGGCCGAAGCCGATGAAGGCCAGCACCGTCCAGGCGAGGCCGGAATCGGCCAGCGCGGCGGCGATGCGGCCCTGTTCCGAGACGTCCGGCGGCGGGCTCCCGGCGAGAGTGAAGCCGCCGATGTCGAGATTCTCCTCGACCGGCGGATAGCACACACCCCGCGGCTCGTTGCAGCCCTGCCAGGTCAGCCGCAGTACCGCCCCCGGCTCCGGTTCGCCCGCCAGCGGCAGGCGCACCGATGCCTCGTCGTAGTAGACGGCGGTTTCGCCGAAGAACGGATCCTGCTTGATCTCCGCCGGCGCGAACCGGGGCTCGCCCAGCCTGGCGCCGCCGGCGTCGACCAGCTCGAACTCCATGCGGTCGCGGTAGAGGTAGTAGCCGGGCGCGATGGTCCAGTGCAGCACGAGGCTGTCATCGGCCTGGCGCTCGGTACCGAGGATGAACGCCTCGCCGGCCGGCAGCAGCGTCGCGGCATCGCCGTTGTCGCCGCCGGTCAGTTTGCCCGCCTGCGCCGGCGGGACCGTCAGCAGGCACAGCAGAAGCAGGAGTCGCACGCGTGTCATCCGCCCTTGGTGGTGTCGTCGATCCATTGCCGGAATGCATCCAGTCCGTGGGTGACAGGGACCGCGATGATCTCCGGAAGTTCATACGGGTGCTCGGCCTGCAGTTGCCGCTCCAGTGCCGGATACGCCGAGGCCGAGGTCTTGATCAGCAGCAGGATCTCCTGTTCGGCCTGCACCGCGGCGGCCGCGGCATCGGCCTGTCCCGACTCCCAGCGGAACACCGAGGTGACCGGCGGCAGGATGTTGACGCAGGCGGCAAGGCCGGCGCCGACGGCGCTGTCGGCCAGCCGGCGGGCGGTTTCGGCGTCGTCCACGGTGGTCCAGACCAGCAGCTGGCGCGCGTCTTCGCTCATGGTTTCCGGGATCCTGTGGTGAGGCTTCGAAGCGGATTGCCGGGCAACCAATCATTCTACCGTGCAAACGGGATCGCCGTCCCGCGGCAGTGGCAACGGTGACGATCGGAGGAGACGCTCGGGAAGGGCAGTGCCTCGTTGATTCGCAACCCCTTGATACGCCCTGCGGGGTTCGGTGGGGCGGATTTGCCCGCGGATGGGCGCTACTACCGGATTTCGCTTGAAATCCCCGCCCGCTGCCCCAAGGTTACGCCGACACCACGCGCGCGGAGCGCCCGATGCCGTTTCTGCTGCTGTTCCTGCTGGTCCCGCTGGTCGAGATCTACATCCTGATCGAAGTCGGCAGCGTGATCGGCGCACTGACCACCATCGGGCTGTGCGTGCTGACGGCGGTGATCGGGGCCGGACTCCTGCGGATCCAGGGTTTCCAGACCCTGAGACGGGCGCAGGAGAACCTCAATCGCGGCGAGATTCCCGCCATCGAGATGTTCGAGGGCATGGCGCTGGCCTTCGGTGGCGCGCTGCTGCTGACCCCGGGTTTCGTTACCGACGCGGTCGGCTTCCTGTGCCTGATCCCGTGGTCCCGGCGATGGCTGATCCGGGCGGCGCTGCGGCGCATGAACGTGTACTACGGACCGCCCGGCGGACCGGGCGGACCCGGCGGCGACATCCGCCACACCATCGAGGGCGGCTATCGCCGTCGCGACGAGGACTGAGGCGCAATGTCATGCGGGCCCTTGAAATCCCGCCAATTGGCGCTATCATTTCTGGCACTCAACGGGGGAGAGTGCTAACAACCAGCATAACTCCCTGATTCCCAATGTCTATCTCATAAAGGAGAAGGCGTCCATGAGCAGCATTCGTCCATTGCATGATCGCGTCGTCATCAAGCGACTCGAGGAGGAGCGCAAGAGCGCCGGGGGCATCGTGATCCCGGATACCGCGGCCGAGAAGCCCCAGCGCGGGGAGGTGATCGCGGTCGGCAAGGGCAAGCCCACCGACAGCGGGACCGTGCGCGAACTCGAGGTCAAGGTCGGCGACAAGGTCCTGTTCGGCAAGTACGCGGGCAGCGAGATCAAGATCGATGACGAGGACTATCTCGTCATGCGCGAGGACGACGTCGTCGCGGTGCTGGAAAACTGAAGGCACGCGAGACGTCGGTAGTCGACAGTTTCACGGAAAACGAATCAACAGAGGATTCCGACAATGGCAGCAAAAGAAATCCGTTTCGGTGGTGACGCCCGCCAGCGCATGCAGCGGGGCGTCGATACGCTGGCCAACGCGGTCAAGGTGACGCTGGGCCCGCGTGGCCGCAATGTGGTGCTCGAGAAGTCGTTCGGTTCGCCGAACTCCACCAAGGACGGCGTGTCCGTCGCGAAGGAGATCGAGCTCGAGGACAAGTTCGAGAACATGGGTGTGCAGATGGTCAAGGAGGTTGCATCGCAGACCTCCGACGAGGCCGGCGACGGCACCACCACGGCGACCGTGCTGGCGCAGTCCATCCTGCACGAGGGCAACAAGGCGGTCACCTCGGGCATGAACCCGATGGACCTCAAGCGCGGCATCGACAAGGCGGTCAAGGCCGCCGTCGGTGAACTGGCCAGTCTTTCCAAGCCCTGCAACGACTCCAAGGCGATCGCCCAGGTCGGCGCCATCTCGGCCAACGCCGACGAGACGGTCGGCAAGCTGATCGCGGACGCGATGGAGAAGGTCGGCCAGGAAGGCGTGATCACGGTCGAGGAGGGCTCGGGCCTGGAGAACGAGCTCGAGGTGGTCGAGGGCATGCAGTTCGACCGCGGCTACCAGAGCCCGTACTTCGTCACCAACAACCAGAGCATGCAGGCGGAGCTGGATGATCCCTACATCCTGATCCACGACAAGAAGATCTCGAACATCCGCGATCTTCTGCCCGTGCTCGAGGCGGTGTCGAAGGCCGGCAAGCCGCTGCTGATCGTGTCCGAGGAAGTCGAGGGCGAGGCCCTGGCGACGCTGGTGGTCAACAACATCCGCGGCATCGTCAAGGTCTGCGCCGTCAAGGCTCCGGGCTTCGGCGACCGGCGCAAGGCCATGCTGCAGGATCTGGCGGTGCTGACCGGCGGCCAGGTGATCTCCGAGGAAGTCGGCATGAAGCTCGAGAATGCAACCATCGAGCATCTGGGCCGCGCCTCCAAGGTCACGGTCGACAAGGACAACACCACGGTCGTCGGCGGTGCCGGCAAGAAGGCCGACATCGAAGGCCGCTGCAAGCAGATCAAGCAGCAGATCGAGGACGCGACCTCCGACTACGACAAGGAGAAGCTGCACGAGCGGCTGGCCAAGCTGGCCGGCGGCGTCGCCGTCATCAAGGTCGGTGCTGCCACCGAGACCGAGATGAAGGAGAAGAAGGATCGCGTCGACGACGCCCTGCACGCCACCCGTGCGGCGGTCGAGGAAGGCGTGGTCCCCGGCGGCGGCGTGGCCCTGGTGCGCGCGGTCAAGGCACTGGACAAGCTCAAGGGTGACAACCACGATCAGGACATGGGCATCTCCATCGTCCGTCGTGCGCTCGAGGAGCCGCTGCGCCAGATCGTCCACAACTCCGGCCAGGAGGCCTCGGTGGTGCTCGCCAAGGTGCGTGACGGCGAGGGCAATTTCGGCTACAACGCCGCCTCCGGCGAGTACGGCGACATGATCGAGGCGGGCATTCTCGACCCGACCAAGGTCACGCGTACCGCCCTGCAGAACGCGGCCTCGATCGCCGGCGTGATGATCACGACCGAGGCGATGGTGGCCGAGCTGCCCAAGGAGGAGAACCACGGCCATGGTGGCGGTGCCGACATGGGCGGAATGGGCGGAATGGGCGGCATGATGTAAGCCGTCCGGCACCCGTCGGCAGTAAACGGAAAAGCCCCGCTTCGGCGGGGCTTTTTCATGGGCTGGCGGTTGTGCTGCGGGTCCGGCCCGAATCGCCTCGCCGGACGCTGTGGACCCTGCCGAAGTTGTCGGCGGTGTCGAGCGGACGGCCGACGAATCGGCAAGCGTGTCATCCCGTGCGCGTTTCGCGTTGCCACAGGTACTCGATCAGTTGCTGCTCGGCGCGGCGCAGCCAGCGCCGGAACGTCCGCTCGGAGACACAGAACGCATCCGCGGCCGCGAGCTGCTTGCCGGCGCCAGGGCTGTAATACGCCGCCGCCAGAACCCGGTGTGGCGAGCGCTGGCTGCCATCGTCCAGTGCGGTGCGGCTGACGTCGGTCAGCAGGTGACGGAGCGCCTCGGGCCCGACCTCGCTTCCGACCAGTAGCTGGGACGTGAACAGTGCGCTGTCGCGCAGCTGCATGTCGTCGTGAAAATGCTGCAGGGCGTGCAGAACGGCCGACCCGAAGTCGTCGCGCTGCAGAATGCGCGGCCGGCGGAGCGTGGCCGAGGCGGGCGGCATTTCACCAAGTATGCGTTCCACGCAATTGCGCGCCCATTGCAGCGGGGGCTCGGCACGCATGTCGTGAGCCAGCAGTCCGAACCGGCGCTCTCCGGAACGGAATTCCGTCCCGGGCAGCATCGGGGCATCCGCCTTCTCTCCGGTTTCCCACCAGTCCTGCGACATGTCGGCCGCCAGGGCGAAGAAAGAGAGCCCGGGCGTGAAATACAGCCCGTTGCCATGGATCGCGATCAGGGAGCTGACCTGGCTCTTGCCCTGGAATGTGTCGCGGGCCGTTGCGAAGCGCATGAACATGGCGATGCTCTCGCCCCGCAACGGCGCATGTTCATCGACGTACCGGCAGAACGTGGCGACACCGGAATCCTCGGCATCGCGCCCTGCCACGATTTCGTCGGCCGTGAAGGTGAGCACAAGCGCGACGCCCTGGGGCCTGCGCTCGCGATCCCGCACCACGGCCAGAGAGGAGGACGGCTGCTGCGCATACTGCGCGAACCGTGACGCCGCCTCGGTCCCCTCGAAGGCAGCCACCATTTCCGCGAGCTGCGGCAGTTCCCCTGGATTGGCATCATCGATGTAGTGCGACGCACTTCCCGGCTGGAAGTGATGCTGCACGTAGGGCTCCTGGCGCAGCGCATACAGGCAGGCCGCCACAGCCGCCGTCGCCTGCTCGGCCGAGCTGTTCTCGACCCCTTCGAGAAAGTGGTGGCTGGCACGACGCACCATGGCGCGGTAGCGGGACGGATCGCGCCAGCGCAGTTCCTGCACGATCGGCTCGCGCACGTGCTCGTGGATGGCGAGCCCCTGTGGATGGAGTTCGACGTAGTGCTGCCGGGCCAGCCAGTCGAATGTCTCGGCCCCGGTGGGTGAATCCAGCATTGCGGCCAGCAGGGGCTCGGTCGCGTACTGCACCAGGGCGCCGGCCTCGAGCGCGTGGCGCCGTTGATCGTCGTCGATGTCCTCCAGCAGCCATTCAACCATCGGATGAATCAGCTCGGGCACGCTCTCCGGCGAGAAGCCGGCACCCGGATTGCGCTCCACCCAGTCCGCCGCCAGCGCCAGCGCCAGCGGAAAACCGCGCGCGAAACGCTGGATGGGCTCGCGGCAGGCGACCGGCACCGCTCGGCGCTCGAGATATTCGCGGGCTTCGACGGACGCGAGCGCGTCCAGTCCGCACTCCACCAGCATGCGCGTGACAACGGCGCTGGCGCGCCAGCGCGCGTCCGGGGCCCAGCGTCCGGCGAGGATCACGATGGTGTTCGCGGACAGATGCGGCAGGAACCGGTCGCGCAGCCAGCCCTCGAGCGGCAGCAACTGCTCGAAGGCGTCGACCGCGATCACGCGCCCCGCGGCGCAGCAGTATTCATTCTCGCCGCGGGGGTATGCGGCCGCCTCGAATGCCGCCGGACTGGGCGGCAGGTCGCGCCCGTCGATGCGGGTCCACGAGAAGCCCCGTTCGCGTGCCAGGCGCTCCCAGGCATGGAGCAGGCTGCTCTTGCCGATGCCACCGATGCCGGTGAGCGCGATGACACGGGGCCCCGCCGGGCTCGACAGCAGATCGGAGAACATCCCGACCTCTGCCGCACGACCGACGAACAGGGCCGCCCGTTGCACGTCCAGCGGGTCGCTGGTGTCCCCCGCCGGGGTTCCCGTGGCCGCCGGAGGAACGGCCACCAGCCCCTGTCGCTTCGGTTTCGCCACTATCTCAACCTAGCACATGCCAACAACGCGGGCTAACCGGCGATTGTCCGGCGATTGTCCGGTCAGGGGAGTGCACAGCACACATTCTGGGACGGCGAATGGCAGCCGCGGCGGCGGCACATCGGTCCATTACCGGCGCGGCCGCGAAGACGGGCCACGTACCTCGTGGCATCCACACTACATCCTGCGAGGGCGATCATGAAACGAGCCTCCCTTTCGATCGATGCCTGCAGGCCCTGGATCCGCACCGGTCTGGCCACATGCATGCTGGCTGGATCCGGCCTGGTTCAGGCCGCGACCATCACCGTCGACACGGCCGACGACGTCATCGCCGATGACGGCGAGTGCGCCCTGCGGGAGGCGGTCATCAACACCAACAACAATGACACCTCGGGTTCGCCGGATTGCCCGGCCGGAGAGGCCCTCCCGGACCAGGACCAGATCGTGTTCGATCCCGGCCTGGACGGAGCCCCGATCACGCTTGCCATCGCCGGGGCCGGCGAAGACGCGGCCATGACCGGCGACCTGGACATCACCGAGGATCTGGCGATCACAGGCAACGGTCCGCAGCGGACGATCATCGACGCCGGCGGTATCGACCGCGCAATCAACACCTTCGCCATAACCGCGATTCGGGAGCTGACCATCCGCGGAGGTAGCAGCCCGTTCGGCGGCGGTATCACCGCGGTGGATACCAACCTCGTACTGATCGATAGTTTCGTGCGCGACAACGAGGTCACGGGAGGGCTGCCCGGGTTCGGTGCCGGCGGTGGCGGCATCGGCATGATCGCGGGTCGGCTGCTGCTGCGGCGAACTACCGTGATGAACAACCTCGCCCGCGACGCGGGCGGCGGGGTGCTGATGACCGACGCCCCCCTCGGATCGACCGCGGAGGTCTTTGTTGCCGACGATGCGCGCATCGTCGGCAACCGGCTGGAGAATTCCACCGGCGATGCCGAGGGCGGCGGCCTGTACCTGTCGCCGTCGCTCAACAGTGTCGAATTCCTCCGTTCGGAAGTAAGCGGCAACAGCGCCACGGCGGCGGGCGGCGAGGCGCTCGGCGGCGGCGTGTTTCTCGGTGACGGCCCCTACGAACTGCGCAACACCACGATCAGCGGCAACCGGGTGACCGGCAGCGTGCGGGCCGCCGGCGGCGGTCTGTTCTTCGAATCGACGTCTGGTGGCGGTCTCGTTCCCGACCGATTCCTGCACAACGTCACCATCGCCGACAACGGCGCGGATCCGGGCATGGGCGGTGTTGCCTTCGGCGCCGGGCTCGCGGTTACCTCCGGCGCATTGAGCGTGATCGTCTCGAACACGATTCTCGCCGCCAACGATGCCGGCGGCAATGCGGACGACTGCAGCGGTGCGCTCGTCTCCGACGGCCATCTCCTGCTGGGCAGCAATGGCGGCTGCGCGATCCACTCCAGCGGCAGCGGCGACCTCGTGGGCGACGTGGCTGGCGGCGACGACCCGATCGATCCCGCGCTCGCTCCTCTGGCCGACAACGGCGGTCTCACGCGGACCCATGCCCTGATCGAGGGCAGCCCCGCGATTGACGCCGGCAATCCCAATCCCGTCATGGCCGGCATGCCGCCTGTCTGCGAGCCGGAGGACCAGCGCGGTGAACCGCGGCCGGCCGACGGCGACGGGGATGGCGGTGCAGTCTGCGACATCGGTGCCTTCGAGGGCGTGGTGGCCGCCGCCGGTGGCACGGGCGGCAACGGGGGTGGTGGCGCAATCGGTTGGCTCCTTCTGGCACTGGCTGCATTCGGTGCAGGGACCACCCTTGCGGGCGGACGGTCGGCCCGGTGTCCGCACGTGTGCCTCATCTTCGCGGTCTTCGCCCTGCTCGTTCCCGCTGTCGCTCCCGCGGCGACCATTACGATCGAGACGACCGATGACGCGCTCGATGACGCAGACGGCTTCTGCAGCCTGCGCGAAGCGGTCATCAACGCCAATGCGGATGACCAGTCCGGTTCCGCCGAGTGTGCCGCCGGCAGCGGCGCCGACGAGATCGTCTTCGATTCGTCGCTGGGTACGGGCATCTTCCTGCTGAATCTGGGCGGTCCCGGCGAGAACGACGCCATGGAGGGCGATCTGGACATTCACGACGACTTGAGAATCGTCGGCAATGGCGGCATCGATCCCGACTACCCCGACGGCTCTGCGTATCTCGGAAAGACCATCATCCTCATGAGTGCGCTTGTCGGCGATCGCGTGATCGACGTAACCGAGCCCGGAGTGACACTGGTGCTCGAGCAGCTGGCGATTGGCGGGGGCAGGGATGTGGACGAAGGTGGCGGAATCGACGGGGGTTCCGGCACCGCCAAGAGCCTGACCCTGCGCAACGCCCTGATCACCGACAACGAGGCGGGCACCCGGGGCGGCGGCATCCGCTGGTCGGGCGAGCTGATCATCGAGAACTCCGCTGTGTTCAACAACGACGTCACGGCAACGGGCATCGGCAGCGCGTGGGGTGGCGGCGTTTACAGTACCGGCAGCCTGGAGGTGCTCGAAAGCGCCGTCTTCGGCAACGAGGCGGTGGCGGAGACGAGTTCGGCGCGAGGCGGTGGTCTCTATATTGGCGGCACGGACTCCGCGGCAATCGCCGGGAGCCTCATTGCCGGCAACGAGGCGCGCACCACCGGTACCGATGCGGGATTGGCCGGCGCGGGCGGTGCCTGGGTGACCGCGGCCGCCGACGTCGAACGCAGCGCAATCGTCGACAATCGTGCCGAGGGCATGGATGGGGATTCCTGGGCCATGGGCGGAGGATTGCTCGCGTATGAGCCCGTCACGATTACCAACAGCACGATCGCGGGCAATTCCGCGATTTCGGATGCCGGGCTTGCGGGGAGAGGAGGTATCGGGAGCAACGACAGCGAAACGGTACTGACGCTCAACAACGTCACGCTCACCACGAACAGTGCCGCTTCCGGCGATGCGCCGCGAGGCAGTGCAGGCGGAATCGATCAGAGTGCGGGCAGCGTCACGCTCCGCAACACGATCGTGGCGGGCAATACCGACAGCAGTGGCGACCATCCCGATTGTCGCACCAGCGACTCGATCGCCTCGGATGACTACAACCTGCTGTCCGACAACACGGGCTGCAACTTCATTGCGGCCTCGAACGACCAGGTCGGAGATGTCGCCGGGGGTGGAGCACCCATCGATCCGGCCGATGTGCTGGATATCGCCGGTCCGGCCGACAACGGCGGCGGCTTCATGGTCGGCGACGCCTTCATTCCCCAGTTCACCGTGGCACTTGCCGCCGACAGCCTGGCCGTCGACGCCGCGGATCCGAACGTGCCCGGAGAGGGTGGCACCTGCGAGACCGTGGATCAGCGCGGCGGCCAGCGCCCGGCCGATGGCGACGACGACGGCAGTGCCGTGTGCGACATTGGCGCCTTCGAGTTGAACGCCTCGTTCGGTATCTCGGGTCCCGGTGGCAGCAGTGGCGGGGGTGGCGGGACGATCGCGCCGCCGCTGCTGTTCCTGCTGGCCTGGCTCGGTCTTGTACGCCTCCTGGTGACCGATCGCATACAGGCTTGCTGGGTGGCCTTGCGCGACGCGTCGACGACGGTCGCAGAAGCCGTGCGATCGGCACCCGACTCCGAAATCAGAAATCGATCCGGAGCGCAACGATGAAACCACTGCCTTCCTTCTTCACCGGCTTCGGTTGCGGCATCGCACTGCTGGCCGCCCCATTGCTCGCCGAGGTCGATCTGCCGCACAGGTTCAGCGCCGGCGAGACCGCGAGCGCCTCCGAGGTAAACGCCAACTTCGACGCGCTGGTGAGCGCCGTCGAGGAGTTGCAGGCCCGTGTCGAGGCGCTCGAGGGCAGCGACGTCCACGCGCTCGACGACTACCTCGAGGTCTTTCCGACGAGCCCGGACGACACGGCGGCGAACGGGCCGCTCGTCCGCTTCACCGGCGCCAACGTCCAGGTGGTCAACGGGGCCGGCTCGGATCCGGCCACGGGGCTGCCGGAACCGAACGGGATCGGCAATCTCATCGTCGGCTATGCACTGTCGCGCGCCGAAATCGCGAGCAGTGGCAGCGAGATCTGCTCGGACGGCCAGTTCGACAACCAGGCCGATTGCGAGGCCGCGGGCGCGACCTGGGGGCTGGGTCACGAGTCGGGCTCGCACAACTTCGTCGGCGGCCTGTGGCCGGCCTACTCGCAGACCGGCGGCGCCGTGCTCGGCAGCGCGAATGCAGTGACGGCCACGGGAGCGACCGTCCTCGGCGGCAGCGGGAACGTCGCCAGCGGCACGTCCGCCAGTGTGCTCGGCGGCAACCGGGCCAGCGCCAGCGGGCAGCTGGCCACGGTCGCCGGCGGCGAGGTCAATACCGCCAGCGGCCTGCTCGCGCACGTCGCAGGCGGTTTCAACAACGAGGCGTCCGCCCGCGCGACGAGCGTGCTCGGCGGCGATGGCAACGACGCCGTGGCCGAACGCAGCACGGTCGCTGGCGGGCGTAACAACACCGCCGGCGACACCGCCACCGGAGATGGCACGGCGGCGACGGTCGCGGGCGGTCAGGCGAACACTGCGACCGGCACGGAAGCGGCCGTCGGCGGCGGTTTCAACTGCACTGTTGCCAGCGAGCACGGCTGGGGTGCCGCCGACACCGGGGAATGCCCTTGAAGGCGGTGTCTCGCTGCGGGGTGCCGGGGCGGGCCTGGCCCTGCGCCGTGCTGGCGGGCTCGCTCGCCGCCTGCGGTAGTGGAAGCGCCGCCACGATCGAGAGCAGTGTCGAGGGCACCGACGGTGTCGTTCGCGGTCCGGGGTCGGAGATTGTCCGGTATTTGTCCGATCAGGCGAGTGCACAGTGCACATCCTGAAACGGTGAATGGCAGCCGCGACGGCGGGGCATCGGTCCGTCCCGGTGCGACCGCGAATACGGGCCACGTTTTTTGTGACATCCGCATTCCATCCTGCGAGGGCGATCATGAAACGCGCATTCCATTCGATCGATGCCTGCAGACCCTGGATCCGCACCGGCCTGGTCGCGTGCATGCTGGCTGGATCCGGCGTGGTCCAGGCGGCAACGATCACGGTCGATGAGTCGGTCGACGACAATCCCGGGGTGGGCAACGGTTCCTGCAGTCTGCGCGAGGCGGTGATCGCGGCCAACACCAATGCCGCGGTGGATGGCTGCGCGGCCGGGGAACCCGCTCCGGCGGTCGACGAGATCGGCTTCGACCCTGCCACCGACGGCGTGCCGCTGGAGCTGACGCGCCGCGGTTCGGCCGAGGACCTCGGCGATACCGGCGACCTGGACATCGTCGAGGATGTCATCATCCGTGGAAACGGCATGGGCACGTACTCGATCACCGACGGTTTCGCGCTGGACGGTACCGTCATCGATGCCGATGCCCCCGGCGCGTCCTCGCTCGACGACCGAGTCATCGACGTGCACGGTGGCTCCGTCGAGATCGAGGGCGTCGTGATCACGGGTGGGCGCAACGTCACACAGGGCGGCGGCATCCGGCTGGCGGCCGGCGCCTCCCTGATACTGCGCGACGTCGGCGTAACCGGCAACAACATCGCCTTCACAGGCCTGGTACTGGGCGGCGGCATCGTCAGCCGCGGCGACCTCGAGATCACCGGCTCGGTGATCGCCACCAACGGCGCGACCGCGACCAGCGCGAGCGACAATGCGCTGGGCGGCGGTCTCGCCGTCGTCCAGGGCGATGCCGCGCTCGACGACGTGGTGCTGTTCCTCAACAGGGCGCGCACGGCCGGGGGAGAGGCCTTCGGCGGCGGGGTCCTGGTCGATACCGGCGGCAGCTTCGTGCTTGCGGATTCCCTCGTGATCAACAACGTCGCCCAGGCGCAGATCGCGGGCGGAGCGGCCTTCGGCGGCGGCATGGGATTCGACGGAGCCGGCACGGTCGTCCGCACGTCCGTGGCGGAGAACGTGGCCGGCGCCGTCGACGCGGCCGGCGGCGGCGGGATTGCGGCCGACGGGGCGCTGTATCTCGGCAACGTCACCGTGTCCGGCAATCGCGCGGTCTCGGAGAACGGCCAGGCCAGCGGTGGCGGACTGCTCGGGCCGGGCACGGTGAACAACGCCACCGTGTTCGGCAACGAGGCCGAGGGCGTCGCCGGTGGCGGCTCGCCCGGCGGCACCGGCGGCGGCGTGTGGGGCACGGCGACCCTGAGCAACACGGTGGTGGCGGGCAACACCGCGACAGAGGCCGGGCCCGACTGCATCAATGGCACCACGTCGGATGGCTACAATCTCATCGGCGATGGTACGGACTGCGCACTGGCGGCAGCTGCGGGCGACCGCGTCGGCACGGGAAGTGCTCCGCTGGATCCGCTCCTGGGTGAGCTCGAGGACAATGGCGGCGGCATGTCGATCGGTGGCAACACGGTTCCGATGTACACGCACGCACCCGGTCCGCAAAGCCCGCTGCTGGACTCGGCCAATCCCAACCCCGTCATGGCGAGCATGCCGCCGGCCTGCGAGCCCCTGGACCAGCGCGGCGAGTCGCGGCCGACCGACGACGACGGTGACGGCGGAGCAGTCTGCGACATCGGCGCCTTCGAGGGCGCAGTCATGGCGGCGTCCAACGGCGGTGGCGGCCTGTTCGGCCCGCTGGTGTGCGTGCTGCTGGGCTTGCTCGCGCTCGCGCGCATGGTTGCGACGGATCGCGGACGGCAGGCGGCGAGGTTGGGCGTCCGGTGACCCGGCATCGCCGGCCAGTGGGGATGCTCGCCGTGATGGTCCTGGGAGGCCTGGTGGCCGGTTGCGGCGGCGGTGGTGGTGGAAGTGGCGCCACGCTAGAGCACGACGTGCCGTTCGCCGACTACACGCTGAACGGCGATCACGTCGACGTGCACACGGCGGCCGGCGACATTCATGTCTCGATCGGGCCCTGGGGTGCCCATGTCGGGCCGCACACCGGGCACCTCGAGGGCAATCCCAAGGCCGACTGGCTCGGCCAGTACGCCTGGGAGCTGGCCGACCTCGCCGAGCTCGATGGTGACGGCGACGGCGTGTGCGAGGCAGGCGAGACCTGCGGCATCCATCGCGACGAGCTGGAGGCGCGGGCGGTCGATTACGTCGCGCCGGTCGACGGCCTCGAGGTCACCATGGTCCGGCTCGAGAACGTCCACCCGCCGGACACGTATTACGGGACCCAGGAGCAGTGGCGGGTCCGCGCCGAGGTCGGTCGCTACACCTACAGCTTCATTCACCTGCGCGGCGTTGCCGACGATCTGCGCACGAAGATGATCGACGCCGGGTATGTCGACCCCGATACCGTCGCCTCGGAATCCGGCAACCTTATTACCGGCGCACCGGTGCCGCTCGACAGGGGCGATGCGATCGCGCAGCCGCAGATCATCGCGCAGCAGCTGCCGGCCCCGCACGACGACTACTACACCGGCAAATGGGGTATCCCCGAATCGCCCCACCAGCAGATGGAGTTCTTCACATCGCGCGATACGGAGGAGTCGTTCTACACCTGGTTGCCGGAGGACCTGGAAGCCGACCTGGCGGCCGTAATGGAAGCCGAGGGCAACAGCCCGACGGCGTTTCGCTACAACCAGCCGTTTCTCACCCGCTGGCGCTGGGCCGCGGAGATGAAGCTCTCCAACGCCCCGCGCATGGACCGCGACGACTACTCGGACATCTTCAGCGCACTGGGCGGCTGGTGGGAGAGCACCGGCGGTCCCTGTCCCGGAAGCGGCGACCCGATGTGCGACGAGCTGTTCGCGATCTACCCGATCCAGCAAGACACCGCCTTCCACGATCCCGGGTTGTACGACGAGCCCGGGGTTGCCTGGCTGGCCAACTGGACACGCGCGGGCGAGCCGACCCGCTACGGCCAGGTGGTCGAGCCGGTCGAACCGGATCCCGTCGCCGGCACGATGGTCATCCGCTGGGAGACCTTCGGCGGCACGTTCATCGGCTACCAGGGCATCGGCTACCGCCTGGACAGCGCCGGCCGCACGCTGCGGATCCTCTGGGGGCAGACGGCCTTGACGCCCGAGAACGCGCTGCCGGTGGCGATTCCCGACGGCGGCGATGCCTGCGACGGCAGCGCGCTGACCTGTCACGACCACGAGTGGAACGGGTTCAATGTATTCTGACCGCCGACTGTCCGCTCGATGACCGGTACCGGCCCCGGATCCGGGCTAGCGTCCCCGACGAAGGTCCGTTTCACGTGGCCGGGCCGTCGGCGTGTCCTGGGCGGGACACCGCCGGCTGCCACCGCCGGGAGGTAGAACGATGCGCATTCCGAAGTCCACGCCGATCCGTCGCCGCCGCCGTTCCGCATCGCGCCCGGGCACGGTTGCAGCCGGCGTTGCCGCCGCGATCCTGCTGGCGGCAGCGGTACCGCCGGTGACGGCCGATCCCGGGCTGCCCCATACGTTCGTGGCGGGCGGGACCGCCAGCGCCTCGGAGGTCAACGAGAACTTCCGCTATGTCGCGCCGCGGAACGTGGTTCACGTCAGCGTGCCGGAAGGCGGCAGCGCCGTCGATGCCGGCAACGCCCTGCTGGAGGCCGTCGACGTCGGCGAGCTCACCGCCATCAACGGGGCGCCGTCGGCGGACAATCCCTACCTGGTGAAGCTCGCGCCGGGGATCTACGATCTCGGCAACCAGTCGCTGCAGATGCCGGCGTTCGTGGATGTCGCGGGATCGGGCCGGGGTGTCACCACGATCGAGAGCAGCGTCGAGGGCACCGACGGTGTCGTTCGCGGGCCGGGGCCGGGTGGCGGCGAACTGCGCGACGTCACGGTGGTCAACGGCAGTACCGGCGCGACGGTGGTCGGCATCGCGATCGATGGCTCGGCCCTGCGCGTGCGCAACGCGACGGTCGACATCGCCACCGGCAGTTCGGGCGGCTCGGTCGTCGGCATCCACGCGACCAGCGGCGCGGTACCCGACGTGCGCCACAGTCGCGTCGAGCTGCGGGGTGCCGGCGTGCTCGCCGGATTCGCCACCGACAGCAGCCGGATCCCGAGAATCGAGCTGCACGATGTCGAGGTGTCGGTAGTGGGGTCCGGCAACAACGTCCGCGGCATCGAGATCGGCAGCGATTTCACGGTCGGCCGCATCGACGATGCCAACGTGGTCGTCCACAACAATGGCTCGCAGGATGCCGTGGCCCTGCGGATCTGCTGCTCGGCGAACAACGAGGTGCGGCTGCGCGAGAGCGAACTCGTGGCCAGCGCCGACAGCAATACCGCCACCGCCGTTCGTCTCGACAACAGCCTGATGTCCCTGTACATCGAACGTTCGACACTTCGTGCCGGCGAGCTTGGCAGTGGTGACTTCTACGTCGACAATTCCGGTGGCAGCGCCGTTCGCATCGCCACGAGCCAGGTGGCGGGAGACCTCGCCGACGGCAGCAACGAGGGGGGCTCCGTGGAGTGCATCTGGGTCTACACCAAGGGCTTCGAGGACGCCAATGGCGACGGCAGCGGCGGGCACCTCTGTCCGCAGGCCGTACTCTGAATGCATGGGAGGCCGGCAATGATGCGCAGACGAATGACCGCCCTGGTTGCCGCCACTCTGGTCGCCGGCGTGCTCACCCTGGCCGGATGTGGTGGCGGTGGGAGTGGCGATGGGAGCGACGCCTCGACCTGCACCTGGGACGAGTCCGAGTGGGGTTCCTGTAACTGGGATACCTGACCGAAGGTGGCCGCGCCCGTCGTTGCCGCCGCCGGCCCGGGCGCGTGGCAATGCCGACGGCGACCGCGGCGGGCCTTCGAGTCGCCCGAGCGGGCTGCGGCGCCGTGCCGGGCCGCGGGGACGCCCACGGGTCCCCCTGTTTCCGTCCCCCCTCTTCCCGGCTTCCCCGGGCTTGCATCCGGGCCTCCGTGACCGCACATTTCACCGGTGACAGCGATGACCGCCGTGCCGCGGGCGCCTGCTGTGCCGCCGGGTTCCGGCGGGGCGCGGGGGTACGCGGTGCCGGCGCGGAGTGCATGAAGTGGCTGAATCGATGAACGGCATGCTGGACGATCCGGCGATACGGGCGCGCACGGTACCGCTGACCGCGGACGTGGAGAGCGGGCACGCGCGCCTGTCCGGGAGCGACCGCGAGGCGCTGGTTGCGCGCATCCGCGCGCTGCTCGAGCGCGAGAACGCCGTGCTCGTGGCGCACTACTACACCGATCCCGAGATCCAGGCACTGGCCGACGAGACCGGCGGCAAGGTGTCAGACTCGCTGGAGATGGCGCGCTTCGGCAACGAGCACCCGGCGCAGACACTGGTCGTCGCCGGTGTGCGCTTCATGGGCGAGACGGCCAAGATCCTCAATCCGGAAAAGCGCGTGCTGATGCCGACGCTGGAGGCCACCTGCTCGCTCGACATCGGCTGCCCGGCGGACGAATTCGCCGCATTCTGCGACGCCCATCCCGACCGCACGGCGGTGGTCTACGCCAACACCAGCGCGGCCGTGAAGGCGCGCGCCGACTGGGTGGTCACCTCGTCGATCGCGCTCGACGTGATCGAATACCTCGACGAACAGGGCGAGAAGATTCTGTGGGCGCCCGACCGGCACCTGGGCCGTTACATTCAGCAGCAGACCGGAGCCGACATGGTGCTGTGGCAGGGCTCCTGCATCGTCCACGACGAGTTCCGGGCGCGCGAACTGCACAAGCTGAAGGCGACGTATCCGGAGGCGGGGATTCTGGCGCATCCCGAGTCGCCGGCCGAGGTGCTGGAAATGGCCGACGTGGTCGGTTCGACCACCCAGCTCATTCGCGGTGCGCGCGAGCTCGACAACGATACCTTCATTGTCGCCACCGACCGCGGCATCTTTCACAAGATGCAGCAGGCGGCGCCGGGCAAGCGCCTGATCGACGCTCCGACCGGCGGCGCGGGGGCCACCTGCCGTTCCTGCGCCCACTGTCCCTGGATGGCCATGAATTCGCTGCGGAACCTGGCGCAGACGCTGGAGCAGGGAAGCAACGAGATCCACGTCGACGAGGACATCCGGCGGGCGGCTCTGCGCTCGGTGGAGCGCATGATCGAGTTCGCCCGCGACAGTCACGTCCGGGTCCACGGCACGGGCAACGCCTGAGGAACCCCTGATTCACCCGGAGGTTCCTCCGAGGGCCATGAAGATCGCGTTTTCATGGCCCGTGACTGATCAAGGCCGGGATGGCCTTTGAGCAGACCTGCCCCGACCGGCACCATGATTGCCTGCCGGGCGGCGTGGTATACTGAATCATGATGACCCGGACGAACCACAGTTTCCCGCTCGACCGCGACGAGGTCGCCGCGCTGCTGGAGTCGCACGGCATCCTGCCGACGCAGCAGCGCATCGACATCGCGCACATGATGTTCCAGCGCCCGCAGCACCTGGCGGCGGAACAGGTCCTGGCCGCGGTCAATGAACAGTATGGCCACGTGTCGAAGGCCACGGTCTACAACACGCTGGGCCTGTTCGTGCGCAACGGCCTCGTGCGCGAGGTCCTGATCGAGCCCGGCCGCGTGTTCTACGATTCGAACACGCGCGATCATCACCACGTCTACAACGTCGACAGTGGCGAGCTGTCGGACATCCCCGCGAGCAGCGTCGCCATCCAGGCCGATCCCGGCCTGCCGAAGAATACCCGGATCGAGGGCATGGACCTCGTCATCCGCGTCCGCAACAGCACGTAGGTTGGGCCGACGAAGGAGGCCCAACAAACGACGTTCGGATTCGTGTCGGACCTCCTTTCAATCGCGAGCGAAGCCGAGCCATGGCCTCGGGTCCTTTTTACCCCTCCACCGCCATATCCCCGACGCGCTCCCGCCCCTCCGTCCCGTCCCGCGCAAACACCACCAGATGCTCGATCTCCACGCGGATGCCGATGCGGGCGCCGATGGGGTGATCGTGGTGGCTGGGTGACAGGCACAGCACCTGCTCGCCGTTGTCGAGCTCGAGCGTGAACAGGAAATCGGCACCCCGGAACACGCGGTTCACCACCGTCGCGGTGCGCTCGCTGCGGTCGTCGTGCAGGATATCGTCCGGCCGTACCAGCAGATAGACCGGATCCTGTTCGTCGAAGCGCGGCGGTACCGGTCCCCGGATCGTGCCCAGCGCCGTCTCCAGGCGGTCGGAATCGAGCACGCGGGCGGCGAGCAGGGCGCCGTGACCGATGAAGTCGGCCACGAACAGGTCCGCCGGTTCATGGTAGATCCGGTAGGGATCGCTCCACTGATGCAGTCGGCCCTCGTCCATCACGCCGATGTAATCGGCCATCGCGAACGCCTCGTGCTGATCGTGCGTCACCAGCAATGCGGTCACGTTCTCGCGCCGCAGGATGTGGCGCACCTCCTGGGCGAGCTGGGTGCGGCGATCGATGTCCTGGCTGGAGAACGGCTCGTCCAGCAGCACGATGTCCGGCCGCGGCGCGAGCGCGCGGGCGAGCGCCACCCGCTGCTGCTGGCCGCCGGACAGCTCGTGCGGATAGCGTGGCGCCAGGCTCTCCAGTCCGACCAGCGCCAGCAGCTCGCCGACCCGGTCGCCGATCGCACGCCGGCCCCAGCCGCGCAGACCGAAGCCGATGTTCTCGGCGACGGTCAGATGGGGAAACAGCGCGAAGTCCTGGAACAGCATGCCCACCGAGCGCTTGTGCGGTGCGAGATTCCAGCAGGGCGCGCTGGCCACCTTGTCGGCGAGCACGATCGAGCCGTTCGTCACCGGCTCGAAGCCGGCGATGGCGCGCAGCAGCGAGGTCTTGCCGCAGCCGCTGGGTCCGACCAGGCAGCCGATCTCCCCCCGTTCGAGCGAAAGCGAGATGCCGTCGATGGCGACCGTCTCGCCGTAGCGCACGCACACGCCGGTCAGTTCAAGCTGTGCCATTGCCGTTTCCTGCCCGCGAGCGGGTGATGTAACGACTGATCACGATAACCGGGATCAGGCCGGTGATCACGATCGCCAGCGCCGCGGTGGAGGAATCGGCAAGCCGCTCGTCGGAAGCGAGCTCGAATGCCCGCACGGCCAGCGTGTTGAAGTCGAAGGGACGCATGATCAGCGTGGCCGGCAGCTCCTTGAGCACGTCGACGAATACCAGCAGCAGCGCGGTCAACAGGCTGCCGCGCATGATCGGCAGATGCACCCGCGCGAACACGGTGGCACCCCGATAGCCGAATGAACGGGCCGCCTCGTCCATCGACGGCCGCACCTTGGCCAGTCCCGCCTCCACCGTCTGCACGGCCGCCGTCATGAAGCGTACCGCATAGGCGAACAACAGGATGAATACCGTACCGGACAACAGCAGGCCGGTGGAAACGCCGAACTGCGAGCGCATCCAGCCATCGATTGCGTTGTCGAACCAGCCGAACGGAATCAGGATGCCCACTGCCAGCACCGGCCCGGGAATGGCATAGCCGAGCGAGGCGATGCGGACGCCGGTACGCACCGTGCGTCCGGGCCGCAGGCGCTGACCGTAACCGAGAAACACCGCGACGGCCACCGTGATGACCGCGGCCGCGGCGGCAAGGCCGAAACTGTTGCCCATCAGGCCGAGGAATTCCGTCGTGACCATGTCGTCCCAGGTGCGCAGGGCCCAGACCCCGAGCTGGGTCACCGGCACGGCGAACCCGAGCAGCAGCGGCAGGGCGCAGACGGCAATGGCGCCGGCGGCGTGGCGGCCCCGCAGGCGCACCGGATCGAGCACCTGGTGGCGGTTGCTGGTGTGGTGGTAGCGCGCGCGGCGGCGCGAGGCCCGTTCCAGCCACAGCAGCACGAACACGAAGCCGAGCAGGACGGCGGCGAGCTGGGCCGCCGCGGCGGCATCGCCGAGCCCGAACCAGGTGCGGAATATGCCGGTGGTGAAGGTGCTGAGCCCGAAGTAGTGCACCGTGCCGTAGTCGGCCAGTGTTTCCATCAGCGCCAGCGACAGGCCGGCGACGATCGCCGGCCGGGCCAGCGGCACGGCGACGGTGAGAAAGCTGCGCCAGGGACCGCAGCCGAGCGTGCGCGACACGTCGAGCACGCACAGCGACTGCTCCAGGAAGGCCGCCCGGGTCAGCAGATAGACATAGGGATAGAGCACCAGCGTGAGCATGGCGACGGCGCCGCCGAGCGAGCGGACGGAAGGGAACCAGTAGTCGCCGTACTGCCAGCCGAAGGTCTCGCGCAGGAGCGACTGCACCGGCCCGCTGACATCGAGCAGGCCGGTGTAGGTATAGGCGATGATGTAGGCCGGCATCGCCAGCGGCAACAGCAGCGCCCAGGTGAAGAAGCGGCGTCCGGGGAAGTCGCACATGCTGGTGAACCAGGCGGTGGCCACCCCCAGCACCAGGGTGCCGGCACCGACGCCGGCGATCAGCAGCAGCGAGTTGATCACGTAGTCGCCGAGGACGGTCGCGGCGAGATGTGCCCAGACCTCGCCGGACGGGGCCAGCACGAAGGCGGCCACCGTCAGGATCGGCAGCGCCACCGCCAGCGCCACCAGCAGGACACCGACCGTCCAGCCGTCCGGAACCAGGCGCCGCGGGCGGCCGCGGGGTGCCGTTACGGTAACGGGCTGGACAATGGCGTTCATGAATCCCCGATCAGCGCCATCCCGCCCGGTCGAAGATGCGCACGGCGGTGGCGTTGAGTTCGCCCAGGCGCGACAGCGGCAGCCGGTCCTGCTTGAACGGGTGGCCCCATTGGCGCACCGACTCGCTGGGCTCGACACCGGGCACCACCGGGTACTCGTGATTGACCTGCGCGTACCACCGCTGGGCCGCGTCGCTCACGAGGAACTCGAGCAGGCGCAGCGCGTTGCCGGGATTGCCCGCATGCCGGGTCACGCCCGCACCGCTGACATTGACATGGGCGCCGCGGCCTTCCTGGTTGGGGAAGAACAGCGCCGTCTTCGCGGCCGCCTCGCGCTGCTCGGCCTGCGCATCCTCGCTGCGCATCTTGCCGTAGTAGTAGGTGTTGACGACCGCGACGTCGCAGACGCCGGCGGCGACACCCATGATCTGGTCGCGATCTCCGCCCTGTGGCCGGCGGGCCATGTTGTCGACGATGTCCCGTGCCCACTCGGTGGCACGTTCCTCGCCGTGAGCGGCGATGATCGAGGCCAGCAGCGACTGGTTGTAGATGTTGTCGGACGAGCGAATGCAGATGCGGTCGTTCCACTTGTCGTCGGCCAGCGCCTCGTAGGTCGACAGTTCCTCCGGATCGACCCGCTCGGTGCTGTAGGCGATCACGCGCGCACGCTGCGACAGGCCGAACCACTGGTTGTCGTCGTCGCGCAAATGGGCCGGCACGCGCTCCTCCAGCCGGTCGGATTCGACGGCGCGGAACAGCCCGGCATCCTTTGCCCGGTGAAGGCGCCCGGCATCCACCGTGATCAGCATGTCGGCCGGCGTGTTCTCGGCCTCGACCTCGAGCCGCTTGATCAGGGCGTCGGCCGAGCCCGTGACCAGGTTGACCTCGATGCCGGTATCCTCGGTGAACCGATCGAGCAACGGCTTGATCAGCGCCTCCTGGCGGGCGGAGTAGAGGTTGACGGCACCGTTGGCCGCGGCCGGCAGCGCCAGCAGCAGTTGCAGGGAAGCGAATGCAGTGACCAGCAGCAGTCGCATGGGATAACTCCGGAGATGTTGCGGGGAACGGCCGGATTATACGCAGCGTACCTGTGAATGAAAATGAGAAGAATTGCCATTCACTGTCGATGAAAGGGGATCGCAACAGGCGGGAGGAGGAATCGGGTGGATGACTTGCCGGCGTCCCGACCGCGGGTGAGCCCGCCCCGCCACAGTGGGCAGCAGGGGTTCGTGCTGGGATAATCGGCCGGCCATGGCTGCTCCTGACCTCGTTCCCGCTCCCCTCGGCGCGCTGGCCGCGTCCCCGCCGCCGGCGTCCATGGAAAGGGCCGAACGCGCGCTGGCGGAATTCCGTACCGCGGTCGCCGGTGCGGGACGCGAGCCGCCCGTTTCGCCGCACTGGGCCGAAACCGCCACCGCCGTATTCGCCGCCAGCGAGTTCGTCGCCCGCCAGGCCCGCCAACGGCCGCTGGAACTGCTGGAACTGCTGGAATCCGGGCGCCTGGTCGAGGGCGAATCGCTGCGTTCATACCGGGAACGGCTGGAGGCGCGGCTCGACGAGGAGGTCGGGGAACTCGACGAGACCGGGCTGATGCGCGTCCTGCGGCGCTTCCGGATGATCGAGGGCGTGCGTATCGCCTGGCGCGATCTCGCCGGCCATGCCGACATCGACACCTGCCTGGCGGAGCAGAGCGCGCTGGCCGACGCCTGCGTGCAGTGCGCTCTCGACCGGCTCGAGGCCTGGATGAGCGAACGCCACGGACGGCCCTTGTCGGCAAGCGGCGAGCCTCTTTCGCTGCTGGTGCTCGCCATGGGCAAGCTCGGCGGCCGTGAGCTGAATTTCTCCTCCGACATCGACCTGATCCTCGTCCACGGCGAACCGGGCCGGACCGATGGCCCGAAACCGCTGGATCACGGGGATTTCTTTACCCGGCTGGGCCAGTGGCTGCTCCGGGTCCTGGGCGAGCGCACGGCCGACGGTTTCGTCTACCGCGTCGACATGCGCCTGCGGCCCTTCGGCGCCAGCGGGCCGCTGGTGATGCATGCCGGCCAGCTCGAGCAGTACCTGCTGACCCAGGCGCGCGAGTGGGAACGATTCGCGCTGGTCAAGGCCCGTGCACTGACCGGTGATGCGGAGACGGTCGCCGAGGTGGAGGCGTTGCTGCGTCCGTTCGTGTTCCGGCGCTATCTCGACTTCGGGGCGTTCGAGGCCCTGCGCGGGCTGAAGCTGCAGCTCGAGCGCGAGGTCGCCCGCAAGGGCCTGCACGGCAACGTCAAGTACAGCCGCGGCGGCATCCGCGAGATCGAGTTCATCGCCCAGGCCTTCCAGCTCATCCGCGGCGGTCGCGAACCGGGATTGCGGACCCGGCAACTGCTCGCCGCGCTGGCGGCGCTGGCGCAGACCGGCGATATCGGGGAGGACGAGGTCGAACGGCTGTCCGCCGCCTATCGCGAACTGCGCCGGGTGGAGAATCGCCTGCAGGCCTGGAACGACGAACGGGTACATGCACTGCCCCGTGACGCCGATGCCCGCGCGCGTCTGGCCTGGACCATGGGGCATCCGGACTGGGACTCCCTCGCGCGCGCTCTCGACGAGTCCATGACCGCGGTCCACGAGAGCTTCGGCCATATCTTCAACATGCCCGGGGACGAGGAGTGGGCCGGCAGCGGCGGCGACGAACACCTGGCGACCCTGTGGGAAGGAGAGATCGATCCCGAGGCGGAGCACGAGCGTCTGCGGGCAGCGGGCTTCGACGACGTCGAGGAGGTTCGCCGGCGCCTGCACGCGCTGCGCGACTCCGCGCGCTATCGCAGCCTGAGCGCCACCGCGCGCGCGCGCCTCGACCGCCTGATGCCGCCGCTGCTGGCGGACATCGGCACGCTGGAGATGCCCGATGCGACGCTGGCGCGAGTGCTCGAACTGGTGGAGGCCGTCGCGCGGCGCAGCGTCTACCTGTCCCTGCTGCACGAGAACGATGCGGCCCGGCGCCGGCTGGTGGAACTGTGCGCCGCGAGTCCGTGGATCGCGCAGTTCGTCACCCGTCACCCGATCCTGCTGGACGAACTGATCGATCCGGCCTCGCTGTACGAACCGCCCGACCGGGCCTCGGTCGGTCACGAACTCGAACGGGCCCTGGCGGACATCGAGCCCGATGACCTGGAACAGCAGATGGACGTGCTGCGCCAGGTGCGGCAGGTGAACGTGCTGCGCGTGGCCGCCGCCGACATCACCGGTCGACTGCCGCTGATGCGGGTGTCGGACCACCTCACGTGGACGGCCGAGGCCGTGCTGCAGCAGTCCTCCGAGCTGGCGCGGGCGCACAACCTCCGCCGTCACGGCCGGCCGCGTCTGCGTGGCGCGGACGGCCGTGAGCACGAACCGGCCTTCGGCATCGTCGCCTACGGCAAGCTCGGCGGCCTCGAACTCGGTTACGGCTCGGATCTCGACCTGGTGTTCGTCCACGAGGCCGACGGCGAGGACCTCGGCACCGACGGTGAACGACCGCTGGACAATGCCGGCTGGTTCGCGCGCCTGGCCCAGCGCCTGCTGCACATGCTCAACACGCCGACACCCGCCGGCGTGCTGTACGAGGTCGATACCCGGCTGCGTCCCAACGGCGCCTCGGGACCGCTGGTCAGTGCCCTGCAGCGCTTCGATCGCTACCAGCAGGAGCAGGCCTGGACCTGGGAACACCAGGCCCTGGTGCGCGCGCGCATGGTGGTCGGGTCGGCGTCATTGCAGGAACGCTTCGACACGATTCGCGCGGCCGTCCTCCAGCGTCCGCGCGACATCGCAACGCTGCAGCACGAGGTCGTTTCCATGCGCGAGCGCATGCGCCGCGAACTCGCCCGCGGCGACGACCACCGGTTCGACCTGAAACAGGATCGCGGCGGTGTTGCCGATATCGAATTTGTGGTCCAATACAGCGTGCTGGCGCATGCGCACGACACGCCCGCGCTCGTTCGATTCACCGACAACATTCGCCTGCTGGAGGCGTTGGCCGAGTCCGGCTGTTTCGACGCCGACGACGCGGGCATGCTGATCGATGCGTATCGGGCGTTTCGCGCCCGCATTCACCGACTCGCGCTGCTCGGCGAACCGGCCGTGGTGGAACCGGATACCGAGCTGGAACGTTTCCGCGCGGCGGTGGCGCGCGTCTGGGAAGAACGAATGGAACCGAAGACGAACGGACAGCAGGGGAGACGGCCTCATGTCGATGGCGGATCGTGACGGAGTGATCTGGCTGGACGGCGAACTCGTGCCCTGGCGCGAGGCGAGGGTGCACGTGCTGACGCACACGTTGCACTATGGCATGGGCGTGTTCGAGGGCGTGCGCGCCTACAAGACCGATCAGGGCCCCGCCA
>CAYZHJ010000015.1:0-36481 GCA_964478305.1 uncultured Ectothiorhodospiraceae bacterium
CCACCGCCGCCGAGGCCGCGCCGGAGCACCGCGCCGGCGTGCGCATGCTGATCCGGCGCCGGCTCGGCCGGCAGTTGCGCGATCTCGAGCGCGACCTCGACGGCCTCACCCGGGTCGCGCTGCAGTTCGGCGCGCGCATCGACGGCGGCACGTTCACGCGCGATGTCGTCGAGGCCGTGGTCGAGCGCGCCTTTCTCGACGCCACGCCGACGCCGCGGGATCCGGAAGCATTCGAGCAGGCGCTGGAACAGGGACGGCCGCGGCTGTGGGACACGGCGGAAGCCCTGCTTGCCGAACTGGATGGCATCGGCGAACGCTATCGCGCCGTGCGCCGGCGCATCGAGGGCAATCTGCCGATGACCTGGATCGAGACCGCGCGCGACGTGTCGGACCAGCTTGACCACCTGGTCTTTCCCGACTTCGTCACGGCGACGCCGGCGCGACGGCTGACGGAATATCCGCGCTACCTCGACGCCGTCGCCCGCCGCCTCGACGTGCTCGACCGCGAACCGGAGAAGGACCGCCGCGCGCGCTCGGAGGTGGAGGCGCTGTGGGCACGGGTGAAGGAGATCGTGCCGCAGCCGGGACGGCTCGCCTGGAGCGAGGGAGAGCTGCAGGAACTGCGCTGGTCGATCGAGGAATTGCGGGTGTCGCTGTTCGCCCAGCAGCTCGGCACGAAACAGTCGGTGTCACCGCGGAAGGTGGAACGGAGGATCCGGGAACTCGTGCGTTGACGCCCTTGCCCGCGGGTCCGGCCGGCATCGGCAGGCCCGACGGATTCACCCGACCGGGCAACGCAGCGGTCTTCGGTCCTCCTGGTGCCCTGTAACCGGGCACTAGGGCGTGAGGAGTCCCCCGATTCCCTCCAGCAGGTCTTCCTCGCCCTCGCCGGGATCGGTGGTTTCCAGCAGCGACCCGCTTCCGCCGAGATCTTCCCCGAGGTCCTCCAGCAGGCCGCCGCCGCCGTCCAGCAAGTCACCGCCGGTATCGAGTACTCCGCTGCCGGTTTCGAGAACATCGCCTCCGGTGGTTTCGAGCAGACCGCCGCCGGACTCGACCAGACCGCCGCCGGATTCGAGAAGACCACCGCCCGCCTCCAGCACGCCGCCGCCGCCCTGTTCCAGCAGATCGCCACCGGCTTCGAGCAGGTTTCCACCCTGCCGGAGCAGCCCGCCACCCGTCTGCAGCAGGGTACCGCCGGTATCCAGCAGGCCGCCATCGCCCGACACCAGCCTGTCGGTGGTGCCGAGCAGGCCGTCGTCCGTGCCCGGCAACCCCTTTTCCGTTTCGACGAGGGAATCATCCGTCTTGACGAGGGAATCTTCCACGTCGACCAGGGATCCGGTCCCGCCCGGTCCCGGAACGGCGTCGTCGCCGGTACCGCCGTCCAGGATGCCGTCCGGCGGACGTACGAGTCGGCTTGGTGCGGCATCCGGGGCCGCGACATGGAAGTAATCGCCCCGCGACATCACCGCGCTGGCCGCCTCGTTGGTGACCGAGATCGCGCCGGCGTCCACGCGACCGTACAGACCGGCCGGACGACCCGCGCGGGCACAGTTCGCATCACAGAGTTGTAGCGCATACTGCGTCCCGCGGACACCGATCGTCGCGACCGGGGTGTGCATCTGGTAGGTGTCCGTGCCTTCCTTGCCGATGGTGCCGGTGATCGTGCGCAGGGTGCCGCGCAGGAATCGCATCACGGCATTGCCCGCACCGGAGCTGCGATCATAGCGTTCCACGATGAAACGGGATTCGGCATCGAGCGCGATCAATGCATCATCGCGCATGCGGATGTCGACCATGGAGCGTGCCGCGGTGTGCACGGTCTCGCCGGGGTATACGACATCATGGCGCGTAAGCGGACGGCGAAAGCCTTCCGCGTTCACGGCGATGACCTCGCCGCTGCTGAAGATCACCCGGCCGGCGGGTTCGGTCGCGCCGGCGCCGACCGGAACGGCCAGCAGCAGCGCCGTGAGCCAGACGGCCATGACGGCGGGAATCCCCCGTTCACGACCGTGCCGGCAGGCTTCGAACACCTGCAGGACCATCATGCACCTTCCTCGGGGGGAACGGGTCGAACCGCGATATCTTCACGGGTTCGCCCACGATCACGCCTTATCCTGGAACAGATCGGCCCGGATAGCCATGGGCAAATGCCGGAATCGTGACGGGGTGCCGCGCGATTTGTGAAGTTCATCACACTTGGGCCGTGTCAGTGGTGGAAGTCATGGCGCAGTCGCACCTCGGCGACATCGCGATCGTGTTCATGGAATGCCAGGTTGCTGTCGTTGGCCGCATGCGTCAGGCGCAACTGAACGCGCCAGGTTGGCCGCGGCCGCCATTCGAGCAGGAGTTTCACGCTGTAGTAATCGTCCTCCCGCCGCTCGCCGAACAGGGGATCTGTACCGGCGTAGCTGCTGTGCCGGTAACCGACGTCGCCGCTCAGCAGCCATCCGGAAGCGGGGTGCAGCCGCAGCTCGCCCGAAACGCCATGCAGGTCCCGCTGTGTACCCGCTCGCGCTTCCGCCGTATCGCGACGGGCGCGCTCCTCGCCGTACGAGATCGTGATCGAGGCCGTGGGACGCAGGGGAACCCGCCACAGGCGGGTCGTTCGGGCACTCAGCTCCCACAGGTCGGAATCGCGATCCGGCAGGGTGTCGTAATCCAGTTGCGAGTAGCGTCCGGCCATCCCGATGATGTGGAGGTCGGATACCGCGTAACGCACATCGGCGTCGAGCCCTGCCATGTCACGGAATCCTTCCCCGTCGACCTGCAGACGCTGACCGTGAACGGCCAGAGTGTTTCGGACACGATCGCCGCGGGTGGCCAGTCCCGCACGCAACAGCGTGCTGCCGATGTCGAACTCGCCGTGGCTGTCGTGATAGCGCCGTTCACCCGCGAGCGTTGCAAAGGCGCCGAGATCCGGCGTCAACGGATGGGCAATGCGCAGTGTCCCCGCGAGACGGGCGAAATCGTCGGACTGTTCCCGTCCCTGCTCGGCGATCAGGAGCGTGCCCGACAACGAATCCACCGTATCGATCGATGTGGCACTGTTTGCGTTGCTGTCGTGACCGCCGCCGAGTTCGATGTAGCCGCTCACGGAAGTGCGGTAGCGATCCGCGCGTCGATCCAGGGCGTGCAGGTAGCGCTCGATCGCGGCACGCATCGGTTCGGGCGGATCATCGGCCAGGGCCCGCTCGAACTCGCTCCTGGCGAGCAGGTCGTTGCCGGTTTCGAAATGAGCACGGGCCAGTGCCACGCGGGCACGGGCGAGATCGGGCCGGATCGCGAGCACGCGGCGCAGAGCGAACACGGCCTCGTGCGCGTGACCCGCCTCGATGGCCGCGATTCCGTAGTAGAGGTCGAATACGGGATCTCCCTCGAGGCTGGAGCGATGCTCGCGCGCCAGGTCCCAGGCCCGTTCCATCTCGCCCGTGTTCACGAGCCGGGCCAGTTCGCCCGCCGCCGGCGCGGCCAGTGCACCGCCGGCGATCGCCAGCAGAAGGGCCGGCGCCATCTGGTTCCAGCGTCCCATTGCCTTGTCCCGCTACCCGTGTCAGCTCCCGAGCCCGCAGGACTAGCACAAGCAATGCCAACCTTTCGGCGCACCGACGTTTCGCGCGGTCTGCCGGCAAGCTTCCCGTGCCCGTCTGCCGCCCTGCGAGGCGTGTCCGGGGCGGGGCGGATCGTGGCCGGCCGTAATGCCGTGCGGTCTGCCGGATGCCGATGCCCGCGCGGCCGCTCATGGCCGTAGGTCCCCGGCTGTCGGGACCGCATGGAACGCCCTGCGCCGCGGATGCCACACAGTTCCCGCCACCGAGCCGCTCCTCTGTGGCACGATTGCTGCTTTGTGTCCGGGGATGATCTGTCGGCGTATCCGGACGTCAGCGGAGGAGTGGTATCAGGCGCATGAGTGAACTGTCGGAGAGTCCGGGTTCGGCCGAGAGCGTCGACATCCAGCGGAATGTGGAACTGATCCTCGATTCGGCAGCCGAGGGGATCTACGGACTGGACCTGGAAGGGCGCGTCACGTTCGTCAATGCGGCGGCGGAACGCCTGACGGGGTGGCCGCGCACGGAACAGATCGGCCGCGATCAGCACGAGCTGATTCACCATGCCCGTGCAGACGGTACGCCCTGTCCCCGCGCCGAATGTCCCATTCACGCCACGCTTCGTGATGGCGAGATCCGGCGGCGCAGCAATGATCGGTTCTGGCGACGTGACGGCACCGGTTTCCCGGTCACCTACACCTGTGCCCCCTTGCGGGACGAGCATGGAGGGATGGTCGGTGCCGTCGTCACATTCTCGGACATTTCCCCCCAGGTCGAGGAGCAGCGCTACCGCTCCCTCATCGCCGCCAGCTCGGACTTCGTCTGGCGCTGCGACCCGGACGGCGGGCTGGTCTGGATCAGCGAGGCCTGGCTCGAACTGACCGGACTGACGCTGGAGGAGGCGAAGGGCTACGGCTGGCTGCCGGCGGTCGTGGACGAGGATCAGGAGCCGTACCTGCAGGTCTGGCAGCGCGCGGTCGCAGAGACCGATGTCTTCGAGCACGAGTATCGCCTGCGCTGCCCGGACGGCAGCATCCGCTGGCTGTTCGACCGGGCCGTCCCCGTGCTCGACGACTCGGGGGCCGTGCTCGAGTGGATCGGGGCCGGCCAGGACGTGACCGAGCGGCGCGAGGCCGAGGCCGAGCTGCTGCGCCAGCGCGAGCGCTATCGCACCCTGGTCGAGTCCACCTGCGCCATCCTCTGGGAAAGCGAACCCGATGTGCCCCGTTTTGCCTTCGTCAGCTCCGAGGCCGAGATCCTGCTGGGTTATCCGCTCGCGCGCTGGACCGATGAACCGGACTTCTGGGCGAACCATCTGCATCCCGACGACCGGGAGCGGGCCATGGCGCAGTCCCGGGATGTTCGCACCCGGCCGGGGGCACACGAGTTCGAGTACCGGATGATCGCGGCCGATGGCCACCGGATATGGCTGCGCGACTTCGTGACCGTGCTGACCGAAGGGGGCCGCCCGCACAGGCTGGTCGGTGTCATGGTCGACATCACCGCCGCCAAGGAGACCGAACTGGCGCTCGAGTACGTTTCCGGGCTGCAGCGCAACCTGGTGGAGATCGCCGGGAGCCTGGTCGCGGCGGGACCGGACGACAGGGATGGCATTTTCAGGGACGCGCTGCGGCGGGTGGGCGAATACTGCGGCGTGGACCGCAGCTATCTGCTGCGCGTAAGTCCCGAATTCGCGTCGATGAGCTCGACCCACGAGTGGTCCGCCCCCGGCGTCGATCCGCTCGCCATCCGCGATCGCCCGCGCCGGGCGGCCCCGGAACTGATGCGCCGCATGGAACGACGGGAACTGATCCACGTGCCGCGGGTGGAGGCCCTCGGATCCGACTGGAAGCGCGAACGACGGAACCTGTGCGGCCAGGGTGTGCGCTCCATGATTCTCGTGCCCGTGGTCGCCGGCAGCCAGGTCGAGGGCTATGTCGGCTTCGACGCGGTGCACGAGGAGCGCGCCTGGAGCGATGACGAAATCCGCCTGCTGCGCGGACTCGCCGAGGTGCTCGGTGCCACCATCCAGCGCGACCACGCAGACGCATCGCGCCGCGAGAGCGAGGCCCTGCTGAAGATCGCCGGCGGTGCCGCGCGCGTGGGCGGCTGGATCGCCGACCCCGAGGGCCGGCGGATCACGCTGTCCGACGAGATCTGCGCGATCCACGAACTGCCGGCCGGTACCTCGCTGACGCTGCGGGAAGCCGTCGCCTACTATGCGCCGGAGTGGCGCAATCGCATCCGTACCCTGTTTCATGCCTGCTGTCACGACGGCACGCCGTACGACGAGGAACTCGAGTTCGTCACGGCCCACGGTCGCCGCATCTGGGTGCGGGCCATCGGCGAGGCCGTGCGCGACGATGCCGGGCGCATCGTGCAGATCCGCGGTGCCCTGCAGGACATCACCGAACAGAAACAGGCCCGGCAGGACATCCAGCGGCTGGCCGAGCGGCTCGAGACGACGCTCGAGAGCATCACGGACGCGTTCCTGACACTGGATCGCGAATGGCGTTATACCTATATCAATCACGAGGCCGAGCGCATCATGGGCCGCGTGCGCGAAGACCTGCTCGACAGGGTGTTGTGGGAGGAGTACCCGGATGTGCGCGGAACCCGACTCGAGCACGAGTACCGTCGGGCGATGCACGACAATCTCTCGGTCGAGTTCGAGTACTTCTATCCACGATTCGGCGGCTGGTTCGAGATCCATGTCTATCCGTCGGAAGAGGGCGTCGCGGTCTATTTCCGCGACATCAACGAACGCAAGCAGGCCCGGGAGGAAATCGAATTCCTCGCGCTCTACGATCCGCTCACCCGCCTGCCCAACCGGCGATTGCTGCTCGACCGACTGCAGCAGGCCCTCGCCGCCGCCATTCGTGATCGCGGCCTCGGCGCGGTCCTGTTCCTGGACCTGGATCATTTCAAGACCCTGAACGACACGCTCGGCCACGATGTCGGCGACCGGCTGTTGCAGGCGGTTGCCGGCCGGCTGGCCGAATGTCTGCGCGAGGGTGACACGGTCGCCCGCTTCGGTGGCGACGAATTCGCCGTGATCGCGGGGAATCTGGGCAAGGACAGCGACGAGGCATTGCGTCATGCCGAGCGTATCGGCGACAAGATCCGCGATGCGCTGACCCGTTCCTATCAGCTCGATCGGCACGAACGGCATACCACCGTCAGTGTCGGCATCACCCTGTTCGGGGAGCACGAGGACAGTGCCGACGACGTGATGAAGCGGGCAGACCTGGCGATGTATCAGGCCAAGGATGCGGGCCGCGGCACCATCCGCGTGTTCGATCCTGCGATGCGCGATGTCATGCACTCGCGCATGTTGCTGGAAGCCGAGTTGCGAGCCGGCCTCGGGCGGGGCGAGATCCTGCCTCATTACCAGTTGCAGGTGAGTGACGACGGCCGGGTGATCGGCGCGGAGGCGCTGGCGCGCTGGGATCATCCCGAACGGGGACTCGTGCCGCCGGCGGATTTCATCTCCGTGGCCGAGGAAACCGGCCTGATTCTTTCCCTCGGCGACGTCATGCTGGAGCACGTCTGCGAACGGCTTGCGGCATGGGCGGGCGATCCGGTGATGGGAGAACTGGGCATTGCGGTCAATGTCAGCGCCCATCAGTTCCATCACCCGGATTTCGTCGAGCATGTACGTACGATCATCGAGCGCAGCAGGGCCCCCGCGCAGCGGCTCGTTCTCGAGCTCACCGAGACCCTGCTGCTCGCCGATATCGAGGACACGGTGACGAAGATGAGTCAGCTCAAGGGCGACGGCATCCGCTTCTCGCTGGACGATTTCGGTACCGGCTATTCTTCCCTGTCCTATCTCAAGCGCCTGCCGCTGGATCAGATCAAGATCGACCGTGAGTTCGTGCGCGATGCACTGACCGACGAAAACGATGCCGCCATCGTCCACACCATCATCGTGCTCGCCCGGACCATGGGACTCGACGTGCTCGCGGAAGGTGTCGAGAGCGAGGACATTCGCACCCTGCTGCTGGAACACGGATGCACTGCCTACCAGGGATACCTGTTCGGCCACCCGGTCCCGGTCGACGAGTTCGTGCAGGAGGTCCGTGATCGGGGCGCGTGACGAGGCAGCGGTCACGGATCACTTCGATTCCCTCGGCCGGCCGCGCGATTTCACTTGCCGTTCCCCGACTTCCGGCCACCGGACACGTCAATCCGTGTCACTCTCCCGTCACATGGCCGTCGCATCCTGCACCGGAGTCCGCTCGTGACGGCAATGCCCGATGCACATCCTGATGATCAGCGACGTGTACTTTCCCCGCATCAACGGGGTGTCCACGTCCATTGCCACCTTCCGTGCGGAGCTGCAGGCCCTCGGCCATCGCGTGACTCTGGTCGTGCCCGCCTACCCGCAGGGCGCCGACAATGACGATGCCGGTATCGTCCGCGTGCCATCGCGCTACCTGCCGATGGATCCCGAGGACCGGATGATGCGCTGGCGCCGGCTGCGGGCGCTGGAAGGTGATCTGGCGGAGCTGGACATCGACCTGATTCACGTGCAGACCCCGTTCGTGGCGCATTCCTTCGGCCGACGGCTGGCACGCTGGCTGGATCTGCCCTGTGTCGAGAGTTACCACACCTTCTTCGAGGAATACCTGTTCCACTACCTGCCATGGCTGCCGCATGGCGGCCTGCGCGCCCTCGCGCGCCGTTTCTCGCGTTCGCAGTGCAACGCGGTCGATCGGGTGGTGGTACCGTCGTCGGCCATGGCGGAAGTGCTGCGACGCTACCGCGTGGAGACCCCGATCGACATCGTGCCCACCGGGCTGGGCCTGTCCGGGTTCAATCCGGGTGACGGCACCCGCTTCCGCCGCGAGCACGGGATTTCGCTGGATCGGCCGTTGCTGGTCCATGTTGGCCGGGTGGCGCACGAGAAGAACATCGGTTTCCTGCTGCAGGTGGTGGATCGACTGCGTCGCGAGATCGATGACGTGCTTCTGCTGATTGCCGGCGAGGGGCCGGCACGAGCCGCACTGGCAAGGCGTGTCGGTACACTCGGGCTGGAACGGCATGTCCGTTTCAGCGGTTATCTCGACCGGCGGGTCGCACTGAAGGACTGTTACCGGGCCGGTGACGCCTTCGTGTTCGCCTCGCGCACGGAAACGCAGGGTCTGGTGCTGCTGGAGGCCCTGGCACAGGGCACGCCGGTGGTATCGACCGCGGTCATGGGCACCCGCGACATCGTCTGCCCGGGCCGTGGCGCCGTCGAGGTGCCCGAGGACGTCGAGGCGTTCGCCGCCGCCCTCGCCGCATTGCTGCCCGACCGTGACCGGCGCGCGCGCATGGCCGACGATGCCCGCGATTTTGCCCGGGAATGGTCGGCCCGGACGATGGCCGGGCGCATGCTGGAGAGCTACCGTGCAGTGGTCACGCCGGACAGTCTCGTGCCGTTGCCGGATTGTGCCGGCGAGATTTGAGTTCCGCTGCGGCTACTCGGCGGCCAGCTGTTCCCTGTCCGACGCCGGTTCGATGTCCACCGTCTGCTCCAGGAAGAAGCGCGATGTCGCCCGCCAGTCGCTGGCGCGGGCATGGGCGATGCAGCCCTCGCGGGGAATCTCCAGGCAATCGAGCGCCGCCCGGCGCAGGTCCTCGTCGAGCCGGCCGGTTTCCCCGTCGCGCACCACGTCGATCGGGCCGGTGACCGGATAGGCGGCGACCGGTGTCCCGCAGGCCATCGCCTCGAGCATGACCACACCGTAGGTATCGGTGCGCGACGGGAACACGAACACGTCCGCGCAGGCGTACCAGGCCGCCAGCTCGCGGCCGTGTCGATACCCGGGAAAGACGACATCGGGGCAGGCGTGCTGCAGGCGTGTCCGCGAGGGGCCGTCACCGACCACGACGCGGGTGCCCGGCAGATCCAGCTCGAGGAACGCCGCGATGTTCTTCTCCGGCGCGATCCGGCCGACATAGAGGAACATCGGCCGTTCCAGGCCGGGATCGAAGGCGGCATCCGGACTGAATACGCGCGTGTCGACACCGCGCGACCAGACCCGCAGGCGCCGGAATCCCCGTTCGGCGAGATCGCGCGCCATGCCGGCGGTCGGCACCAGCACCGCTTCGCTGTCGCGGTGAAAGCGGCGCAGGAACGCATAGCCCCAGGACAGAGGCACGAACGGCAGGCGCGCACGGATGTACTCGGGAAAGCGGGTGTGGAACGAGGTCGTGTGACGCCAGCCGCAGCGTCGCAGGAAACGGATCGCCGCCTGACCGAGCGGTCCCTCGGTGACGACGTGTACCCGGTCGGGTGCGAATTCCCGCAGTCGTCGCGTCACCATGCCGGTGTTCAGCGAAAGCCGGATCTCGGGATAACCGGGGCAGGGCAGTGTCCGGAACGCACCGGGCTCGATCACCTCGACCGTGATTCCCTGTTCCCGCAGCCAGTCGATGACCGAGGCGATGGTCGTCACGACACCGTTGACCTGCGGATACCAGGCATCGGTGACGATGGCGAGCTTCATGCGGTGTCGCCGGTCGCCGTCACGATCTCGCGGTTCTCCCCGGCAGTGACGCCCGGCCAGCGGCGCAGTTCCATGCGCCCGTCATGATGCTCGACCAGGGCGGTACAGGACTCGACCCAGTCGCCGCAGTTGTAGTAGATCACGCCGCCGATGTCGCGGATCTCGGCATGATGGATATGGCCGCAGACCACGCCATCGTAGTCGTTGCGCCGACAGTCCCAGGCGACCGCGGACTCGAATTCGCTGATGTAGCTGACGGCCTTCTTGACCTTGTGCTTGACGTGCGCCGACAGCGACCAGTAGCCCATGCCGAAGTGCTCGCGGAAGCGGTTGAACCAGCGGTTCAGCTCCAGCAGCAGCGCGTAGCCCTTGTCGCCCAGGAAGGCGAGCCACTTGTGACCCTGCACGACGGCGTCGTACTGGTCGCCGTGGATGATCAGCAGCCGCCGGCCGTCGGCCGTGCGGTGCTCGACGTGATCGCACAGGCGGATGTTGCCCAACTCCAGCGCGCCGTAGCGGCGCAGGAACTCGTCATGATTGCCGGTGACGTAGATTACCTCGCAGCCGCGCCGTGCCTTGGTCAGCACTCGGCGGATGACGTCGGTGTGCGTCTGTGGCCAGAACATGCGGGACTTCAGGCGCCAGCCGTCGATGATGTCGCCGACCAGGAACAGCCGCTCGCAGCGATGGTGCTTGAGGAAATCGGCCAGCGCCTCCGCCCTGCAGCCGCGGGTGCCGAGGTGGACATCGGACAGCCAGATGCTGCGGAAGGATTCCCGCGGCTGGACGCCATCGGGTTCCTGCGCGGCGTCTCCCGGGCGGCCGATGCCGGGGATGGTGTCCGCGATCGCATCGATGCCGGCCTCGCGCAGCCAGCCCGACGTCAACAAGTCTTGTGCCTGCTTCATGGCGCGCAGCAGAACAGGCGCGCCTGACCGTCGCATGACAGGAAGATGAAGGATTTGTTACAGGCAGGGAGCTCCGGGAACGAGGCCGCCTGCTGCGATGTCGTATCTGATGAATCCCGGGTCGCAGGTCAGACGCCGGATCCGGGAGCCGGAGTCTACGATCGAATCGAAGACAACATTCCGTTGTTCACGAAGCGAGTGCAGGCAATGACAGGACAGGACAACGTCAACTTTCAACAGTCGGTCGATCAGCGTGATCGCAGGGTCCCGATCAATCTGCGCCAGAGCGGCGATCCCGAACCGGGGACCCGGCTGCTGATTTCCAACCGGGTGCGCAAGTCGCCCTACTGGCACCTGTCGCTGGAGGCCGGCTGCTGGCGGGCGACGGTCTACAACCGCATGTACCATCCGCGCGGCTACGTGCGTCCCGAGAACGGCGGCGCGATGGTCGAGTACCGTGCGCTGATCAACGACGTGACGCTGTGGAACGTCGCGGTCGAGCGGCCGATCCGGGTCAGCGGTCCGGATGCCGAGGCCTTCTGCGATTATGTCTGTACCCGCGACATCACCCGCGTCGATCCGATGCGCGGGCGTTACGTGATCCTCTGCAACGATCAGGGCAACATCCTCAACGATCCCGTGATGCTGCGCCTGTCGAAGGACGAGTTCTGGTTCACCATCAGCGATTCCGACCTGCTGTACTGGTTCCAGGGCGTCAATCACGGCATGAAGTTCGATATCGAGATCGACGAGATCGACGTCAGTCCGCTGCAGATCCAGGGGCCGAAGTCGGAAGCGCTGATGGTCGACCTGGTCGGCGATGAAATCCGCGACGTGCCGTATTACGGTCTGATGGTGGCGAATATCGGCGGTGCCGATTGCATCATCTCGCAGACCGGCTTTTCCGGCGAGAAGGGTTACGAGGTCTATGCCTACGACTCGACGCTCAATGCCGAGAAGGTCTGGAACGCGATCCTCGAGGCCGGCGAGAAGCACAACCTGATGGTGATCGCGCCGGCACACCATCGCCGCATCGCCGCGGGCATCCTGTCCTACGGACAGGACCTCGATCCCGAGACCAATCCGTTCCAGTGCAACCTGGGCCATATGGTGCCGAAGACCAAGCCGGGCGATTACATCGGCAGGGAGAAGCTGGAGTGGATGCGCGAGCAGGTGAACGCGGGCCGGGCGCCGTTCCGCAACCAGCTCGTGGGCATGAAGCTGGGCGGCAAGCCGATCGAGGACTATGCCCCGGACTTCTGGCTGGTGACCGGCGCGGAGGGCGGCGACCCGATCGGCTGGCTGACTTCGCCCTGGTACTCGCCCGAGCTGGAGGTGAACATCGCCATGGGCTACGTCCCGGTGGACAAGGCGGCCCTCGGCACGCCGCTGAAGGTCTGGCTGCCGGAGCACTACCAGACCCATCCCGGCCATTCGGTCTGGGCCGAGGTGGTCGACATGCCGTTCCGCAGCTCGGTCAATCCCAGCGCCCGCGAGCGGGCGAAGGCGGCGGGGCGGGATTATGCTGAATAGCGCCCAGCGCTAAGGGCTGATGAGGCAGGCCGGCGTTGTCCGGCGCGGCATGGCGTTCCGGATGCCGGTGCGGGATTCGGCTGTTTCCCCGAGCCCCTCTCCCATAGGGAGAGGGGTCGGGGTGAGGGCTGCGAGCGCAGCGAGCCGGTTTCAGCGAAGCGAGGCATCCGGTTGCGCATTCGTGCCGGCCATCGGAATCGCTGCGCGATGCCCCTCACCCTGTCCCTCTCCCCCAAGGGGAGAGGGGACCCTTCGTTAGAGTCAGTGCAACAATAGTGGATCCCCAAACGAAAAGACCCGGCCGCTGGCCGGGTCTTTTCGTTACCTGGGCGCTGAGCGCCGGGCGCTTGCAGCTTACTTCAGCTTTGTTTCCTTGTAGATCACGTGCTTGCGGGCCACGGGATCGTACTTCCTGATCTGCATCTTGTCGGGCATGTTCTTCTTGTTCTTGGTGGTCGTGTAGAAGTGGCCCGTGCCCGCCGTCGACGACAACCTGATCTTCTCGCGCATGATCGTCTCCTCAGACCTTCTCGCCGCGTGCCCGGATGTCGGCCAGCACCGCCTCGATGCCCTTGCGGTCGATGATGCGCATGCCCTTCGCCGAGGTGCGCAGCGTCACGTAGCGCTGCTCGCCCTCGACCCAGAAGCGATGCGTGTGCAGGTTCGGCAGGAAGCGGCGCCTCGACTTGATGTTCGAGTGCGACACGTTGTTGCCCGTCGCCGGGCGCTTGCCGGTCACTTGGCAGACGCGGGACATTGGTGACTCCGTACGTGAAGCTTCGCCGGGTGGCGCAAGGCCGCGCAATATAGCCCATCGCGGCGGGTGCGACAAGGGCCGGCGGCACCCTGGCGGGCAGGCCGGGCCGACGGAGGAGGCCCGGCACGGGCGTTCGGCTGGCTGCCGGGCCTCCTCCGTCGGCCCGACCTGTGCCGCGTCGAGCGAGTGCGGCATGTGGGGCGCTGTCTGGCGTGGTGGGCGGCGAACGGCTATAGTGCCGCCCCTCCGGCCGCGAGACCGTCCCATGGGCATCGTCTTCCTGCGAGACCTGCGGGTCGAGACCATCATCGGCATCTTCGAGTGGGAACGCAGCACGCGCCAGTTGGTGGCGATCGACCTGGAGATGGCGGCCGATACCGCCCGCGCGGCCGCGACCGATTCGATCGACGATGCCCTCGACTACAAGGCCATCTCCAAGCGCCTGATCGACTTCGTCTCGTCCAGTTCCTTCCGGCTCGTCGAGACCCTGGCCGAGGAGATCGCCCGCATCGTGCGCGAGGAATTCGCGGTGCCCTGGGTGAAGGTGACACTGTCCAAGCCCGGTGCCATCCGCGGCGCGCGCGACGTGGGGGTCATCATCGAACGCGGCGAGCGGGTCTGAACCGATGGAGCGTGTCTACCTGTCGCTCGGTTCCAACGTCGCGCGCGAGCGCAACATCCCCGGGGGACTGCGGGCGCTGCACGAGCGCTTCGGGCCGCTGACGGTATCGACCGTCTACGAATGTCCCGCGGTCGGGTTCGAGGGCGACGATTTCTACAATCTGGTCGCCGCCTTCGACAGCGGCGAACCGGTGCGCGAGGTCCATGCCGCGATCCATGCTATCGAGGACCGCTTCGGACGCGACCGGGATGCGCCGAAGTTCTCGCCGCGCACGCTCGACATCGATCTGCTGCTCTACGGCGACCGCATCCTGCGCGACGGCCGGCTGGTGCTGCCGCGTCCGGAGATCGAGCGGGTCGCCTTCGTGCTGTGTCCGCTGTCCGAGCTGGCGGGCAATCACCTGCATCCGGTTCGCGATGAGCCGTATACCGTGCTGTGGGCGCGTTTCGATGGCATCGGGGCGCACGAGCTGGTGCCGGTGGACCCGGCCGGGCTGGTGCCGCCGGAGGTGCTGGCCTGAAAGGCGTGGTGCATCCTTCCCGGTGGTAGTGGCGTTCATCCTGTCTGACTCCAGCCCGACAGCGCGAACGTCGCAGTGCGAGACAGGATGTCATGCCGCCTCAGTGCCGGCGCGAGCCGGGGTATTCCAGTTCATCCAGATAGCGCCGGCGCCAGGTCGACAGGTCGTTCTCGCGCAGCACCTCGATCATGTGCCGCCAGCGCTCGCGCCGCTCCGGTTTCGCCATCGACAGTGCCTGCTCCAGTGCCGCGCCCATGCCTTCGGTGTCCCAGGGATTGACCAGCAACGCCGATTCCAGCTCGGCGGCGGCACCGGCGAGTTCCGACAGCACCAGCACGCCCGGGTCCTCGGGATCCTGGGCCGCGACGAATTCCTTGGACACGAGATTCATCCCGTCGCGCAGCGGCGTCACCAGACCCACGCGCGCGGTGCGGAAGAAGCCGAGCAGCGAGGCGCGGGCGAAGGTCTTGTTGATGTAGCGCGTCGGCACCCAGTCGAAGTCGGCCCAGGTGCCGTTGATGTGGCCGGCCCGCGTCTCGAGCTGCCGGCGCAGCCGGTCGTAGGCGCCGATGCCCTCGCGCGAGGGACTTGCGATCTGCATGAACACGGTGCGGCCGTGACGCCGGCGGCTGCGCTCGAGCAGCGCCTCGTAGGCATCGAAGCGCTGCGGCAGACCCTTGGAATAGTCGAGCCGGTCGACGCCGATGATCAGGTCGCGCCGCCCCAGGCTGTCGACCAGCCGCTGCACCCGCCGGCTGCCGGCGGATTCGGCGGCGATGCGCGCCAGCTCGTCGACCTCGACGCCGACCGGGTCGGCCATCGTCCGTACCAGGCGGTCGCCGATGCGGATGCCACCGCGCACCACGCGGCCGCCGAGACCGAACACCAGCGACTCCTCCAGCGCGCGCCGGTCGTTGTCGGTCTGCACCCCCAGCAGGTCGTATTCCACCAGTTGCTGCAGCAGGTCGCGCCAGCCCGGCAGTGCGCGCAGCAGGTCGAAGCTGGGGAAGGGGATGTGCAGGAAGAAGCCGATCGGCTGCTGCACGCCCTGATGGCGCAGCTCGCGGGCCAGCGGAAACAGGTGATAGTCGTTCACCCAGATCAGCTCGTCGCCCTCGAGCAGTCCGGCAATCTGGCGGGCGAAGCGTTCATTGACTTCCTGGTAGCCCCGCCGGTACTCGGACCGGAACTCCATGCCGTCGAGCATGAAATGGCACAGCGGCCACAGCACCTTGTTGGCGTAGCCGGCGTAGTAGTTCTCGTGCTCGTCACGGGTCAGCGGCGTGACGGCGTATACCACGTTGCCGTGCTCGACGGTGCGCGTGCGCGATGGCCGGCGCGCAGCGACCTTGCCGTCCCAGCCGAACCAGATGCCGCCGTGCTCGGCCAGGGCATTGCCGAGCGCCACGGCGAGCCCGCCGGCCTGCGGTTTCTGGCGCGACTTCGGTACGGTCACGCGATTGGAGACCACCACCAGCCGTCTCATGTCCGCTCCTCCCAGGAACGGCTGAGCCGCAGGGCGGAATGGATCAGGCCGACCATGGAGTAGGTCTGCGGGAAGTTGCCCCACAGCTCGCCGGTATCCGGGTCGAGATCTTCCGACAGCAGACCGAGCTGCGTGCTGCTGGCGAGCATGTTGTCGAACAGTCGGCGCGCCTCGTCGCCGCGGCCGATCGCGTGCAGCGCGTCGATGAACCAGAAGGTGCAGATGTTGAAGGCATTCTGCGGTTCGCCGAAGTCGTCGGGCACGGCATAGCGCAGCAGGTAATCGCCGCGGCGCAGCTCCCGCTCGACCGCTTCCACGGTGCCGGTGAAGCGGGGGTCGTCGGCGGTCAGGAAGCCGAGCTCGTGCAGCAGCAGCAGGCTGGCGTCGATCGCGCCGTCGCCCTCGAGCGTATCCGTGAACGAGTTGCGGCCGGGATCCCATGCCCGTTCGCAGACGGTCGCGTGAATCGCGTCGGCATGCTCCTGCCAGTACACGCCCTCGTCGGCGAGTTCCAGGTGGCGGGCGATCCGCGCCAGCCGGTCGCAGGCCGCCCAGCACATCACTGCCGAGTGGGTATGCACGGCGGAGCGGCCGCGGTATTCCCACAGGCCGGCGTCGGGCCGGTCGTGCAGCGCGATCGCGCGTTCGCCGATCGGCGCCAGTCGCCGGTAGAGGGCGACGTCGCCCGGGTGCGCCAGGCGCAGGTCGAAGAAGGCATGGGTCGCGGCCAGCACGACCGCGCCGTAGACATCGTGCTGTACCTGGCGCCAGGCATCGTTGCCGATCCGCACGGGCCCGTTGCCGCGGTAGCCCGCCAGCGCGGCCGCCTCGCGCTCGGTCAGCTCGCGTTCGCCGCCGAGTCCGTACAGCGGCTGCAGGTGGATCTCGCCGTCGCCGGCCGCCGCCACCAGGTTGATGATGTAGCGCAGATAGCGTTCCAGCGTGCCGGTCGCGCCCAGGCGGTTGAGGGCATGCACCGTGAACCAGGAATCGCGCAGCCAGCAGTAGCGGTAGTCCCAGTTGCGGCCGCTGTCGGCTGCCTCGGGGATCGAGGTGGTCATGGCCGCGACCACGGCGCCGGTGTCGTCGAAGGTCGACAGCTTCAGCGTGATCGCCGCCCGGATCACCTCGGCCTGCCACTCGAACGGGATCGCCAGCGAGCGGCACCACGACTGCCAGTAGTCGCGGGTGTGGGCAAGGAAGTCGCGGCCGGTCGCGTCCGGCGACGCGGTCAGGCTCTCGTCCGGCCCGAGCACCAGCGTGAAGGCGCCGTCGAGCACGAACGGCTGCTCCTGCAGGATGTGGGTAAGCGGGGCGTCCGTGGTCAGCCGCAGGACATCGTCATCGGCGACGAAGCGCAGGTGGTTGCTGCCCTGGGTGATGTGCCGGCGCTCGCTGCCGTTGCCGCTGTGGGGGCGCAGGCGGATGCGCACCGTGGGCGAGCCCCGCACCGCCTCCAGGCGGCGGATGACCATCAGCGGCCGGAAGCGGCGCTCGAACTGGGAAAAGCGCGGCGCGAAGTCGGTGATGCGCAGGCGGTTGCCGGCTCGGTCGGTCAGCTCCGTGCACAGCACCGCGCTGTTGCGCAGGTAGTACTGTTCGCTTTCGACGACGTCGAGCAGATCGATGGCGAAGAAGCCGGCCTCCGGGCGTTCGCCGTTGACCAGCGCCGAGAACACGGGGTCGCCGTCGAGGCGAGGAAAGCAGCTCCAGACGATGCGGCCGTCGCGGTCGACTAGGGCGCTGATGCGGCAGTTGCCGATCAGGCCCAGTTCCAGCGATTGCGATGCGATGGATTCCGTGTGTACTGTCATGATGATCGTGACGCGCGCGGGCAGAGTCTACCGCATGCGGCCGCGGTCCGGCTTCCCGCCACGGATCGCGGACGGCAGCGAACCGAGCCAGTCGAGCGCGTCGGTGACCGAATCGAGCCGGTACCGTGCCCGGGTCGGCGTGCCGGCGGAACCCACCCGGACCGAGAAGCCGCCCAGCGCATTCACCGCCTCGAAGGCGTGCTCGTCGGTGTCGTCGTCGCCGACGCAGACCGGCATGCGGCCGGCGAACGGTGGCTCGTCCATGAATGCGCGCACGGCCCGGCCCTTGTCGCGGCCGAAGGGCTTCAGTTCGCAGACGTCCTTGCCCGACTGCAGGTGGAAGTCGTGATCGAGCCGCTCGCACTGTTGCTGCAGGAAGGCGCGCACGGCCGCGGCCTGGTCGCGAGCGCGGCGGAAGTGCACCGCCAGCGCGCCCCCCTTGTCCTCGTGAAACAGGCCGGGCCGTTCGGCCACGAATTCCGCTACTGACGCGCGCACGGCATCGAGCGCGCGTTCGGCCTCGTCGTCGCGGTACAGGCGGCCGGCGGCATCGCGGCGCTCGAGCCCGTGGATCCCTGCCAGCGGCAGCTCCAGCGGGGCGAACAGTCTCGCCAGGTCGTCGACGCCGCGGCCGCTGATGATCGCAACGGCACCGTCGAAGTTCGCCAGCAGGTCGCGCACCAGGGCGGTCACCGGTGCCGGTACGCTGACCTCGGCCGGATGATCGCGCAGCTCGACCAGCGTGCCGTCGAAATCGAGGAACAGGCACCAGTCGGCACGGGCCGCGGGCAGGGCGTCGGCGGTCGTCGTCATGCGTCGTGCTCAGATGCCGCGGCCGCCGTCGACCGCCAGCACCTGGCCGGTGACGAAGGCGGCATCGTGTACCAGGTAGAGCAGCGCGGCGGCGATGTCGTCCGGTTCGCCCCGGCGGCCGAGCGGCGTCGCCGCGACGATCGCCTCGCGTTCCGCGGGCTCGGTGTCGGCCTCGCCCTCCGGCCACAGGATCGAGCCGGGGGCGATCGCATTGACCCGGACCTCCGGTGCCAGCTCGCGCGCCAGCGAGCGGGTCAGCATGACCAGGCCCGCCTTGGCCGCGCAGTAGACCGGGTAGCCGTCGCGCGGGCGCAGGCCGTGGATGTCGGTCATGTTGACGACACAGCCGCGGTGCTCGCGCAATGCCGGCGCGGCCGCCTGGGCGATGAACAGCGGTGCGCGCAGGTTGCTGCCGATCAGGTCGTCGAAGGTTTCGGCGTCGATCGAACCGAGCGGCGTCGGACGGAAGGTGGAGGCATTGTTCACCACGATGTCGAGCCGGCCCCAGGGCTGCGCCGCCTCGGCCGCGATGCGGCTGCAGGTGGCCGGCAGCAGCAGATCGCCGTTGAGCACGCGGATCGAGCCGGGTCGGAGGGCGTCGAGCTCGGCCGCCAGCGCGTCGGCCTCGGCGCGGGAGCGGTGGCAGTGGATCACGACATTGGCGCCGGCCGCGTGCAGCGTGCGCACCATGGCCGCGCCCAGCCGGCGCGCGCCGCCGGTCACCAGTGCCGTTTGGCCCGTCAGAATCCCCGCGTTATGCTCCGCCATTGCCCGGCTCCCGCAGCCCGTCCGCCCGTCATTCCCGGGCGCGTCAGAGTACAAGGATAGCGTCCGTCCGCGCCATGTCCGCCTCCACCGATGCCGATCGCATGCCCGAGCCCGGGCACGATGCCCGCGCGCACAGCGAACGCCTGCGACAGCGGATCCGCGAGGAGATCGAGACCGCCGGCGGCTCGATCCCGTTCCGGCGCTACATGGAGCTGGCGCTGTACGCGCCCGGTCTCGGCTACTATGCCGCCGCCGGCGGTGCCGTGCTGCCGGAACAGGGCGACTTCGTCACCGCGCCGGGTGTCTCGCCCCTGTTCGCCCGCTGCCTCGCGCGCCAGGTGGCCGAGGTACTGGCACAGACCGGCGGCGGCGAAGTGCTCGAACCGGGGCCCGGTTCCGGCCTGCTGGCGGCCGGCCTGCTGGCGGAACTGGAGCGGCTGCAGTGCCTGCCGGATCGTTACCGGTTGCTGGAGCGCAGCGCCGAACTGCAGGACCGGCAGCGGTCGACGCTGGCCGAGCGCGTGCCGCACCTGCTCGAACGCTGTGTCTGGCAGACGCAGTGGCCACGGCCGTTCGACGGTGTCATGGTCGCCAACGAGCTGCTGGACGCCTTCCCGGTGGAAGGTTTCCGCCGGAGCGAAACCGGTGTCGAGCAACGCTGTGTCGCCGTCGCCGATGACGGTTTCGACGATGCATGGCGGCCGGCACCGGATGCGTTGCGGCTGGCGGTCGAGCACATCGAGGCCGACCTCGGGCGGTCACTGCCGACAGGCCATGTCTCGGAACTGCAGTTCGATTACAGTGGCTGGTTCGCGGGCCTGTCGGACTGTCTGCGCCGCGGCGCGCTGCTGCTGATCGACTACGGCTACGTCCGCCACGAGTACTATCTGCCCGAGCGCAGCGGCGGCACCCTGGTGTGCAATCGGGCCCACCGCGCCCACGGCGATCCCTACGACTGGCCCGGCCTGACCGACATCTCCGCATTCGTGGATTTCACCGCGGTCACGGAAGCGGCCACGGGTGCCGGCTTCGAGCTCGAGGGTTTCACGCCACAGGCGCATTTCCTCTTTTCCAGCGGCCTGGAGGAGATCGTTGAGGAGGCCATGGCGAAGGCCGACGAGCGCGAATGCCTGCGCCTCGCCCGGCAGGTCAAGACCCTCACCCTGCCCGGCGAGATGGGGGAGCGGTTCAACGTCATCGGGTTCTCGCGCGGGCTCGAAACGCCGCTCTCCGGCTTCGCCCTCAACGACCTCAGTCATCGGTTGTAGGTTGCGCCGACGAAGGAGGCCCAACAATCGGGGTGAACCCGGTTGGGCCTCCTGCGTCGGCCCAACCTACTTCTTCTTCCTTGCGCTCTCTGCGTTCTCTGCGAACACTGCGAGAGACTATTGTTCTTCGGGTGCTTCGCGCCGTCGCGAGAGGCCATGCGCACTGCCCGTCTACATCGTTTCCACCGGATCGACGTCGATCGACCACCGCACCTTCCTCGCCTCGGGAGCACTTTCAAGCCAGGGCCGGAGCAGCCGCAGGGCGGTATGCAGCGGTCGGCTTCCTGGCATGACCGTAGTGATCCCGCCCTGATCCGGGCACAGGGAACTATGCCGAATCTCGCGACCGCCGGCGATCCGCGCCCGGTGTCACCTTGAACAGCTCGGCATAGCGTCGGGCGAAGTGCGACGACGAGCTGAAGCCGCAGCGCCGGGCGATCTCGATGATGGGGGTTTCCATGTACACGAGTAGCTCGCGCCGCGCCCGGTTGAGCCGCAGGTCCCGGTAGTAGCGGCTGGGGGTGCAGCCGAGGTGGTTGTGGAACAGCCGCTCGAGCTGACGCTCGGAAAGTTGCACGTGCGCCGCCAGCTCGGGGATGGTCAGACGCCCCTCGAGCGTGCCCTCCATGATCTCGACCGCCGTGGTGAGCTGCGGATGCGTGGTGCCGAGGCGCTGGCGCAGGGGCACGCGCTGACGATCCTGGCTTTCGCGGATGCGGTCATGCAGGAGCAGGTCGGCCGCGCCCGCGGCGATTTCGGGACCGTTCCGGGTGTGCCGGATCATCTCCAGCATCATGTCCATCGCCGCGGTGCCGCCGCCGGTGGTGTAGCGGTCGCGGTCGTTCTCGTACAGGCGAGTGGAGACCACCAGGCGCGGGTAGCGCGCGAACAGCACGCCCACATCCTGCCAGTGAATGGTGCAGCGGTAGCCGTCAAGCAGGCCGGCCCGTGCCAGCAGTTCGCTGCCCGTGTCGATGCTGCCGAGTTCGACGCCATCCCGGGCCAGCGTTCGCAGCCACTCTACCAGCCGGTCCACGTCCGGGTAGCGGATCGGGTTCGCGCCACAGACGATGACGGTGCGGACCGGCGGCATCGTGTCGATGGTGTAGTCGGGGATCACCGGCACGCCGTTGCTCGCGACCACCCTGGCACCGTCGATGGACACGGTGACGGCGCCGAACAGGGGGGCGTCCGCGACCATGTTCGCCAGCCGCAACGGCTCGATGGCGGAGGCGAAGCCGATGAACGTGAATCCCGGCACCAGCAGGAAGGCAAAGGAATGGCCCGCCGCATCGGGTCCGTTGAGGGGACGGGGTGCGCCCGCGAGGTGCTCCGGTATCTGCGACTTGTCCATCGGTATCCCGGGTGCGGCCGCCCGGCACTGCGCGGCAGGGGGCGGGCCCGCTCGTGCCGGAGCCTAGCACGGAGCCGACAGTAACGACCCGGTTTGTCGAAATCGGATTGCCTGGATTTCCGTCACGGTCGGTTGCGGGCGCATTTCGCCGACCGGCGTTCCCTTTCGCTCCGGCGCACCACCCGAACCGCGGCGTGCGCCGCCGCATTCACGGCTGAAAAGCGTGACCGATGCGACATTTCCACCCCGAATCGGGTATCGCAGCGTCGGAAACGGGCCCAACGGCCGGGCGTACCGCGGCTGCCGGTTGCTCGGTGGAGGCGCGCTGACGCCACCCGCACAGGCCGCGGATACGAGCCCCGGGCGTCGGTTTCGTGGCCAATGGGCGCTTCGCGGTTGTGCTATGTACGGGAAGTCGCCGGCGGCCCGTCCGTCGCCCGAGAACGGGATGTGATGCAAAACCGACACGGGATCTGCGCGCCCGCAATCAGGCGGGACGGGCAAGCTCCGGCGCCGCGGGGCCCGGGGAGGCCACGGGCAAGCCCCCGGCAGGTGTGGGCCACCGCGCTCGTCGTCTGGTTTGCGGCCGCACTCGCCGGCTGTGGCGGAGGCGGTGGTGGTGGTGGCGATACCGGCACGGACATCGTGCCAGTGACCGCCGACGCCGGCCAGGGCGGATCGGTCGTTCCCGGCTCGGTCGTCACGCTGGACGGCTCCGGCAGCCGGCCAGCCGACAGCGGCGCCAGCTACCGGTGGCGTCAGCTGAGCGGACCGGATGTCGCCCTTTCGTCCGTGGATGAGGCCGCGATCACCTTCACGGCGCCGCCGCTCGGCGGCGGCGCCGACATCACCCTGGTGTTCGAGATCGTGGTCACCCTCGACGGCGAATCGGACACCGACCAGGTCACATACGTCATCTCGATGTCGGGCGAGAACACGGCCCCGGTCGCCGATGCGGGCCCGGACCAGGTGGTCGACGGCGGTGTGACCGTGACGCTGGACGGCGCGGGCAGCTTCGACCCGGATGGCGCGGCGCTGGACCACGCCTGGACACAGACCGGCGGCTACGGTGTCACGCTCGCGCCGGACCCCGGCGTGGTCGGCCCGACCTTCAGCGCGCCGATCCTGCCGCTGGAGGAGGTGCTCACCTTCGAGCTGCGCGCCAGTGACGGTCTTCTCTCGGGCCTCGACACCGTGACGGTCACCGTCAATGCCTCGCCCGATGGCCCCTTCGACATCATGGCCGACGCCGGCCCGGACATCACGATCACCGAGGGCGACCTTGTCACCCTGAGCGCCGCCGGCAGCACCAACCCGACCAACGCGCCGCTCGAGTACCAGTGGACCTACCTGGGCAATACCTTCCAGGGACCCGCGCCCTCCTTCTCGGGCGAGGACACCGACACGCTGACGTTCAATGCGCCCGGCGTGTACACGCATGACTTCGACCGCACGCTGGAGATCCAGCTGACGGTTTCCGTCGGGACCAGCGCCGACTCCGACCAGGTCATGGTCGAGGTCTGGCCGGTCGACAACATCCCGCCGACGATCTTCTCGCGCATCCCGGACATCGACTGGGTCGGCGCCGACCCCGATACCACCGTGCGCGTCCGCTTCTTCGACGGCGGCGGCATGGACACCGCAACGATCGACGGCGACAGTTTCTTCCTGACCGACGCCCTCGGCGCCATCGTGCCGGCGACGGTCAGCGTGAACAGCGAGCGCGAGTTCGAGCTCACGCCCGCCGCGTTGCTGGCGTCGCTCGGTACCTACACGGTCCACCTCACCAGCGCGATTACCGATCGCTCGGGCAACCCGTTTGCCGGCGAGACCTGGGACTTCATCGTCCGACCCGACGGCGCGCCGACCGCGTCCGCCGGCCCCACACCGATGTTCGTGAATCGCGGCGAGACCGTGATACTGGACGGCAGCGGCACCACTGACCGGGAGGAACCGGCGGACGCGCTCACCTACGCCTGGACTGGCCCGGCGGGCATCACGATCGCCGATGCCGAGCAGTCGGTCGCCTCCTTCGTTGCACCCGACACCGTCACCGGTGGCGCCTTCACCCTCACGGTCACCGACCGGTCGGGCAACACGGACTCCGACGAGACCTACGTCACCGTACTGGAGGACAGGGACAACGCCGTGTTCGTCTCCGGCAACCGCGGCAACGATGCCGACACGGGCACCTGGAACGCGCCGGTCCTCAGCGTCGGCCGCGCGCTCGAGCTGGCGGGCCAGGGTGCGGCGGCGAAGGACATCTACCTCGCGGCCGGCCGGTACGACCTGGCCGCGACGTTGTCGCTGCCCGACGGCGTCAGCCTGCACGGCGGTTTCAGCACGCCGAGCGTGTTCGGCAGCACCACCATCGCCGGCTGGGTCGACGCCGGGTCGAGCGGGCTGGACGTCGATGCCACGACCGGCCTGGTCGCGCAGGACATCACCCTGCCGACCGTGGTCAGCGGCATGCGCGTCGACGTCAACAGCGGCGCGCCGGGTATCGGCGGACCGGGCGGCAACTCCATCGCCGTGCGGGTGCGCGGCGGCACGCCCGGCGCGCTGACGCTGCGCGGCAACGAGTTCACCGCCGGCCGCGGCGGCGACGGCGCGTCGGTGACCGCGGTGCCCGCGCAGGCCGCGAGTGGCTCGTCCGGCGGCAATGGCGGAGACGGTGCCGACCTCGACCAGACGCCCAACGGTGGCGCCGGCGGCAACGGCTGCGGCCCGTCCGACGGTGGCGACGGCGGCTCCGGCGGCTACGGCAACGAAGGCGGCGAGGACGGTGACGATGGCGGTAGCTACGACGGGACGACCTTCCCCAACGCCGGAGGCGGCGGTTCGAGTGCAGAGCGCAATGGCTTCGACGGGTCGAGCGGCGCCACCGAAGGCGGAGCGGGCGGATTCGGGGCCAGTGGCATCGCGCTCGACGCCGACGGGTTACCGGTGGCGCGACGCGGCGGTACGGGCGTGGACGGTTACGACGGCATCGGCGGCGGCGGTGGCGGCGGCGCCGGCGGCGGACCGCTGGGCTTCACGAACGTGGCCGACACCGGCGGTGGTGGTGGCGGCGGTGGTGGTGGCGGATGCGGCGGTACCGGCGGCGCCGGCGGCTACGGCGGCGGCAACAGCATCGCAATTCTCCTGGTCGCGGCCTCGCCGATCATCGCCGGCAACGAACTCGTCACGCTGGGCGGCGGTGCCGGCGGCGACGGCGGGCGAGGCGGCGAGGGCGGCGTCGGCGGCGGGCGCGGCGTCGGCGGCGATGCGCACGACGACGGCGGCCGCGGCGGCGACGGGGGCATCGGAGCCTCGGGCGCCGGCGGCGGTGGCGGCGGCGGTGGCGCCGGCGGCCACAGCTACGGCATCTACCGGGCCAGGCTCGATGGCGTGGAGTCGAATCCCGTGATACTCGGCGGCAACACCCATGCGCTCGGCCCGGGCGGTGACGGCGGTGCCGGCGGTGTGCCCGGCGAGGCCGGAAGCCTCGGCTTCACGGTTCCGGACTTCCAGAGAGGACACGCCGGCAGCGATGGATCCGGCGGCGTGAGTCAGCCGGTCTGGGTTGGCGGGTAGCGACCGCCGGTTTCGCACGCATCCAGCAAGCATGCCGTAGCGCCCGGGCGAGGCCGAATCGTCAGGGGAGGCTCGGCTCGACGAAGGCCAGGCGAGGACCGGATCATGACCGACAGAACGTGGATATCGATACTGATTGCGCTGGCTCTGTGGCTCGGCGGCTGTGGTGGTGGCGGGGGCGGTGGCAGTGAAGGTGGTACCCCGGCGCCACTGGCTGATCGTTTCGTGGTCTCCGGCAACAACGACGGCACGCTGAGCGTACTGCGCATGGACACGACCAGCGGCCTCGCGCAAGCGGTCGCCTACATCGATGGCTCCGGGTTCGCGGCACGGGACCTGGTGTTCGATGGCGCGAACGAGCGGCTGATCCATCTGACCTCGAGCTTCGTCAATATCGTCGATGTCGATACGTCCAGCGGCCGAGTGATCGCGCAGGATTCACGTGCCACCAGTGGTTTCAGTTCCCATCTGGCGCTGGGTTCCGGCGGATCGGTTGTCTATGTCGCCAGCGGTACGTCATCCGGCTCGATCGATGTCTACACCATCGACACTGCGGGAACGCTGGGCCCGAACGTGCCCGTCGCTTCTGCCATCGATCCGGACTACATGACGCTGAACCCGGCCGGCGATCGGCTCTACGTGGTCAGCCGCACCGACGACCGCATCGACGTGTACGGCATCTCCGCTGACGGCAGTCTGGCCGACGGGCCGATGATGATCGATACCGACGAGAATCCGACCGCGCTGGTGTTCAACGCTGGCGGTGATGTGGCCTACCTGACGCGTGCCGACAACTCCGGCGACAGCCTGGAGGTCCTCGATGTCGCCGACGACGGGGGCCTGACCCAGCGTGACTTCTTCGATGTCGACAGCAGCCCGATCGACCTGGTGCTGGACGCCGATGACGACAACCTGTACGTGCTCGAGGCCGGCGACAAGGTCGTGTATCACTTCAACGTCGATGATGACGGTGACCTGACCGAGACTGACAGCCACAACCTGAACTTCACGCCGACCGACCTGGCGCTGAGTCCGACCGGTGCCACGCTCCACGTCAGTCACAGCGAGGAAGACCTGGTGTCCACGATCGCGGTCGACTCGGGTGATGGCACGCTCACTGTCCAGGATTGGGTGCGGGTGTTCGACAACGCACAGACCGTTGCCACAGTCGGCGGCAACGGCATCTTCGAGCCAACCGCAACCTTCCTGCTCGCGCCGGATCGTGAGGGACTGAGCCGTTACGAGGTCGGTTCGGGCGGTGGTCTCACGCTGGCGACTCGCGAGGATGCCTCGCACGCCTTGATCGATGGTGAGGTGGCGGTCGATTACTACAGTGGGCTGGTGTTCGCCGCCGGTGCCAACGCCGCGGAGGACGATCTGCTGGTCAGTTACGACTTCGATCCATCGACCGGCGCGACCGGATTCCTCGAATCGGTCGACGCGACGGTCAGTGACCAGTCCGATTTCCAGCGCATCGAACTCGGGCGTTCCGGTCGTTTCATGTACATCCTCGATGTCGACATCCTCGACAGCTTCAACAATGAACAAGGTTTCGTCCGGGTGTATGCCCGTGATGCGGCGGGCGACATCGATCCGTCGGCGGTCGATTCCGAAATCGCGGATCAGGCACCGGAAAACCTGAGCCTGCACCCGGCGGGCCGGTTCATCTACTCGATCAACAGTTTCGACGACACGATTTCACGCTTCGAGATTGACGAGGGTGACGGTTCGATATCGAGTCGTGGCCAGACGACCCCCGGCCTGACGGGCAGCAATGCCGGGCGTCCGATCGATCTGGTGTTCCATCCCAACGGCCGGTACGGCTATGTGTCGCTCGAGGATGAGAGCGAGATCGTGCGCTATTCCATCGACGACGACGGGTCGCTGGACAATCCCGGCCGCTTCAATCTGGCGACCTCCAACGGCGGCAGCGACACCGAGCCCGGCCCCCTCGGCATGCACCCGAGCGGCCGCTACCTGTTCGTGGGGGAGCGCAACACCGACACCAGCATCGTGGTCCTGTCGATCGACCCCGGCGCGAGCTACAGCCTGGGATTCGAGGCCCGCCTGCCGGTCGCCGGAAATCCCACCTGGATCGCGGTCGAGCCGCAGGGGAATTTCGTCTATGTGCGCTACGCCGACGAGACAGTGGAGGTGTTCGGTTTCGACCGCGCCAGCGGCACGCTGAGTTCGACCGGCCAGACCGTCGACGCCGGCAGCAGCGGCGGTTTCCTCGGGACGCTGACGATCGTCGCGCCACTGCTGTAGCGCGGGCATCCCGGCGCGGGCCCGGAATCGGCCGGCGGCGACGGGGCCTCGGGCGTCGGCGGTGGACGCCCAGGGAGGAGCGGCAGCGCTGGATACAGCGGTGCGAGTAGACGATCCGGGTTGGCGGGTAGCGACGGGCTCAGCCACAGGTTGTGATTGCTTGACGCTTGCAGCTACATCGTCTCCACCGGATCCACATCGATCGACCAGCGCACCTTCCTCGCCTCGGGAGCGCTTTCAAGCCAGGGTCGGAGCAGCCGCAGGGCGGTGTGCAGCGGTCGGCGGACGGGTGCCTGCAGGGCGAGCTGGGCGCGGTAGCGGCCGGCAAGGCGTTCCAGCGGAGCCGGGGCCGGTCCGAACCATTCGAGGCCGTCGATGCCGGCCTCGTCCAGCAGTGCCGCGGCCGCCGCCAGGCAGCGCTCGGGCTGCTCGGCATGCGGCGACTCGGCGCGCACCAGCGCCATCCGGGTCGCCGGCGGAAAGCCCGCCGCCTCGCGTTCGGCCAGCAGGGTCTCGGCGACCGCGTCGTAGCCGTGCTCGACCAGCGCCCGCAGCAGCGGATGCTCCGGGTTGCGGGTCTGGATCAGCACGCGGCCGGGACGCTCCGCGCGGCCGGCGCGGCCGGCGACCTGCAGGATGGTCTGTGCCAGGTGCTCGGGCGCGCGGAAATCGGCGCCGAACAGGCCGCGGTCGGCGTCGAGCACGCCCACCAGGCCGACATCCGGGAAATCGTGGCCCTTGGCCAGCATCTGCGTCCCCAGCAGGATGCGCGCGTGGCCACCACGCACCCGCTCGAGCTTGGCATCGAGCGAGCCGCGCCGGCGCGTGCTGTCGCGGTCGATGCGCACCGCCTCGACATCGGCGAAGCGCTCGGCCAGCGCCTCCTCGACCCGCTCGGTGCCCTGGCCGATGGCGACCAGCGCCTCGCTGTTGCAGTCGGGACAGGCCGCCGGCGCCGGGCGGGCGGCGCCGCAGTGGTGACAGCGCAGGCGCGACTGCCGCTGGTGCACGGTCATGCGCGCGTCGCAGCGCTCGCAGCCGGCGTGCCAGCCGCAGTCGTCGCAGATCAGGCTGGGCGACCAGCCGCGCCGGTTGAGGAACAGCAGGACCTGACCGCCGGCGTCCAGTTGTTCGCGCATCGTCTCGGCCAGCGGCGCCGACAGGCCCTCGTCGAGCCGCCGCCGGCGCACGTCGACCAGCTCCAGCCGCGGCGGCTGCGCGCCGGCGGCGCGCTCGTCCAGCCGCAGCAGCCGGTACTGGCCGCCGCGGGCGTTGGCCAGCGACTCCAGCGACGGCGTGGCGGATCCGAGCAGTATCGGGATGCCCGCACGCCGGGCGCGCATCACCGCCAGGTCGCGCGCGTGGTAGCGGAAGCCGTCCTGCTGCTTGAGCGAGGGATCGTGCTCCTCGTCGACCACGATCAGGCCCGGCTCCGGCAGCGGCACGAACACCGCCGAGCGCGTGCCCAGCACCACCCGCGCCCGACCCGAGGCGGCGTCGCGCCAGGCGGCCAGGCGCTCGCGGTCGTTGAGGCCGGAAAGCAGCACCGCGATCGAGGTGCCGAGGCGTTCGCCGAAGCGGGTCAGCAGTTGCGGCGTCAGGCCGATCTCGGGCACCAGCACCAGCGCCTGGCGGCCGGCCGCCAGCGCTGCCCGGATCACCGCCAGGTAGATCTCGGTCTTGCCCGAGCCGGTGACGCCGTGCAGCAGGAAGGGGGCGAATGCGTCCAGCGATTCGGAAACGGCCTCCACTGCCCGGGCCTGGGCCGGGTTCGGCTCCGGCCCCGGCGCGGGCGGCGTCGGTTCGGCCACGGCGGCCGGCGCGGTCTCCACCAGGCCCTTGTCGGCGAGTGCCCGCAAGGGAGCGCGGCAGTTCGGCGCGACCGCGCGCAGCGCGGCCGTGTCCACGCCCTCGGCCTGGGCGGCGATCAGCTCGAGGATGCGCTGCTGTACCGGCGCCCGGTTCAATCCGGCGGCAAGCGCGTCGCGGCCGGCGGCGGTGATGCGCCAGCGCGGCGGCGGCGCGGTGTCGGGTGTTTCGCCGCCGCGCAGGGCCGCCGGCAGCATGGTCGCCAGCACCTCGCCCGGCGGATGGTGGTAGTAGTCGGCCGCCCAGCGGGCGAGTTCCAGCAGGTCGGGCGGCACGCAGGGCCGGTCGTCGAGCACGGCATGGACGCGCCGCAGGCGCGAACGCGGCAGTTCCGAGTCGTCCGCGTGCTCGACCACCACGCCGGTGCGACGTCCGCGCGCGAACGGTACCGACACCCGGCAGCCCGGTTCCAGACCGCCGCCGCCGTCGTGTCCGGCGGGCGGCAGATAGTCGAACAGCCGCGCGAGTGGGCCGGGAACGGCGATTCGCAGGATCTCGGGCACAGGCATCGGCACAGTGTAATGGCTGGAAGCGGCGTACGGTCATGTCCCTGTAAAGCGGGCATGGCACAAGTGCAACGGCAACGGAGAGACTGTCGTGAAGGTACTGATCGGTTACGCGATGCGCAGCGGCTCGACCGTGCTGACCCACGTGCTGGGCGGTCACAGCCGCGTCCGGGCCCATGGCGATCTGTCCAGCCTGGGCGCATGGCCGCGACTGCTGCGCCCGCACAGTGACGCCACGCTGGTGGTCAAGCCGCCCGATCTGGTGTTCCTGCGGGGCGGAACCGGCCCACTGCCGTGGTTCGATCGCGGCATCTGGCTGGTGCGCGATCCGCGCGACAGCTACCTCTCCGCGCTCGAGTCGGGGTACGCCTACCTGTTTCGCCGGCCGGGTCCGTTCGAGGCCGGCATCGATGTCGGCCTGCTGCATCGCTGGGCGCGCATCCAGCGTTGCTACCTCGCGCATTCACGGCACTGGTATCTGCTGCGTTACGAGGATCTCGTGCGGACACCGTACGCCACGCTCGCGCAACTGCAGGACTGGCTGGAACTGCCGCGCGAGACGCTGCTGCCGTTCCGCTTTCGCCGGCGGGATCTGCTGCACGGCGGTGACTACAAGGTCGCGCGGACGCATCATCTCTCGTCCGCCGGCACGGGCCGGCATCGAAACGAGCTGACCGGCGAGCAGCAGGCCGTGTTCCGGCGCCACCTGGGCGCGGAAATGGATGCGCTGGGTTATCCGCCGACCCCGGCCGAGGCCGTTCCTGCAGTCCGGTTTCCGATGGTTCCGGATTCCTCGCACCAGCGGCGGGCGACGAGCCAGGCGGCGAGGTAGCACAGGGCGGCCGCGGCGAGGGTGGCCGACTGGCCGTGATGCACCGACACCAGCGGCGCCAGCGAGATGCCGAGCACCGAGGCGAAGCCGTTCAGGCCCCAGGCCCAGGGGAGCCAGCGCGGCTGCGGCGCGAGCTGCCGCAGTGCCCAGGGCAGCGGCCGGCCCAGCGCCCAGGCCAGCGGCAGCATCGCGGCGCCGACCAGGGCGACGCGCAGGCCGGTGCTGTCCACCGTCAGCAGTTCATCGGTGAGCCACAGGGCGGTGACGGCAATGATCCCGCCGGCCAGGATCACGACGAAAATGCGCGACGACGCCGGCAGCGATGCCTCCGCCGGCGTCTTCAGCGCGCCCAGGCCGGAACCTCCCATGAACACGGCGAACACCACCGAGGCAGTGAGCACCGGCTCGCCCAGGAACAGGATGGCGCGCTGGAACAGGGCCATCTCGAAGAACATGTAGCCGATCCCGAGTGCCGCGAAATACAGTCCGAGCGTGCTCCTCGCGAGTGGTTTGCGCACGGGTGGCATCCGGCCGAGCGGCGCGAGGATCAGCACCGCGGCGAGCAGCGTGATGATGGCCGCGCTCAATGCCGTCATCACCAGTGTCCAGTCGAGATGCGCCAGCGCGCGGCGCCCGAGGTTGTCGAGCAGTTCCGGCACGCGCGACCAGCGCATCGCGCGCCCGAAGTACGGCCGGTCGAGCGTGGGCGGCTCTGTCTCGAACCAGCGCGCCTCGGCGGGCATGGCCGCGTTCGTGAAGGCCGCCCGCGCGGACTCGAAGAACACCGGCGTGTCGAGCACGTGGTGACGGTTGGCCTCGGTGGCCTGCATGCCGGGCAGCCACACGCGATCGAATTGCCACTCCCCGGCAAAGGCGGCGATCGCTTCGCGGTCGCCATCGCCGAGCGGCTGCGGCGAGGCCAGGATCAGCAGGGCCTGCTGCGCGCGCAGTGCGGCCACGTGGTTCCCCGGCTCGTCGATGCCGATGCGGTCCAGTGCCGCCGCGACCGTCGCCAGCGCCCGCGGCCCCCGCCGCGGCGGGTAGTCCAGCGGCAGCGGCAGTGCCAGCAGGCCGCCGGTCTGCAGGCGTTCGAAGGCGCGTGCCAAGCCCTCGACCGTCATCAGGTAGTCCTCGCCGGCGGCATCGCCCTCGGCGAAGGCGCCGTCGAGCGTGATCAGCGCGAATGTCTCGCCTTCGTCGGCGAGGAAGCGGACGGGACTCTCGGCAACCAGCCGCATGCGGTCGGTGGCCCCGCGTTCGGCCGCCAGCGCGAGCAGGCGGCGGTCCGGCTCGACCCAGGCGAGCGCGCGCCGCGGCGCCAGTGCCGGTGTGGACCAGGCACTGCTGCCGAGCACGGCGACCGTGCCTTCGGGACGCAGCGCCAGCGGCAGGCCGCCCAGCGAAGCGGCCGCGTGAGCGGGCGGATTGTCGAACCGGCGCGGCAGCGGCAGCAGGCGGTCGCTGCCGATGACGACCGCGTCGGTCGGCGGGATCGACTGCTGCCAGCGCAGGCCGAGTCCGGGCGCGGAGCGCAGGCTGTCCGAGCGCACCACGGTCAGCCGGCCCTGCAGACCGGGCTGCACCGACAGTACTTCCGCGTCCGGCAGGTCCAGCACCCGCGCCAGCGCCTTGAAGTCGGACACCGCCGGCGGCGGCGGGGCCACGATGCAGGCGGTGGCGAGCAGCAGCAGCGTGAAGCCGGCCAGGCCGAAGCCGGTCCGGTTCGCGGCCAGCGCGAGCGCGGTCGCGAGTCCCGCCAGTATCGCCGCCACGATCGCCAGCGCGGTCTCGGCCGGGGCAATCAGCAGCAGGCCGCTGGCGCCGAGGCTGCCGGCCGCCGAGCCGAGCAGATTGGCGCCGTAGAGGCGCCCGGGATACTGCGGCCAGCGCGGAAACACCTGGCCGATGGCGAGCCCGGCGCAGAAGAAGGGCAGGAAGGCGGCGAGGTCGATCGCCAGCAGGCGCAGCAGCTCGCCGGCGTCCCAGGCGGCGAACAGCGGCCGCACCGCCACCTGCGACTGCAGCCACAGCACCCCCAGAAAGGCGGCCGCCGCGGCCAGCGCGTTGCCGAGGAACCAGCCGTCGCCCAGGCGCGGTACCCGATCGCCGGCCAGTGCGAGCACGGTGCCGGCCGCGCCCAGACCGAGCAGCGCCAGGGCGATGGCGAGACCGGCGAAATGATGCCAGTGGCTGAACTCGAACAGCCGCAGCAGCAGCACCTCGAAGGCCAGCACCGCAGCCGACAGGCCGGCGAGTGCCAGCAGGTGCGCCGCATGCGGCCGGTCGGGGGTGTGCGTCATCGCCGGCTCAGCGTTCGCCGGTCAGCGGCACGAAACGCACGGCCATCAGGTTGCGCGTGCTCACCTCACCGTCGTCGGTCTTCTCCACCAGCAGCAGGTTCTGGGTCCAGCCGCTGCGCCCGACCGGGATGACCATCCGGCCGCCCGGCTTCAACTGGGAAAGCAGCGGCGGTGGAATGTGCTCGGCCGCGGCGGTCACAATGATGGCGTCATAGGGAGCCGCGGCCTCGTGGCCGTAATAGCCGTCGCCGTGGAGCACGGTGATGTTGCGGAAGTCGAGCCGCCGCAGCCGCTCGGCCGCCGAGCGAGCCAGCGGCTCGATGATCTCGATGCTGACGACGTGATCCACCAGCAATGCCAGTACCGCCGCCTGGTAGGCGGAGCCCGTGCCGACCTCCAGCACGCGCTCGTCGCCCTCGAGCTCGAGCCGCTCGGTCATGAAGCCGACGATGTAGGGCTGGGAGATGGTCTGGCCGTGGCCGATCGGCAGCGGCGTGTCGGCGTAGGCGCGGTCGCGCTGCCGGGACGGCACGAACTCGTGGCGTGGCAGTTCCATCAACGCCTCCAGCACGCGCCGGTCCTCGACGCCGCGGCCGCCGACCTGGTCGCGCACCATGCGCTCGCGCTCGTCGGCGCGCTCGCGGCCGAATTCGGGCCGGGGAATCGAACCGGCGGTGACCTCGGCCTCCAGCAGGACCTCGGCACGAGGCTCCTCCGCCGCGACGGGACCGATGGCGACGCAGGCGGCCAGCACGAACAGGCACAACGGCAGGGAGCGGTTGTGCAAGGTTTCCACCTCCCCGGGCACGGGGCGCGCCCGGGAACAGGATAGGACAGGAAGCGACCCGGCGGCAGGGGTGGGTTGTCCCGCGGATTACCCGAGGGATTTGCACGGGTTTGCTCGGCAGGGCTGCGACATTCACCGCTAAGTGACGGTCGGCCCGGGCAATATGGCCATTGTCCACAAAACCTGTGGAAAACTGCGTGGATAATCTGGGTGGATCGGGCGTCCCGGACCGTGTTCACGCCACTGTCATCGGATTGCGCAGATTTTGATCAGGGAAATAAATCTTTGAAAAACAGATGGTTAGTGGATTTCTGCGGGGCGGGCAGGGGAAATGCGGCGCAACGGCGGCGGAAAATTTTCCTCCGCTTTTCATTGTGAATAACCTGTTTTTCCCGGCGGCCTCCTGCCGGGCCGACGAGCCGTTCATTCGCGGTTCTTCATCTTGCGGGACTAGAGCGTCTTGACCCCGGCGATGAGGTCGGCGGCGACCTTCTGGGCGTCGCCGTAGACCATGCTGGTGTTGTCGGCGAAGAACAGCTCGTTCTCGATGCCGGAGAAGCCGGTGCCGCGGCCGCGCTTGATGACGAGGCACTGGTGTGCGCGGTCCACGTCGAGGATGGGCATGCCGTAGATGGGGCTGTCCTTGTTGCTGCGCGCGGCAGGATTGACCACGTCGTTGGCGCCGATGACGACCGCCACGTCCGTGCGCGGGAACTCGGCGTTGATCTCCTCGAGGTCGGCGATCTTGTCGTAGGGCACGCCGGCCTCGGCCAGCAGCACGTTCATGTGCCCGGGCATGCGGCCGGCAACCGGGTGGATGGCGAACTTCACCTTCACGCCGCGCGCCTCCAGCAGCTCGGTCAGCTCCCAGATCTTGTGCTGCGCCTGGGCCACGGCCATGCCGTAGCCGGGCACGATGATCACGTTGTTGGCGTAGGCCAGCATGATGGCGGCGTCGGTCGGGTCGATCGACTTCATGGTGCCGCCGGCGCCGGCCGCGCTCTCGGTGCCCTCGTCGGTGCCGAAGCCGGCGAACAGCACGTTGCCCAGCGAGCGGTTCATGGCCTTCGCCATGAGCTGGGTCAGCAGCGTGCCCGAGGCGCCGACCACGATGCCGGCGATCATCATCGCGGGGTTGCCCAGCACGAAACCCTCGAAGCCGACCGCCAGGCCGGTCAGTGCGTTGAACAGCGAGATCACCACCGGCATGTCGGCGCCGCCGATCGGCAGCGTCACCAGCACGCCGAGCAGGCCGGCGGCAATGAAGAATCCCGCCAGCAGCGTCAGGTCCTCGTAACCGGCCATGATCGCGATGCCGGCGGCCACCGTCGCCACGGCCAGTCCCATGTTGAAGATCTGCAGCACGGCCGAGCGCGGCGACTTGCGGATCAGGCCCTGCAGCTTGGCGAAGGCGATGATGGAGCCGGAGAAGGCGACCGTGCCGATGAGCGCGCCGAGCACCGCGAGCACCAGCACCACCGGCGCCAGCACGTGATCGGCCAGCAGCTCGTTGGCGGCGATCGCCGCCGCCGCGCCGCCGCCCATGCCGTTGTAGACGGCGATCATCTGCGGCATGTCGGTCATCGCCACGCGTTTCGCGCTGACCCAGGCCACGCCGCCGCCGGCGACGATGGCGATCACCATCAGGGCGTAGTTGTGCAGGCCCTCGTACAGAAAGGTGACGAGCGTCGCCAGCACCATGCCGGCACCGGCCCAGATGACGCCGCGGCGCGCCGTCTTCGGCGAGCTCATGGCCTTGAGGCCGAGGATGAACAGGACCGCGGCGACGAAGTAGCTGGACTGAATCAGCAGCGAGGCCGTCATGTGCGCTTCTCCCCGCTGCTCTTGAACATCTCCAGCATGCGCTCGGTGACGACATAGCCGCCGACCGCGTTGCCCGCGCCGAGGAACACCGCGATGAAGCCGATCACCTGCTGGGTGACGGTCTCGGCGTGACCGAGCGCGATCATGGCGCCGACCAGCACGATGCCGTGGACGAAGTTGGAGCCGGACATCAGCGGCGTGTGCAGGATGACCGGCACCTTGGAGATGACCTCGTAGCCCGCCACCGCGGCGAGCATGAAGATGTAGAGTGCGATGAAGCCTTCCATCAGCCTTCTCCCTCCACCTGCCGGCGGGTTTCCTCGTGACGGATGACGCCGTCGTGTGTGAGTGCGCAGGCCGCGAACACATCGTCCTCGAGATCGAGGGTGATGCCTTCCTCGCCCAGGATCGGATCGATCAGCGCCAGCACGTTGCGGGCGTACATTTCGCTGGCGTGGATCGCCGCCAGGCTGGGCACGTTGTCCGGCCCGGCGATCAGGATGCCCTCGTGCTCGATGGTCTCGCCGGGTTGCGTGAGTTCACAGTTGCCGCCGTTCTCGGCGCGCAGGTCCACCAGCACCGCGCCCGGCTTCATGCCCGCGACCATGGCGGCGGTGACGATCTTCGG
>CAYZHJ010000016.1:0-34314 GCA_964478305.1 uncultured Ectothiorhodospiraceae bacterium
CCGCCGGTCTCGACGCCGATCTTGCGCAGCACCGCCAGCGAGGCGTCGCGCATGATCTGGTATTCCTTGTCGGTCAGCGTCTGCGCCGGCGCGACCGTGATCGAGTCGCCGGTATGCACGCCCATCGGATCGAGGTTCTCGATCGAGCAGATGATGATGCCGTTGTCCGCGCGGTCGCGGACCACCTCCATCTCGAATTCCTTCCAGCCCAGCACCGATTCCTCGAGCAGCACCTCGTGGGTCGGCGACAGCTCGAGCCCGCGCCTGCAGATGTCCTCGAATTCCTCGCGGTTGAAGGCGATGCCGCCGCCCGAGCCACCGAGCGTGAACGAGGGCCGGATGATCACCGGATAGCCGATCTGCGCCTGGCGCTGCTGCGCCTCTTCCCAGGAATGCGCGATACAGGCATTCGGGGTTTCCAGGCCGATCTCGGCCATGGCCTTGCGGAAGCGGTCGCGATCCTCGGCCATGTCGATGGCCTCGCGCGAGGCGCCGATCATCTGCACGCCGTGCTTGGCGAGCACGCCGTGACGCTCGAGATCGAGCGCGCAGTTGAGCGCCGTTTGCCCGCCCATGGTCGGCAGCAGGGCATCGGGCCGTTCCGCCTCGATCACGCGCTCGACCACCGACCAGTGCACCGGCTCGATGTAGACCGAGTCGGCCATCTCCGGGTCGGTCATGATCGTGGCCGGGTTGGAATTGACCAGGATGACGCGGTAGCCCTCCTCCCCGAGCGCCTTGCAGGCCTGCGCGCCGGAATAGTCGAACTCGCAGGCCTGGCCGATCACGATCGGGCCCGCGCCCAGGATCAGGATGCTCTCGATATCGGTGCGTTTCGGCATCGGCTCCCGGTCCGTGTCTCAGGCGCGCCCGCGAGCGGCCATCAGGTCAATGAAATGGTCGAACAGCGGCCGCATGTCGTGCGGCCCCGGGCTCGCCTCGGGGTGCCCCTGGAAGCTGAAGGCGGGCCGCTCCGTGTGATGGATGCCCTGCGACGAGCCGTCGAACAGCGACACGTGGGTGGTACGCAGGGTCGCGGGCATGGAATCGAGATCGACCGCGAAGCCGTGGTTCTGCGAGGTGATGATCACGCGCCCGCTGTCGAGATCCTTGACCGGATGATTGGCGCCGTGGTGGCCGAACTTCATCTTGGTCGTGCGTGCGCCGCAGGCCAGTCCCAGCAGCTGGTGGCCCAGGCAGATGCCGAACGTCGGCAGGCTCCGATCGACGAACTCGCGGATCGCCTCGATCGCGTAGCCGCAGGGCTCCGGGTCGCCCGGCCCGTTGGACAGGAACACGCCGTCCGGTTCCATGGCCAGCACGTCCGCGGCCGGCGTCTCGGCCGGCACCACGGTGACGCGGCAGTCGCGATCCGCCAGCAGCCGCAGGATGTTGCGCTTGATGCCGAAATCGTAGGCCACCACGTGCCAGCGGCAGTCGGCCGGATCGCGTGGTGCCGGATGACCGCCGTCGAGCCGCCAGCTGCCCTCGGTCCAGTGGTAGATCTCCCGGGTCGACACGACCCGGGCCAGGTCGGCCCCGGCGAGTCCGGGGAATTCCCGGGCCGCGGCGATGGCCGCATCCGCATCGACCGCGTCGCCGGCCGCGATGCAGCCCGCCTGCGCGCCCTGTTCCCGCAGGCGCCGGGTGAGCGCGCGGGTGTCGACCTCGGCGATGGCGACGACGCCGTGGCGCTGCAGATAGTCGGGCAGCGTCTCCTGCGAACGCCAGTTGCTGGCGATCGGCGGCAGATCGCGGATGACCAGCCCCGCCGCGAACACCTGCCCGGCTTCCTCGTCCTCGAGGTTGGTGCCGACGTTGCCGATGTGCGGATACGTCAGGGTGACGATCTGCCGGCCGTAGGAAGGGTCGGTGAGGATCTCCTGATAGCCGGTCATGGCCGTGTTGAAGACGACCTCGCCGACCGACTGTCCCTCGGCACCGATGGAACGACCGCGAAAGACGGTGCCGTCAGCCAGTGCGAGAAGTGCGGGCGTGCTCAACGTGGAACCCTCGCCGGAATCGATCCGAAGCCGGGGAACCCCTGATTCATGCAGAGGTTCCCGCGGCACATGAATGTGCCGCCATTTTCAGCGACCGCAAGTCGCTGAAAATGAAGGGCCATGGAAATCGCATTTTCATGGCCCGTGTCCGATCAAGGCCGGGATGGCCCTTGATCGGATCTTCCCCAGACATGCAAAACGGGAACGACCATCCGGCCCTTCCCGTTGCATTATGAGGGAGATCATGCTGTTGTCGCTGCCCTCCCCGAGGCCGGCGCGATTCTACTGTAGCGGCCCGGCGACTGTCCACGCGGAGACACGATTCGCGGTCGCCGCGGATGCCTCATTCCGCCGGCCCCTGGCGCACCTCGACCAGCTCGCGCACCAGGCTGGTGGCGAAGACACCGCGCGGCAGGGTGAAATCCAGCTCCAGCGCGTCGCCGTCCCAGCGCCAGTCCGGGTCGACCGGCCGCGCCCGCAGCGGGCGCCGGCTGTGCCTCACGCCCAGCGTTTCGAGCGCGGTGCACAAGGGCTCCTCGGCGGCCAGCCAGGTGCGTTCGCGCACGATTGCCGCCGGGCCGGCGACCGCCTCCCCGCTGCCCCACATGGGCCCGGTCGGATCGATGTCGTGCATCTCCAGCCGTGCCTCGAGATCGTCCTCGTCACCGCGGCAGCGGAATATCGAATGGGTGCCGGCCAGCATCAGGGCGTCATCGGGCAGCGCCCGCTTCCAGCTGCCGTCGATGACGCGCCGGTGCAGCACGAGATTGAACAACCAGCTGCGTGCAGCCGAGAGCTGCATGCTCGACAGGCGACGGCGGCCACCGGCCAGGGCGGCGCGTGCCCGCGCGAGATTCTCGCCCTTGCGACCGAAGCGCTGCGGGCCGAAGTAGTTCGGGAAACCCGATTGCGCAATCGATGCCAGGCGCGTCTCGGCCAGCGCGCGATCGCCGTCGAAGTCGCGGATGCGCAGGCGGAAGGCGTTGGCCCGGTGGGTACCGGTACGCAGCTTGCGCGAGTGCCGCACGGCGCGATCCACGCGCCACTTCGACGCGGTCGCGGCGCTCCAGTCGGGATCGGCCGCGCCGGGCAGATGCACCGAGAACCACTGATACGTCTCGGCGTTGCGATCCTTGCGCCCGGAATAACCCACGTGCCGGCGCGGCACCCCGCAGCAACGGGCCACTTCCGCGGCGACGTCCTCGCTGTTGGCACCGCATTTGGCGATCCACAGCCACAGGTGCTCGCCGCCGCCGCCCGGCTCGAAACCCAGTACCTCCTCGACCCGGAAATCCCCGGGATCCGCCCGCATGCGGCCGGTGCCGGCCGGACCGCCCCATGCCGTCGCCAGATTCCCGATCACCGCTCGTCGTCCCCGGCCCGCGATTCGGCATCGCCGTTGCCCGGCAAGAGCGGAACGGCATCGATGCTCGAATCGACCTCGATGCTGTAGAGCAGATCGGCAGCCGAGGTCATGCCCGAGCGGGCCTCCAGCGACCACTGGTCGGTCAGCGTGTAACGCATGCGCACGCTGTTGGCCTCTTCCGCGAAACCGATGCCGTAGCCGACATACAGCCGCGGCGACAGATAGCGGCCGAGCACGAGCGACGCGCCCGCGCCCGAATCATCCTGATCGACCGTCACCTCCTGCACGCCGAATCGACTCGCCAGGCGCGTGCCCTGTTCGGAGCCCGCCAGTGCGGCGGCAGCCGCGGCGACACTGGACTGCTGTCCACTGGAAGTCTCGCCCAGCGGCAGACCGACGATCAGGTAGGACAACTGCTGCGACTGCTCCATCGGCGGTTCGGAGAACAGGTCGACCCGGGGTTCGCGCAGCGTGCCGCGCACGTTCACGCCCACCAGCACGTTCCCCGGACGCCGCACCGCGCGCACGTCCAGCCCCGGATTGGCCACCGGGCCGCCGTCGTAGATCACGCGGCCGCGTTCGATCCGCAGCTTCTGCGCGTAAATGGTGTAGGTACCCTCCTCCACCCGCAGCTCCCCGTTCGCCGAGGTGAGCTGTCCGGGTTGCTCGTGAACGCGAATGCTCCCCGCGAGCCGGCTCTCGAGGCCGAAGGCATCGATGCGTACATCGGGGCCGAGCGTGACCGTGACATCGGCCGTCACGCGCAGCGGCGGCGCTTCCTCCGTTTCCGCCTCCACCCCGACGATCTCGGTGTCGGGCGACACCTGGACGCTGCCCGACAGGTCACGCGGCATGATCCGGGCGCTCGGTACCGTGACCTCGCCGGACAGGGAGACATCCGGCCCGTCGAGCCGCCACTCGAGCTCCGGCGAGATGACCACGTTCGCCTCCGGCAGATCGGCCGCCTCGAAGTTCTCGCCCGAGAGGCTGCCCGAACCGCGCCAGCCACCGCCGGGCACGCGTTCGAGACGGATGTCCGCGGTCAACTCGCCCTCGCCGGAACGGGCCGCGAGCACGACCTCCAGCGCGTCATCCCCCGTGGCCAGGTCCGCCTGCATGTCGGTCAGCTCGATCCCGAGCGGCAGCAGCCCCAGACGGCCGTCTTCCAGCCGCATCGATCCGGCCGCGGACGGTTGCTCGAGCGTCCCGCCCAGTTCGACATCGGCCAGCAGGCGGCCTTCCACATGCCCGATGGCGGGTACCATCACGAGCAGGCCCAGATCCTCGATCCGTGCCTGCAGGCGTCCGTCGAGGGAGCGCGGCTTGTCGCGTCCGATCCGCCCGTCGAGCCGGATCGCGCCCTCCCCGGCCAGCGGCAGATGCCCGTCGAGGGCGATCACGTCCGGGGCAAGACGCAACTCGACCCGTGCGGACTCGTATGCGAGCAGGGTTCGCGACTCTTCATCGACCACGCCGATGATCTCGCCGGCCGCCAGATCCAGCCGCGCCTGCCCGGTCACGACGCCGCCCTCCGCCGCGAGGTCCGCCTCCAGATCGAAGGTCCCGGTGAATCCGGGATCATCCTGCGGCAGGGCGTGGCGCGCGAGCGAGGCGATCAGCTCGAGCGGAACGGCCTGCGCGTCGAGGCGTGCCCGCCAGCCCCCGGCGTCGCCGCTGGCCGCCATGCACAGGCGTGCACCGCCATTGCGCCAGCAACCCTGTTCCAGGTTCACGGCGCCCTCGTGCCACGCCAGCTCGACCGGCTCGGCCAGTCGCCACGGATCGATGCCCGCCGGTGCCAGGGTCGCCCGCAGCAGTTGCCCGCGCCAGCCCGAGTCCACGGCCATGCCCGCGAGCGCGAAATCTGCGTCGCCACGATCGCTGCGCAGTTCCGCCTCCAGCCGATGATCCTCCGGCGTACCGGCCACGCGCAGCGCCAGCGAGCGCAGCGTCACTGCCTCGGTCACCACATCCGTGGCCCCGAGTTCCAGCGTGGTCTGACCCCCGCCGAGCGGGGCCACGTGACCGTTGATGGTGAGCGCTGCCACCTCCGCCACCGGCGTGACCACTTCCGCGGCGTCGACTTCCAGCGCGATGCGCGGGGCATCGGGTTGACCGGTCACCCGGCCATTGCCGTCGATGCGACCGCCCCACGCCGGAACCAGATCCCCCAGGCGCGGAACGGCAACCCGCCAGTCGAGCGCGAGATTCTGGTCCACCGATCCCGACATTTCGACATGTGCGTCGCCCGCATTCAGGGCCAGCCGCTCGATCCGCGCCGCGCCGTCGTCGTAGCGCAGGCGCGCGTTGCCGGAAAGCGGGTCCCCGTTGAGTTCGCCCTCGAGCGATTCCAGGTCCAGCGCGGCGGTGACCCGGTCCCCCCAGGTCGCGTGCAGTTCCGCGCTGGCGCCCAGTCGGCCCGTCAACGGTTCGGCCAGGCGAGCCGGATCGAGCCCGGCCAGATCGAGCCGCAGTTGCGCCATCCCCTCCGGCACCCAGTCGATCCGGCCGGCGGCCGTCAGGTGCGTTTCGTGCCAGTCCGCGCCCAGTTCCAGCCCGGACAGGGCCTCGGTCGAGCCCGTTGCCCGCCAGTCGAGGCGGATCGGTTCGTCGCCGGTCTGCGGGGTGCGCATGCGCGCATCGCCGGTGAGGTCGTAGGCATCGATGGTACCGGCCAGTGCGAGCGTGCCGGATTCGCTGGTGACCATCGCCGTTCCATCGAGCGGCCAGGCCAGATCGTTCCAGTCCAGGCGTACATCGAACCGCGGTTCGGCGGCGGCGAGGTCGACCTCGCCACTGGCCGTGAGCGACGATGCCGGCCGCCGCCCGGGCTCGATGCGCAGGTGTTCGAGCGTCACGCGATCAGCCGAACCTCTCGCCTCGACCTGCGCCCGCAGGGGACCGGTAGGCAGGCCCTCGAGCTCGAGGACGCCCTGCACCGCGGCATGCGTGAACGAACCCTCGAGTTGCAGGTCGGCGCCCGCCATCAACTCCGGCGCCTCGCCCCACCAGCTCCGCAGCGCGCCAACGGGCAACTGCAGTGCGCCCGACCATTGCGGGCTTTCCCGGAACAGGCTCGCCTGCAGTTGCAGTCTCGCCGCCGCGGGCTGCTCGACACTCAGCCGTGCCTGCACCCGCTCCAGGCTGCCGCCGATTTCCAGTCGCCCCGTCATCGTCTCCGGCGCCGGCTCCGGCAGCCGCAGGCGCCACGCGATCGCACCTTCCAGTTCGAACGGCCGTGACGACTGCATGTGGAGCGACCCGCCCACGTTCGCCAGCGGCGCGGAGACCTCGAGCCCCTCGATCGCGAGACCATCGGGACCGGCCGAGGCCCGCAGCGCGAGTCGCTCGATCCGCTGCTCGCCGCCATCGGGCAGGCGAACGACAACATCCTCGACGGTCAGGCGTTCGACCACGATCGCGAGCGGCAGCGACAGGTCCTCCGGCAGCCTCGGTGCTGCCGCCGTCCCGCCGGCAGGCGACTCCGCGCCATCGCCCGGCAGCACCTCGATATCCACGCCGGCGAGCGCGAGTTCCAGGATCCGCGCCTCGCCCCCGATCAGCGCCGTCGGCATCCAGTCGAAATCCAGGCGTTCGACCCGCAGCGTGGCACCGGCTGTACGCACGACCAGCCCGTGCAGCTCGAGCGGGCCGGCAAGGACGCCGTGCGCGCGCTCGAAGCGGATGTTCTCCGGCAGGTACGGGCGGGCCTGTTCGATGGCCCAGCGGGAACCGGACTCGGTGGTGAAGGCCCAGGCGAGCAGCGCGATCAGGGCGACGATCACGGTCAACGGCAATCCCAGTGCCAGCAGGACGACAATGCCGCGCCGGTTCACAGGTCCACCCCCAGGCTCAGGTGCAGGCGCGCGGACTCGTCGCCGTCCGTGGCCCTGGCCACATCCAGCCGGAACACGCCCACCGGCGAACGATAGCGCAGGCCGACGCCGACGGATGTACGCAGGTCCTCATCCAGGTCGTTGACGGCGTTGCCGTGATCGGTGAACACGGCCGCACCCCAATTGCCGACGAGAAGCTGCTCGAGCTCGACGCTGGCGACCGCCAGGTAACGGCCGCCGATCACGTCACCGTCCTCGTTGCGCGGGGCGAGCGCCTGGTAATCGAAACCGCGCACGCTCTGATCGCCGCCGGCGAAGAAGCGCTGCGACAGCGGCAGGTCCTCGAACGGCTCCACCCACACCTTTCCCAGTTGCAGCCGGCCGAGCACACGCCCACGGTCCCAGACCTGGTATACCCCCTCCGCACCCACCTGCAGCCGGGCGAAGCTCACGTCCGAGCCGAAGGTCTCGGTGCCGCCGTTGAGATCGAGCGCCAACCGGTAGCCGCGCGTGGCGTAGACCGGGCTGTCGAAGCGGCTGCGTATCAGCCCGATGCCGGGCATCACGAGATCGCGTTCGCTGGTCTCGTTGCCGATCCTGTCGCGGCTGCGCTGGAACTGGAGCGAAAGCGCGCGCTGCCAGCCGCCACCGGTGGTGATGTGCTGGCCACCGATCTCGAACTGCTCGCTGCTTGCATCGCCGATGTCCTCTTCGCCCAGGGAGCTGTTCAGCTCGAGGCGCTCGCGCCATGGCTGCTCGAGCGGAATGGTGTATTGCGCACTGACGCGCGAACGGATTTCGGCAATCCGGGCCTCGGTCCGCAGGCGGTGGCCGCGGTCATTCGTGTAACGGGTTTCCCGGCCGACGCTCGCGCGCGGACCGGTATCGGTACCGAAACCGATGCCGAAGGTATAACGGTGCTTGGGCCGTGCATCGAGTTCGACGTCGATCGGTATTTCCCCGTCACGGACGGCATCGCGACGGGCGGTCACCCGGACACGGCGGAAGTAGTCGCTGTCGTCGAGGGCGTACTGCAGATCGAGCACCCTGCCGGCCTCGTATGGATCGCCCTTCTCGAAGCGGAGATAACGCCGCAGGAAGTCCTCGCTCACCACGGTGTCGTCGAAGCGGACTTCGCCGAAACGGTAACGAGAGCCGCTGTCGAGAATCAGTACCGCGCTAGCCTCTCGCGCGCGCGGATCGACGCGCAGGGTCTTGCGCGCCCAGCGCGCGTCGAGATATCCGCGATCGGCCGCGAGTTCCATGAGGCGCGACCTGGCCGCCTCGTAGTCGGGGTGATGCAGGCGCTTGCCTTCGGCCAGCACCAACCCCTCGATGAGCCGGGCAAACGCGGCGTCATCGCTGCCCTCGCCCTCGACCCGCACGGTGACATCCGTCAGCAGCACCGGCTCGCCGGGATCGATGCGGTAGCGCGCATGCCAGCCGTCCTCGGTCCGCTCGAGGCGCGCGTCCACCTCCGGATCATAGTAGCCGAACGGTTGCAGCGCGGCGCGGATCTCCCCGGGCGCGTTTGCGTGCAGGCGGCGCACCATTGCGGCATCCGGGCTCTCGTCGCCGGCATCATCGAGCCCGTGCTGGACGATGCCCAGATACGCACGAACGTTGTCGTGCATTGCGCCCTCGACACCCTCGATCTCGACCGTGATCCCCGCCGCGCCCGCCAGGCCGGCACAGCACAGGGCGGCCAGGCCGGTGCCGGCCGTGAGCAGGCGCCGGGCAAGACAGCGGCCCCGCCTCATGAATCAGTACCGCCCGGGTATCGCGGTGATCCGCCAGTGACGCCGAGTATCGCCGCTCCCTTGCCCCTTCGCGTCGAATCTCCGCTCGTGCAGAACTGCGCAGCCATCGTCCGCCACCATGAACAGGGTCGAGCAGCGTGTGCCGAACTCATCGCCGGTAACGAACACGGGACGCGTGTCGCCCGCCCCGGGGCCGGGAGCGGCCGTGTCGGCCAGCACGTCCAGCAGTGCCTCGGGATCGATGTCCCCGGCCAGCGCCGCCTCCAGCCGCGAGCGTGCCCGACACAGGCGGGGATCGCCCGGGTCCGGACCGGCATTGCCCACGGCATGCAGACCCGCCGTCAGCGGCCGCGGCCGCTCGGAACGGCTGCCACAATACCACCCGCATCCGGGCCGCCCCACCAGCAGGTGAAAGCCGGCATAGGCGTCACGCCGGGCATGCAGCGCGTCCAGCCAGGCAGCCTGATCGGCCGATTCGAGACAGGCCGTGACCAGGCCGCCGCGCGAGGGCGCCCCGGCCGGCGCCGGGATGCGGGCATCGTTGAGCACGGTGGCGAAGCGGCCGTCGCGATGCACGGCGAGCCAGCTGCCGCCGGCGACGGCGTCCCGTCCGCCGGCGATGTCCGGGCGGTCCGGCCACCAGTGCAGCGGCTCGGCCGGGCGCTGGTGCCACTCGTCGCGGTTGGCCAGCAGGATCAGCGGCCGGCCCGGCACCTGTTCCAGCGCCAGCAGTGCGAGACACACGCGATCTACTCCAGGTCCGGTGCGAGGGCCCAGTGCCAGGGCTCGTACACGATGCCGTGACGGTTGGCGCGCGGATAGGACAGCACGAATCCCCAGCGATGGGCGTTGCGCTGCAGCCAGGCGAAGGCCTGCGTGTTCTCGAAATCCTCGATCAGCGGCTCCTGTTCCGGGGTCGCGACATCGACCGCGCGGCCGCTGTGATGCTCGGAATAGCCCGGCGCGGCATTGACCCGGAGTATCTCGTCGATGTCGAGTCCGCGCGCGAGCTTGCGCTCGATCAGGCCGGCCTGGTAATCGACACTGCGGAAGGCCGAGACCAGCAGCAGGCGGATCGCGTCACGCTCGGCGGCCGCTTCCATCTGCGCCCAGCGGGCGGCGGCCGCCGGCGTCAGGCGGTGACGGCGTTCACCGCTGCCGCCGACCACCGTGACCAGGGTCTCGGGTTCGGGCTGCAGCGACAGGCCCGTGCGCGCGGCGTAGTCCGCCGGGATGCCCAGCCGCCGATGCAGTGTCTCGATGCGTGTATGAAAGTCGGTCAAGGGCAGGGCTTCAATCGGCCGCGAACAGCGCCTCCAGCGTCGCCACCACCAGCAACAGGCCGAAGAAGCCGGCCGCGATGAAGAGACAGATCCGCAGCACCAGCATTTGCAGCGGGGCGGACGGTGTTCGCATCGCACCACACAACGCGACCCCCGAGACGATGGCGAGTGCGAGAAACGTGCGCATCTGCCCTCCCGTTGCCGTCGGTACCCCGACGTGCCTCAGCCGAGGGTCTCGACCCGGATGCGGACGACGCTGCCCAGGATCGAGTCCAGTTCATGGAACTGGCGAATGGCCTCGTCCACCTGCTGCTCGATCACGCGCCGGGTCAGCATGATTACCGGCACGGTGGTCTCGCCCGGTCCGGGCTCCTTCTGCACGATCGCCTCGATCGAGATGTCGAGATCGCCCATGATGCGCGAGACCTGCGCCATCACGCCGGGACGGTCGACCGCCTGCAGGCGCAGGTAGTAGGCGCTCTCGATCCGCTCGATCGGCAGCACCGGCAGATCGGCGAGCTGGTCGGGCTTGAACGCCAGGTGCGGTACCCGGTTGTCCGGGTCCACCGTCAGCGTCCGCACCACGTCGACCAGGTCCGCCACCACGGCGGAGGCGGTCGGCTCGGCACCGGCGCCGGGACCATAATACAGCGTCGGACCGAGCGCGTCGGCATTCACGAGGATCGCGTTCATCACGCCGTCGACATTGGCGATCAGGCGCCGCTGCGGAATCAGCGTTGGATGCACCCGCAGCTCGACATGGCCGTCGGTCAGCCGGGCGATCGCCAGATGCTTGATGCGATAGCCCAGTTCCTGGGCGTAGCCGACGTCCTCGGGGGTAATGCCGCTGATGCCCTCGGTGTAGACGCGATCGAACTGCAACGGGATGCCGAACGCGATCGAGGCAAGGATGGTCAGCTTGTGGGCCGCGTCGATGCCGTCGACGTCGAACGACGGATCCGCCTCGGCATAGCCCAGCCGCTGGGCCTCGGCCAGCACGTCGGCGAACTCGCGGCCGTGATCGCGCATTTCCGTGAGAATGAAGTTGCCGGTGCCGTTGACGATGCCGGCGAGCCAGCGGATCTGGTTGCCCGCCAGGCCCTCGCGGATCGACTTGATGATCGGGATGCCGCCGGCGACCGCACCCTCGAACGCCACCATCACGCCCTTGCGCTGGGCGGCGGTGAAGATCTCGTTGCCGTGGATCGCGATCAGCGCCTTGTTCGCGGTCACCACGTGCTTGCCGTTCTCGATCGCCCGCATCACCAGGCTGAAGGCGGGCTCGTAGCCGCCGAACAGCTCGACCACCACGGAGATGTCGGGGTCATCGACCACATCGGCCGGATCGCTCGACAGGCGTACATCGCTCAGCCGCAACCCCTCGAGCCGGGAACGGTCGCGCACCGACGCGTGGCTGACGATGATCCCGCGGCCGGCGCGGCGCGCGATCTCCTCGGCATTGCGCTGCAGCACGGTCAGCGTGCCGCCCCCCACGGTTCCCAGGCCCAGCAGGCCGATCTTCACCGGATTCACGAAATTTCCTCCCGAGTTCGACGGTCGGCCCGGAACATTGCGCGAATACCCCGCAATGCCTGGCGTGTGCGATGTTCGTTCTCGATCAGCGAGAAACGCAGATACTCGTCACCGTAGCTGCCGAAACCGATGCCCGGCGACACGGCCACCTTCGCCTCGGCCAGCAGCTTCTTGGCGAACTCCAGCGAGCCCAGATGCCGGTATTCCCCGGGCATGCGCGCCCACACGAACATGGTCGCCCTCGGTTTCTCCACCGGCCAGCCGAGCGCGTTCAGACCGTCGCAGAGCGTGTCGCGCCGGCGGCGGTACAGCTCGCGGATCTCATCGACACAGGACTGGTCGCTCTCCAGCGCATGGATCGCGGCCACCTGGATCGGCGTGAACATGCCGTAGTCGAGATACGACTTGATGCGGGCCAGGGCCGCGATCAGGTCCGGATTGCCGCAGACGAAGCCCACCCGCCAGCCGGGCATGTTGTAGCTCTTCGACAGGGAATAGGTCTCCACCGCCACCTCGCGCGCGCCCGGCACCTGCAGGATCGATGGTGCCTTGTAGCCGTCGAACACGATCTCGGCATAGGCGATGTCGTGCACCACCCAGATGCCGTGCTCGCGCGCGATCCGTACCACCCGTTCGAAGAACTCGAGCTCGACGCAGTGCGCGGTCGGGTTGGCCGGGAAGTTCAGCACCAGCATCTTCGGCTTCGGCCACGAATCGGTGATCGCCTTCTCGAGCTCGGCGAAGAAGTCGACCTCGGGCGTCAGCGGCACGTGGCGGATGTCGGCGCCCGAAATGACGAAGCCGTAGGGATGGATCGGATACGCCGGGTTCGGCACCAGAACGGCGTCACCGGGACCGGTGGTGGCCAGCGCCAGGTGCGCCAGGCCCTCCTTGGAACCGATGGTGACGATCGCCTCCGATTCGGGATCCAGCTCGACCCCGTAGCGATCCGCGTACCAGCGGCAGATCGCCCGGCGCAGGCGCGGCACGCCCCGCGACATCGAATAGCGGTGGGTATCGGGCCGCTCGGCCGCCTCGGTCAGCTTGTCGACGATGTGCCGCGGCGTGGGCTGATCGGGATTGCCCATGCCGAAATCGACGATGTCCTCGCCGCGTGCTCGCGCCGCCGCCTTCAGGTCGTTGACGATGTTGAAGACATACGGCGGCAGCCGCTCGATCCGCGGGAACTGTTTCTGCACCGAAGGTTTCTCCGCGGGCTTCCCGGCCCGGTCACGCAAAACGGATGATTATAACGTCATCGCGCGGGCATGGGCAGACGATGGAGGGCCGACGACCACACGGCTGCTACAATGAACGCCACACCCCACCGCGCCCGCCATCCATGAAACTTTCGCTCGACAAGGGAACCGGCAGCTACCTGATCCGGGCCTACGGGCCCGGCCGGATCACGGTCAACGAGACCGAGTACACCCGCGACCTGATCGTGCTGCCGGAGACGCTGATCCCCGACTGGGAAAGCGCTCTCGTGACCGAGCTGACCGAGAACCACTTCGAGGCGCTGGAAGAGCACGAGCCCGAGATCATCCTGCTCGGCACCGGCCGCGAGCAACGGCTGCCGGCGGCACGCCTCATCGCCCGCTTCGCCCGCCGCGGCATCGGCCTCGAGGCCATGGACACCGCCGCCGCCTGCCGCACCTTCAACGTCCTCATGAGCGAGGACCGCCGCGTTGCCGCGGCGCTCATGATGATCGAGGACGACTAGCCACCTCTGTTCCGTGGTTCGTCAAAAACTAGAACCACGGATGAACACAGATGCTGCCGCCCATGGATTGAGGGCATGTCGGAGCTTCGCTGTTACTTGGCTACCAAAATGACCCAAGGACGGGAACCACGAATAAACACGAATAAACACGAATAGGGTTGCCATCGGAACTACTTCCGGAGCTTCGCTGTCAGGGCTTCGCGATCGTAACGCTGAAATGATTCACTGAATATCAGCGCAGCTCCGACACCCGCCCGTCGAATGCTGTTTCACATTCGTGTTTATTCGTGTTCATTCGTGGTTCCGGTTCTTGGGCCGTCGCCCCGCAACGGACTGACAGCGGAGCTCTGACACGGTTTCCGCCGGCGGGCGGCTGCATCTGTGTTCATCCGTGTTCATCCGTGGTTCCAAACTGTTCAGGAGTAGAACAGCGTCTCCACGGAGTAACCGCGGCTCTCGAGGATGCGGCGCAGTTTCTTCAGGGCCTCGATCTGGATCTGGCGGACGCGTTCGCGGGTGACGCCGAGCTCGGCACCGACTTCCTCCAGCGTTGCCGGATCGCGGTCGTGCAGGCCGAAGCGGCGCACCACCACTTCGCGCTGCTTGGGCTCCAGTTCCGCCAGCCACTCGTCGCAGTGCTCGCGCACGTCCGCGTCCGCCAGCAGCGCCAGCGGTTCCCGGGCTCCCTCGTCGGGGATCAGGTCCAGCAGCGGGCGCTCGCTGTCGCGCGATGCCGGCATGTCCACCGAGGCGACACGCTCGTTCAGGCCCAGCATCCGCTTGACCTCGCCGATCGGCCGGTCGAGCAGGTCGGCAATGTCCACGGCCGTCGGTTCGTGATCGAGCCGTTGCTGCAGCTCGCGCGCGGCCCGCAGGTAGGTATTGATTTCCTTGATGACGTGGATCGGCAGCCGGATCGTGCGGGTCTGGTTCATCAGTGCGCGCTCGATGGTCTGGCGCACCCACCAGGTGGCATAGGTCGAGAAGCGATAGCCGAGGTCCGGATCGAACTTCTCCACGGCGTGGATCAGGCCCAGGTTGCCTTCCTCGATCAGGTCCAGCAGCGGCAGGCCGCGGTTGATGTAGCGCCGCGATATCTTCACCACCAGCCGCAGGTTGGATTCGATCATGCGGCGGCGCGCCTCGACATCGCCCTGCTGGGCGGCGCGCGAGAGCTGTTTCTCCTCGTCCGCCGTCAGCAGGGTGGAGAACTCGATGTCCCTGAGGTAGAGGCGCGTGGCGTCGGCCTCGCTCGAAGTGAATTCGCGCGGGGCCGGGGGCCGCCGCTCCCGGCGGCCGTTGCTCCCGTCGGTGGCCTTGCCGCCGCGGGCATCCGAATCGGGATCGCCGAGATTGCTCATTCGTCCGGGCGTCCCCTCCCGCAAGGGCGGTTGCGATGCTTCAGTCACGCGATGGCAGGTAGTCGAGCGGATCGACTGGACTGCCCCGATAACGGATCTCGAAATGCAGCAATGCTTCGCCGTCGAGGTTCTGCCCCATGCGAGCGATCTGCTGCCCCCCGGTGACCCGTTTGCCCTCCCTGACCAGCAGTTCCCTGTTGTGCGCGTAGGCGCTGAGAAAGTCGTCCGAATGCCGGATGATGATCAACTGGCCGTACGCCTGCAATCCACTGCCACTGTACACGACTTCGCCCGCCGCGGTCGCCAGCACGGGCTGACCTTCCTCGCCGGCGATGTCGATGCCGCGGCCGGCGACACTGCCGTCACTGAAGGTGCCGACGACGCTGCCTGCGGTGGGCCAGCGCCACCGTGCGTCCACGTCCCGGTCATCCGGTTTCGGTGCCGGTGCCTTTGTACTGGCGGGTTCGGCCGCATCCCGGCTGTCGCTTCCATTCCCGCTACCGCTGCCGGAAACAGGGGCCGGCGTACCGCCCGAACGGGCGACGGAGGAAGCGCCCGGCGCCAGCCGAATGCGCTGGCCGGGCCTGATGCTGTCCGGCTCGTCGATATCGTTCCACCGCAGCAGGTCCTGGTAGTCGATGCGGTAGCGCCAGGCGATCGAGTACAGGGTATCGCCCGGACGCACGGTGTAGACGTTCGGCTCGAAGGCCCCGCCGATGTCCGTGGCGCAACCGCCGACGAGCAGCACCGCCGCCAGTATCGCCGCTGCCGTCAGCCTCCGTTGTACCACCACAACCATGCGATCGCCGCCACTCCGAGCACGCCCCAGCCGAGCCACTCGACCCAGCGTCGTACCCACGGTTCCACTCGTGGGCCCAGTATGCCAGCAAGCGCCGCCACCAGGCCGAAGCGGGCGCCACGCCCGACCAGTGAACCGAGCAGGAAGGGAATCAGCGACAGGGAAAGCGCACCCGCGGCGATCGTGAATGCCTTGTAGGGCAATGGCGTGAAGCCCGCCAGCAGGATCACCCACAGTCCCCAGCGATCGAACCAGATGACCGCGGCCTCGTATTCGGCCAGCATGCCGATGCGCTCGATCCAGGGCAGGATCGCGCCGATGGCGTAGTAGCCGATCACGTAACCGAGCACGGCGCCCGCGACCGAGGCCACCGTGGTCAGCAGCGCGAACCAGGCGCTGCGCTCGGGCCGGCTCACGGCCATCGGCACCAGCATCACGTCCGGCGGAATGGGAAAGAACGAGGACTCGGCGAACGACAGCGCCGCGAGATAGCGCGGTGCCCGCGGATGGGCGGACCAGCGCAGCACGCGGTCGTAGAGGGGACCGAACAGGCGCACGGTCAGCGGCTCAGTCCCGGCCGCCGACGAACGGCACGAACGCGACGAGGTCGAGAAATTCGCGTTGCAGTCGTCCCTCCTCGTCGAATCGGTAACGCACCAGTTCCTGGCCGCCGGCCCCGCCCACCGGCACCACCAGGCAACCCGCCGGATCGAGCTGATCGAACAGCGCCTGCGGCACCCGTTCCGGTGCCGCGGTCACGAGGATTCCCTGGTAGGGGGCATGCTCGGGCCAGCCGACGGTGCCGTCATCGTGGCGGCAGTGAATGTTGTGCAGGCCGAGCCGTCGAAAGCGGCCGCGCGCGAGTCGAAGCAGCGCGCCGATACGCTCGACGGTATGGACCTCGTCGACCAGCCCGGCCAGCACCGCCGCCTGGTAACCGGAACCGGTACCGATCTCGAGCACCCGGGTGGGTCCCTCGGTGGGCATGCCCTCCAGCAGTGCCGAAGTCATGCGTGCCACCACGAACGGCTGCGAGATCGTCTGCCCGTGGCCGATCGGCAGCGCCGTGTCCTCGTAGGCGCGCGAGGAGAGCGCCTCGTCCATGAACAGGTGCCGCGGCGTGCGCCGCATCTGCTGCAGCACCCGTTCATCGTCGATGCCCTTTTCCCGCAGCCGCTCGATCAGGCGGTCACGCGTGCGTTGCGAGGTCATGCCGACCCCCGATATCTCCTGCTCGGTCAGGTACCTGAGCATTCTGCGACCCACTCCCCCAGTTGCGATAGTGCATTGTGCCTCGTCAGATCGGTAGCGATCGGCGTCACCGAGACCATCCCCCGCCCGATGGCGTCGAAATCCGTGCCCGGACCGGCATCCTGCTCGGCCCCGGGCGGGCCGATCCAGTAGCACGGCCGGCCGCGCGGATCGTGCGTCCGCATCAGCGGCTCCGACCGGTGGCGATTGCCCAGGCGCGTCTCGCGCCAGCCCGCAAGCTGCTCGTACGGACGATCGGGCACGTTCACGTTGAGTATGGTATCGCTCGGCAGCGGCGCCTGGTGCATGCGTTCGATCAGCCGGCGCGCAACCCGGCCCGCCGTGGCGAAGTGGTTGTCCCCCGCCAGCGAGACCGCGATCGCCGGCAGCCCCAGGAATCGCCCCTCCATCGCCGCGGCCACGGTGCCCGAATACAGCACGTCGTCGCCCATGTTCGGACCGATGTTGATGCCGGCGATGACCATGTCCGGCATCTCGTCCAGCAGACCGTTGATCGCCAGGTGCACGCAGTCGGTGGGCGTACCCTCGACGGAGATGAAGCCGTTGTCCTGGCGCTCGGCCCGCAGCGGCCGGGTCAGCGTCAGCGAGTTGCTGGCGCCGCTGCGGTCGCGGTCGGGCGCGACCACGGTGCAGGTCGCCACCGACGACAGGGCCTCGGCCAGGGCCGCGAGGCCCGGGCTGCGGTAACCGTCATCGTTGGCGAGCAGGATGTGCATGGGCATGGGCGGAGCCGTTTTCAGGGCGTGCACTATACGCCAGATTCACCGGTATCCGCAGCGCCCCGGACTCGCCGAAGAGACTGGCACTCCGGTACCCGGGTGCAGCAGGACAATGGCAGCCATCGGTACACGGAAAACATCTGGTACACCGAATACACCGAACGCACCGAAAACACCGAAAGACATGAAGGTGGGATCTTCCCCGGGTGCAGCAAACCGATGGGGAGTTCGGCAATGGAGTTCGTGGCACCGCCGGCTGCGGGCCGGCCCGATCCGCATTTTCGGTCTCGTTGGTATCGTCGGTGTCTTCGGTGTCTTCGGTGTTCCCGGCCCGGGTCCGCATGCCCCCTGAACCGGGACCCGAAGTCGTGACGGGGACCAGGGATTCCTGTCGTTGCGGCAGGCCGTGGCAGTATCATGAATCACATGCAGGAGGACGACAAAGTCGATCCGGACGAGCGCGAACTGTTTCGCGAGGCGATGCGCGAGGTGCGCCCGCTGCGCAGCGAGCGGCGGGCGCCGGACGTGCCCCGGCCCGCGCCGCATCCGTCACGACTCGAGGCGGACGAGGCCGAGGCCCGGGCGGCGCTGTCCTCGGGCGCGTTCGACGATCCCGAACGGGATCCGGGCGAGGAACAGGTACATGCGCGTCCGGGCCTGCAGAAACGCGTGCTGCGCCGGTTGCGTCGCGGCCAGTACGCGATCGAGGCGGAACTGGATCTGCACGGCATGACCCGGGCCCAGGCCGAACGGGCGCTGAGCGAGTTCCTGCGCCACGCCCGCGAGCGCCGCCTCGGCTGCGTGCGCATCATCCACGGCAAGGGCCGGCGCTCCAGCAACGAGGGACCGGTACTCAAGCCCGCCGTCGCCGGCTGGTTGCGCCGCCGCGAGGAAGTGCTCGCCTTCTGTTCCGCCCGCCCCGTCGACGGCGGCAGCGGCGCGCTGTACGTGCTGCTGGGGCGGAAGTAGAGCCCGACCCATCGAATTCCGCCACAGCACGCAGGCCAGGTTGCGAGTAGGCCGGATTGCGACCAGCCACCGCAGCCGCGTAACCGAATGCCGACAGCCGTCGGGCTCCCACGCGCCGGACCCATCCGGCAGACGGGCCGGCCGGCAAGGCGGTTGCCTTCGTTCGAAACGCCGGAAAGCTCCCTTCGGTCGCGTTCCGGCCTGCGCGACTGACCCACGATGCGGCTCGACCGGAAACGGCGGAACCTTTTAGCCGCTGGCGGGACCAAGATGCGACACGTCCACGGGAGGGAAGCGACATGGACCTGGGCATGCATGCCCCGACCCTGATCGGCGTCCTGGTTGCCGTCGCCATCGTCAGCATCATCATCACGCCGCGGGCACGCACTGCCGACGGATTCTTTCGCGGCTGGACCGAATCCGGGACCGCTCCCGGTGTCCTGACGCTCACCTTCTCGCAGGTCACCACCTGGATCTTCGCGCGTTCGCTGCTGAATGCGGGCATCCTCGGCTATTACTACGGCATCTCCGGTGCGCTCGCCTACACTGCCTACTACGGCTCCTTTCTCACCGGCTGGCTGATCGTCGATCGCCTGCGCTTCACGCACGGCGCGGACAATGTCCAGAGGTTCCTGCAACAGCGCTTCGGCCGCTGGGGCAGCGGCTGCTTCAACGTGCTGGTCTCGCTGCGCCTGGTCAGCGAGGTGTTCGCCAACCTGCTGGTGGTCGGCATCGTCTTCGGGGTCGCCGGCTCGTCGGCCTGGGTCGCGTCCATACTGGCCGTCGCCGCGGTCACGCTGGGCTACTCCATGACCGGGGGTCTGCGGGCCTCGCTGCGCACCGACGTGCTGCAGATGAGCATCCTGCTGCTGTTGCTGGTGGCGCTGGCGGGCCTGATGCTGGTGCACCCGCTGTTCGACGCGGCGGCCATCGTCACCAGCAGCCCCGAGCCGGCGAATCCCGGCTGGATCCTGCTGCTGGTGGCGGCACTGCAGGTCTGGAGCTACCCGCTGCACGACCCGGTGATGATGGACCGCGGTTTCATCGCCGATCGCGATACCACCCGGCGCAGCTTCCTGCACGCGTTCTGGATCTCGGGCCTTTGCATCCTGGCCTTCGGGGTACTCGGCGTGTTCGCCGGCCTGCACCGCCAGGGCGAAGAGGAACTGCTCGCCACCCTGGCCCGCCTGCTGGGCGGACCCGCCACCCTGATGCTGGCGGTGGCCCTGATCATCTCGGCCGCCTCGACCCTGGACTCGACCTTTTCCAGCGCCGCCAAGCTGACCGTGCGCGACATGGGGCTGGCCGGCGGCTCCACCGGCAACGGCCGTGTCGCCATGGCGCTGTTCTGCGCGTTCGGCCTGCTGCTGGTGTTCTTCGGAACCGACGATCTGTATGCCGCGGTCGCCGTGAGCGGTACCGCCTCGCTGTTCCTGGCGCCGGTGATCGGGTTCTGCATCCTGGGCAACCGCGAGGTGGCTCGCTGGCCGCTCGTCGTCTCGGCGATCGCCGCGTTCGGCGGCGCCGCGATCTATTTCATCGAGAACGCGGGCTACATCGCGCTGGTCGAACCGCTGACCGGCCTGGAGCACAAGTACAGCCGCCTGCTGGCGATCACGGTGGCGGTCCTCGCGATCGGCATCGGCTCCTTCGCGGCCGGCCTGCGCCCGCGCGGTGACGGGCGATGAACGACGCGCCGGGCCGGAGCTGCCCCCTGCACTACCGCTATCGTCCGGGCGAGCTCGCGCGGGCCGACGAGCTGGAGGTCGACATCGCCTGGGTGGTCGGCGGTCTCTACGGCAATGTCGAGGCACTGGCCGCGATCCGGCGGCTGATCGAGCAGGAGCGTGCCGATGGAACCCGCGTGGCGCTGGTGTACAACGGTGATTTCCACTGGTTCGACGCCCGCGCCGACGATTTCGCCGCGATCCAGGACACCGTGCTGACCGAGCATGCGCTCGCCGGCAACGTGGAACTGGAGCTGGCGCAGCCCGATCCCGGCGCCGGATGCGGCTGCGCCTATCCCGGGTTCGTCGACGATGCGACGGTCGAGTATTCGAACCGCATCATGGAACGGCTGCGCGAAACCGCCGCCAGGGTGCCTCTTGCCCGTGAACGGCTGACCGCACTGCCGCGGCTGCTGCGGGTGCGGGTCGGAGACAGCGTGACGGGCGTAATCCACGGCGACCCCGAATCGGTGGCGGGCTGGCAGTTCGCGATCGAGCGCGTGACCGATCCGTTGCAGCCGCTGCTGCCGGAGCGGGTCGCCGCCTGGGCCGCCGAGGCACATGTCGATGCCTTTGCCTGCAGCCATACCTGCCTGCCCTGGGCGGCACGCTTCGACGATATCGCGGTGATCAACAACGGTTCGGCGGGCATGCCCAATTTCCGCGGCGACCGGCGGGTGCTGGTCACGCGGATCGCCGCGGGCGAGCGAGCGCACCCGCGGGCGCTGTACGGCATCGACCGCGGCGGCGTTCGCTGGGAAGCGGTGCCGGTGGAGTACGACAACGGGGCCTGGTGGCAGCGCTTCGCTTCCGTCTGGCCGGAAGGTTCGCCGGCCCGTGCCTCCTACGCCGAACGCATCCTCCACGGACCCGCGTTCGAGCCGGCGGCGGCGACCGGGGTCGTGCCCGGGCCCGACGCGCGGGTGTAACATGACCGCGCGCGTGTCCGGAGGATGGAATGTTCCTGAAGGAAGCCGGCAGCGGTCACCTGGTCGAGGTCATGGACCTGCGCGACCTGTTCGACCCGTACCGGGAGGAAGTGCCCGGCCGCTACCACATCGGCGAAGAGGCCGGAGACGTGGAAACCTTCGGCAAGGCGGGCCTGGTGTTCCCGTCCGGGGAGGCACTGCCGCGCTGCTGGCGCGATCCGCACTACCGTGACGACGAACTGCGCCGCTGAGCCGGCGTGGAACTAGCCGCGGCCGGCCTTGCGGCGACCGACGCGCGACCTGGCGCCGGCGGCCACCGCCAGCAGATGGCCCGGTTCCAGGGCCCATTCCAGGGTGGCATTGCCCGCCCGGGGCACGGCCGGAAATTCCAGCAGGCAGGCCGCCCCCTTGCGCAGGGCGCAAAAGCTCCGGGTCGAAGCGGCGAGGGCATGACTCACGAAACGGCCGAGATCCGGCTCGTGGCCGACCACGGCGACGCCGCCGCGATCACCCGGGCAGTGAGCGCAGACGACCTCCATCATGGTGTTCGGTGTCGCGCCGGGCGCGAGTGCCTCGACCGGCTCGACCCCGACACCGCCGAAGGCGGCGGCGACCCGCTCGGCGGTCTGCATGGCGCGCCGGTAGGGACTGCTGAGCACGACCATCGGCGCCCGCTGGAGCACCGCCAGACCGACCCCGATCTGCTCCATTTCCGCCGCCCCTTCCTCACTGAGCGCGCGCTCGGCATCCGCCCCGGCGACAGTCGCGCTCTCGGCCAGGCCGTGCCGGATCACGAGGCAGGGGTGCATGTGGACGCTTCCGGATCCTCGGGATCGTCGCGGCCGGAGTTGCCGTCCTCCGAATCCGCGGACCGGGCCGCCTGTTCGTCCGGAACGGAGGAGAATTCCGTTTCGTCTTCCGGATCGCCCTCCTCCGGGTCCGGAGCGGACGGCATCCGCGTCTCGCCGTCCGGGTCGGCGATCTCACCGTCCTCCCCCTCGGGAGCGGTGACCACGTGCAGGTGCCCGCCCGATTCATCCCCGCCGGCCGCGGGCTCGCCGGATTCCGACTCCTCCAGCGCCAGTTCCGGGTATCTCTGCTCGAAATCCCGGATCTCGGTGATCGGCGGCACCTGGTCGAGCGAACGCAGGTTGAAGTAGTCGAGGAACTGGCGCGTGGTGCCGTACATGGCGGGCCGGCCCGGCGTATCGCGGTGGCCGACGATGCGCACCCATTCCCGTTCCTCCAGCGTGCGCATGATCTGGGTACTGATCGAGACGCCGCGGATTTCCTCGATCTCGGGTCGCGTGACCGGCTGGCGGTAGGCGATCACCGCCAGTGTCTCCAGCAGCGCCCGCGAATAGCGCGGCGGTTTCTCTTCCCACAGGCGGGCCAGCCAGGGTTCGAATTCCGTCCGCACCTGGGCGCGCCAGCCGCTGGCGACCTGCTGCAGCGCGAGACTGCGCGATTGCCAGTCATCGGCGAGCTCCGCCAGCGCGGCACGGACGGCATCGCGCTCGGGCGCCTCGTCATCGTCGGCGAACATCGCTTCCAGTTCGTTCAGCGACAACGGGCGACCGGCCGCCAGCAGGGCCGCTTCCAGGATCTGTTTCAGTCGCTCGCTTTCCACCAGAGTCTCCGCCCGCCGTCAGCCGGCATAGTCGTCGCTGCCGAGCTCCGCGGCCGCGATCTCGTCGATCTCGTTCACTGCCTGCAGGTAAATGGGCGCGAACGCTTCCGACTGTACCACCTCGATCAGGTGCTCCTTGAGCAATTCCAGGGTTGCCAGCAGCGTCACCACGACGCCCAGGCGTCCATCCTCGACGCGAAACAGCGAACGGAACTCGACGAACTCGCCCGGCCGCATCGAGGCGAGCAGCTCCGACATCCGCTGCCGCACCGACAATGGTTCGCGCTGGATGTTGTGATGAGAGAACATCTCGGCCCGCCGCACCACGTCGGCAAAGACCGCCAGCAACTCGCGCAGATCGACCTCCGGCTCCGGCGCGCGCCGCTCCAGCGGCGGCGCCTCGGCCCGGGCCGGGAACACGTCGCGGTCGACCCGCGGCAGGCCGTCGAGATCCTCGGCCGCCTGCCGGTAGCGTTCGTATTCCTGCAGCCGCCGGATCAGCTCGGCGCGCGGATCGTCCTCGTCCTCGTCGTCCGCCACCGGCCGCGGCAGCAGCAGGCGCGACTTGATCTCGGCCAGCATCGCGGCCATCAGGAGATACTCGGCCGCCAGTTCCAGCCGCAGCTCCTTCATCAGCGCGATGTACTCCATGTACTGGCTCGTGATGGAGAGGATCGGGATGTCGAGGATGTCGAGGTTCTGCCGCCGGATCAGGTACAGCAACAGATCCAGCGGCCCCTCGAACGCATCGAGGATCACCTCCAGCGCATCCGGCGGGATGTAGAGATCGGTCGGCAGCTCGGTCAGCGGCTCGCCGTGGACCAGCGCGAAGGGCATCTCCGACTGCACGGCGTGCTGGTGCTGTTCGGTCTCGCCCGTGTCCGCTTCGCTCATCGATTGCCCCATGATGCGGCATACCGCAACCTGGCCGTGAACCTCGACGAGGCCATGAACTGCAGGAACACCGAAGACACCGAAAACAACCAGGAAATCTGCGCTCGAGACGCCCGGCGAGATGCGCGGCGCGGGAGAAGCGGGGCGGGAACCCGGGCTGCAGTCGCAACGGGCGCATGTATTGAAATCGTTTCGCTTCGCATTTTCAGTGTCTTCGGTGCCTTCGGTGTGTTCGGTGTTCCTCTTGCCGGCGTCGATCAGGACCCGATCACCCCGCCGGCAACAGCCCACCTCCGGACGAAGCTCTAGCGCGCGCCCAGTCCCATCGCCTGCCGGACCTCGTCGAGCGTGTCGCGGGCCATGTCGCGCGCCGCCTCGGTGCCCTCCGCGAGCAGGGCCCTGACCTGGCCCGGATCCTCCTCGTATTCCCGCGCCCGCTCGCGCATCGGCGCGAGCTCTTCCAGCACCCGGTCGATCACGCACTGCTTGCATTCCAGGCAGCCGATGCCGGCCGTGGTGCAGCCCTCCCACACCCACTCCTTCGTCGGCTCGTCGGAGTAGAGCTGATGCAGGGGCCAGACCGGGCATTTCTCGGGGTTGCCCGGATCGCTGCGCCGGACCCGTGCCGGATCGGTCGGCATCGTGCGGATCTTCTGCGTGACCGAGTCGGGTTCCTCGCGCAGGGCGATGGTGTTGTTGTAGGACTTGGACATCTTCTGGCCGTCGAGGCCGGGCATGCGCGGCGACTCGGTCAGCAGCGGCTGCGGCTCGGGCAGGATGATCTTGGCCGAGCCGTCGAGGTAGCCGAACAGGCGCTCGCGGTCACCCAGGGAAATGTTCTGCTGCGATTCGAGCAATGCGTGTGCGACGTCGAGCGCGTCCTCGTCACCCTGCTCCTGATAGCGACGGCGCAGATCGCGATAGAGCCGCGCATTCTTCTTGCCCATCTTGGCAATGGCGCGCTCGGCCCTTTCCTCGAAATCCGGCTCGCGGCCGTAGAAGTGATTGAAGCGCCGGGCGATCTCGCGCGTGAGCTCGACATGGGCCACCTGGTCCTCGCCGACCGGCACGTGGCCCGCCTTGTAGATCAGGATGTCCGCGCTCTGCAGCAGCGGATAGCCGAGAAAGCCGTAGGTCGCGAGATCGAATTCCCGCAGGCGCTCCTGCTGGTCCTTGTAGCTCGGCACCCGCTCGAGCCAGCCGAGCGGGGTCATCATGCCGAGCAGAAGGTGCAATTCGGCGTGTTCCGGCACGCGCGACTGGACGAACAGCGTGGCCGAGCCGGGATCGACGCCGGCGGCGAGCCAGTCGATCACCATGTCCCAGCTGTTGCCGGCGATATCGCCCGGATTCTCGTAGTGGGTCGTCAGGGCGTGCCAGTCGGCGACGAAGAACAGGCATTCGTAGCTGTGCTGCAGCTCGACCCAGTTCTTGAGGACGCCGTGATAATGCCCCAGATGCAGATGTCCCGTCGGCCGCATGCCGGACAGCACCCGCTTGTTCTGTGCAACACTGCTCACCCGCTCTCCCGCTCTCCGGTCGGCAAAGGGCGCCGATTATACTGCCCGGGACAGGCACGGCACAGCTTGATCGTGCGCCCCGTGCGTCTCCTCAGGCCTGCTCCAGGAACTCCACGCTCCCGCGCCCGTGGCGCTCGACGGTGACGCCTTCGCCGTCGAGGCGCAATACCGTCGTCGGCTCGAGCCCGCAGTTGCCGCCGTCGATCACCAGATCCACCCGGTGTTCGAGCCGTTCCCGGATCAGGCCGGCGTCGGTCAGCGGGAATTCGTCTCCCGGCAGTTGCAGGGTAACGCTCATCAGGGGCTCGTCGAGCGCCGCCAGCAGGGCCTGGACGACCGGATGATCCGGTACGCGGATGCCGATCGTGCGGCGCTTCGGATGCTGCAGACGCCGCGGCACCTCCCCGGTCGCGCGCAGGATGAAGGTGTACGGTCCGGGTGTCAGGGCCTTGAGCAGGCGGTAATCGGCCTTGTCGATGCGGGCGTAGGTGCCGATCTCGGACAGGTCGCGGCACAGCAGGGTGAAATTGTGATCCCGTTCGAGCGCACGTATGCGGCAGATGCGGTCCACGGCCGACTTCTCGCCGAGACGGCAGCCGATGGCATAGCAGGAATCGGTCGGACAGACCACGACCCCGCCTTCCTCGACGATGCGGACCGCACGGGCGATCAGGCGGGGTTGCGGATTGCGCGGATGGATCTCGAAGAACTGGCTCATCGTCTGTCCCCGGCCCGGAACGGTCCGCCGACGGGCGGCTGCCCGCCGGGCGCGCCCGTTCCCGGGCCATGTCGTTGCCGTGTCTCGTACGGTATGATGCCGCGTTTCGCGCCCGGGCGTACACGATGAAGCTGCTGTACGATTTCCTGCCCATCATCCTGTTCTTCGTTGCCTACAAGGCGGCGGACATCTTCGTCGCGACGGCGGTGGCCGTCGTCGCCGCGCTGATCCAGGTGGGCTGGTCGTGGCTGCGCCATCGCCGGGTGGAACCGATGCACCTGGTGTCCGCCGGTCTGATCGCGGTACTGGGCGGCATCACCCTGGCGCTGCATGACAAGACGTTCATCATGTGGAAGCCGACCCTGGTGTATCTTCTGTTCGCCGGCGTCTTCGCCGGTACCCAGTTGTTCGGCAGCCAACCGCTGATCGAGCGTCTCCTGTCGGGCAAGCTGCGCATGGCGAGGCAACAGTGGCGCCGCCTCGGCTGGGCCTGGATCGGTTTCTTCCTGGTCTGCGGTGCGGCCAACGCGGGCATGGTCGAATACTACGGCCGGGCCGAGCGTGCCCTGCAGACCGGGGCCGCGAACGCGACACCGGCCGAGATCAACGACCTGGCATGCGAGCGCGACTTCACCGGCAATGCGCTCGCGCTGTGCCGCGAGGCCGCTGCCCGCGAGGATATCTGGGTCAACTTCAAGCTGTTCGGCCTGATGGCCCTCACGCTGCTGTTCGTGGTGGCGCAGTCCCTGTGGATCGCCCGCCACGCGGAAGCGGTCGAGCCGGACCCCGACAACGGAGAAGCCGATTGCTCTACGCGATCCTGAGTGAAGACGTCGAGGACAGCCTGAACCTGCGCCGGCAGGCGAGAGCCGACCATCTCGCCCGCCTCGAAACGCTGCAGGAACAGGGACGGCTGGTGCTTGCCGGCCCGCATCCCGCGATCGATGCCGAGGACCCGGGCGAGGCCGGATTCAGCGGCAGCCTGGTGGTGGCGGAATTCGATTCCCTGGAGGACGCCCGCGCCTGGGCCGATGCCGATCCCTATGTCGCCGCCGGCGTCTACGCACGCGTGCAGGTCAAGCCCTTCCGGCAGGTCCTGCCGCGCTGAGGCGGATCGGCAGCCTCGAAAGCGACCCGCACGATTTTCGAAGCAACTCTCCATTTTCCCGAGCGGAGGCAACCATTCCATGAAACGTGTTCCGATATTCGCATCCCTTCTCGTGGCCGCGCTGGGCCTCTCGGCCTGCCAGCAGTCCGGCAGCGAGAACGAGGCCGACGCCACCGCGCCCGATCCGGCAAACGTGATCGCCCGGGTCAACGGCAAGCCCATCAGTGAAACGGCCCTCGATGCCCAGGTCCAGGCACTGTCCGCCCAGGGGCGGGCGGTCGACAGGAACCAGGCCCTGCAGGAATTGATCACGGTGGAGCTGCTGGCGCAGGAGGCCGAGAAGCAGGGGCTGCCGGAGCAGCCCGAGATCGCGGCCGAGATCGAGCGCCGGCGTGCCTCCCTGCTCGCCCAGCACCTGATCCGGGCGGAGATCGTGAATCGGGAGGTGACCGACGAAGAGGTGCGCACCCGCTACGACGAGGAAGTCGCCGCCGGCGAGGGTGGCAAGGAATACCGGGCCCGCCACATCCTGGTCGAGACCGAGGTCGAGGCCCGCGGCCTGATCGGCGAGCTCGACGACGGCGCCGATTTCGGTTCGCTGGCGAAGGAGCATTCGACCGGGCCGTCGGGCGAACAGGGCGGCGACCTCGGCTGGTTCCAGACCGACCAGATGGTGCCTCCCTTCGGCAATGCCGTGGAAGCGCTGAAAGCGGGCCAGTACACCAGCGATCCGGTCGAGACCCAGTTCGGCTGGCACGTGGTATTGCTGGAGGACACGCGTGCCGTCGAGCCGCCGGCATTCGAGGATGTGCGCGCGCAACTGCGCAGCCGGATGGTCAGCGAGCGCATCCAGCAATTCGTCGCCGACCTGCGCCAGCAGGGCGAGGTCGAGATCGTTTCCGACGAGCTGAATCCGGAACAGGCGGACACCGACCCGGGCGCCGGCATGGAAACGGACGACGCAGCCGGCAGCACGGACCCGGCCACGGACGGCGAATGACGCGGTTCGCCACCGGGAGCCGGACACCCGGCTCCCGGTGGTTCACTGCCCGGCGCGATCGAGCCCGCGTTGCAGGTCGGCACGGATGTCGTCGATCGTCTCGAGACCGACCGCCACTCGTATCAGCCCGTCGCCGATACCCGCCGCCGCCCGCTGTTCCGGCGTCAGTCGGCCATGGGTCGTGCTGGCGGGATGGGTGATCGTGGTCTTCGTATCCCCCAGATTCGCGGTAATCGACAGCATGCGGGTGTTGTCGATGACCTCCCATGCCGCCGGCTGGCCGCCGGCCACCTCGAACGAGACGATCCCGCCGAAGGCCGTCTGCTGACGCTGCGCCAGTTCGTGCTGCGGATGCGAGGGCAGACCCGGGTAGTGGACCCGCTCGACCCGCGGATGCGATGCGAGCCATTCGGCCAGTGCCAGCGCGGACCGCGAATGGGCATGCATGCGCAGTTCCAGCGTCTCCAGGCCCTTGAGGAAGACCCAGGCGTTGAAGGGACTCATGGTGGGTCCGGCGGTGCGCAGGAATCCGAACACCTTCTCGCCGACGGTCTCCTCGTCCCCGATCACCGCCCCGCCGAGACAGCGGCCCTGGCCGTCGATGTACTTGGTCGCCGAGTGGATGACCAGGTCGGCGCCCAGCGCCAGCGGCTGCTGCAGCACCGGCGTGCAGAAGCAGTTGTCCACCGCCAGACGGGCGTCCGCCTCGTGCGCGATGTCCGCGATGGCCCGGATATCGGCAATCTCGATCAGCGGGTTGGTCGGGGTCTCCAGGTAGAACAGGCGCGTGTTCGGTCGCACCGCCTCGCGCCATTGCGACGGGTCGGTCGGCGGCACCCAGGTAATGCCGATGCCGAGTTTCGCGAGGTAGTTGTTGAACAGTCCCGTGGTCGCGCCGAATACCCCGGTCGATGACACGATGTGGTCGCCCGATTGCAGCAGCGACAGGCAGGTCGCCAGGATGGCGGACATGCCCGAGGCCGTTGCCACGCACTGCTCGCCGCCCTCCATCGCCGCGAGGCGTTCCTGGAAGGTGCGCACGGTCGGGTTGGTGAAGCGCGAATAGACGTTGCCGGCGCGGTTGCCGGCAAAGCTTTCCGCCGCCTCGCGGGCGGAACGAAAGCAGAAGCTGGAAGTGGCGAAGATCGGCTCGCTGTGCTCGGCCTCGTGCGTGCGCGCGTGGCCGACCCGGATCGCACGCGTCGGCAACGCGTAGTCGGCCCAGTCTGGATGATCCATGGACAAACCCCCGTATGTGCAGGTAACGGATCCGGTGGATCCAGGGGGCTAAAGCGGGCGGTGGAACAACCACGGCAGCTCGCTTTAGCGGCATTTGTAACGCGCCCGCAAGCTGATGCAGTCAAATCGGCGCGAATCGAGTCGAAATCCTACGTTGACCATCGTGCGGCGTCAACGTCTCGTGGGTTCGTTCAGCGCCGTGCGACGGGCCTCTCGCGAAGGCGCCAAGCTCGCCAAGCATGCGCAAAGGAGAACGCATTGATCGGATTCTGTCTTCCCTGCGTTCTCTGCGGCTCTGCGAGATTCTTCATGTACTGACTGTAATCTCTCGCAGAGCCGCAGAGGACGCAGAGAAAGCAAAAAGCAGGTCAATCGTTCCTTTGCTTTGCTTTACCTTTTGCGAGCTTGGCGCCTTCGCGAGAGGCCCTGCGTGCCGTGTCCGGGCTGGTGCAAGGCGTGCCCGGGCAGCATCCGGTCAGGATCCTACCGTCGCGGACGGTGGCGCTTGTATTCGTTGAGGATGCTGGCCTGGACGTTGTCGAGCTCGCGCAGCTTTTCCTGGGCCGCGCCGCCGAGCCAGCGGGTGAGGTCCTTCCGCTTCTGGGCGAAGTAGCCGACGATGAAGCGCTCGGAGATCAGCAGGAACTCGATCGCCTGCTGCGGATCGAGCTGCAGGAAGGGGTTGCGCGCCACCTGCTGGGCCGCATTCTCCTGCTGCTGGCAGAACAGGTTGAGCAGCTTGAAGAGCTGCATCCGCGCATCCCGCAACGGCTGGGCGTACCGCCTCTCGTCGAGGTAGAGGTTCGCATCGACCACGGCATCGAACCAGCGGGTCATGTCATTCTCGTCGATAATCCACTCGCGCCGTTCGCGTTCCTTCAGCAACTCGGTGATACGCTCCTGTATCCGGTCGCGTTCCTTCCTCGCGACCTTCGGCCGCAGCGAGCGATTCAGCAGCGACTGCGATTTCTCCAGTCGCTGATGCAGTACATCGAGACGCTTCTGCAGTTGCTCGTCATCGAACGCATGCGCCTCGATCTCCTCGCGCTTGCGGTGCATCTCGCGGCGCACGAGATCGATCGACAGGGCGTGATACGAGGCGAGCGACCTCTCGATGCGCTTGAAGTCCTCGAGCAGTTGCTGCCGGGCGCCGAGGACCCGTTCGTCCCCGCTCTGCTCGTCGACGGCCTCGTCGATCGCCGACAGGGCGCGGCCGAGCCGGCCGGCCTCGTCCTGCAGCTCGCGCACCGAACCCAGGCGTTCCAGCCGCCTGGCAAAGGCCTCGGCCTCGGCCCCGGCCTCCGCCTCTTCCTGCACCTGGCTGCGCTGCCGGCGCCACTGCGCGGCCAGTTCCGCCACGGCAGTGTCGAATGCCCGGGCGGCGCTCTGCGGCCGGTGCTGGCCGGCATACTCGATCGCGCTCGCTACCTCCTCGCCGAAGCGCTCGTGAGCGTCGCCCCAGTCGGACAACTGTCGCGAGCTCACGGCGAAGGAAAGCTCCTCGAGCAGCTCCCGCAGCTCCGGCGGCGCCTCCTCGATCAGTTCGAGCGGGATCTCGTCGGGCAGGGACTCGATCGGCAACTGCCGCAGCTGCTCCGGCGTCATCCGCTGCAGCATGCGACGGAACATCGCCAGCGAGATTTTCGGCGTTGCATTCATGGTCCTTGCGGCCTGCATCCTGCTCCTCCCCGGCCCGGCCGGGGAATGCCCCTGCATTTCAGCCCCGGGCCAGCGCCGTGATCACTACACGAACCCTGTCCATGCCTGCAGCAAGATGCATACCAATTTCCTCCATGGTGATTTCGGCCGGGCCCCGGCCGGCGGCACGGTTGGCGACCACGGCACAGCAGACATAGGCCAGCTCCAGCTCGCGGGCGAGCACCGCCTCGGGCATGCCCGTCATGCCGACCAGCGTACACCCGTCGCGCTCCAGACGATCGATCTCGGCCGCCGTTTCCAGGCGCGGACCCTGGGTGGCGGCATAACAGCCGCCATCGACGAGGTCAACTCCGGCCGCGGTCCCGGCCGCCAGCAATCGCGCACGCAGATCCGGACTGTATGGACGGGTGAAATCGACGTGCTCCACCCGCGTGCCCTCGCCCTCGAAGAAGGTCGCTGCCCGGCCGTGGGTATAGTCGATGAGCTGCTCCGGCACGGCGAGGCCCCCGGGTGCCGGCGGCTCGACGATCCCGCCGACGGCGGCGACCGCGATCACCGCATCGACCCCGGCCGCATGCAGGGCCCACAGGTTGGCCCGGTAGTTGATCTCGTGCGGTGCATGCGAATGATCGGGACCGTGGCGCGCGAGGAAGACCACCGGCCGATCCTCGATCCGGCCGCGGATCAGCGGTGCCGACGGCATGCCGTACGGCGTCTCGATGTGCTCCTCGCGCCGATCGGCCAGGATCTCGAGCCGGTCCAGCCCCGTGCCGCCGATGATGGCGAGCGTGTCCATGATCCGTCCTCAATCGTCGATGGCGAAGATGCCCGGCGCATTGCGATGGAAGCCGCCATAGTCCATGCCGTAACCGAACACGTAACGGTCCGGCACCTCCAGGCCGACGACATCCGCCCGCCCCCGCGGATGCTTGCGCTCATGGCGCTTGTCCACCAGCACGGCGGTCAGCACCTCGCTCGCCCCGGCATCGAGGCACCAGGCATGCACCGCCGCCAGCGAATGTCCCTCGTCGAGGATATCGTCGATCAGGAGCACGCGCTGCCGGGCCAGCGGCGTGCGGGGCGTCGCCAGCCACTCGATCTCGCCGCCACGGGTCGTGTTGCGATAGCGGCTGACATGGATCGAATCGAGCTGCAGCGGCGTCACAAGGCGCGGCAGCAGCAGGCCGGCCGGCACGATGCCGCCCTGCAACAGGCACAGGGCGACACAGTCCGTGCCCGCAAAATGGCCGTCGATCGTCCGTGCCATGCGGTCCAGGGCCGCATCGACCTCTTCCGGCGCGAACAGCCGCTCGCTGTTCTCGATGGGCGGTACCTTCGGCATGTGGTGCATGATCTCCCCGACCCCGTCTCTCTGCCTGCAGCGGTACGGCGCAGCCTTCAGGCATCGCCGCCGAAATCGAGCTCCGGATCCACCGTCCCGGCGAGCGCTTCGGCCACCGCACGTGCCCGTTGCCACTCCTCGCCGGCACGCAGATCCGGACCGATGCCGGGCACCGGATGACCGTGCAGCCGGATCAGGCGCATCAGGCTCAGCGGGCGATCCTCCTGCGGCAGCCCCTCGATCGTGTCGATCGCGGCCGCCCGGTCGTTGCACACCAGCACCATGTCGCAGCCCGCGTCGAGCGCCGCCTGCGCCCGTTCGGCCGGACCGCCGTCGATCGCCCCGGCCATCGACAGATCGTCACTGAACACGGCGCCGGAGAAGCCGATCTCGCCGCGCAGGATGTCCTCCAGCCAGGTGCACGAGAAACCCGCCGGCAGGGTATCCACGCCGGAATAGACCACGTGGGCGGGCATCACGGCCGGCAGCCCCTTGTGCGCCAGGCGAATGAAGGGGATCGCATCGAGCTGGAGTATGTCGGCCCGGGAGCGCGGATCGACCGGGCGCTCGTGATGCGAATCGGCGGCGACGCTGCCGTGGCCGGGGAAATGCTTGCCCACCGCGGCCATGCCCGCGCGGCGCATGCCGCGCATCAGGGCCGCGCCCAGCTCCGCCACCACTTCCGGATCGGTGTGCAGCGCACGGTCGCCGATCACCTCGCTGATACCGCGGCGCAGGTCGAGCACCGGGGCGAAACCGAGATCGATGCCGGTGGCGAGCAGCTCGCCGGCCTGCAGCCAGCCGATGGCCTCGGCCTCGATCACCGCCCGGTAGCGGTCCTCGTCGTGCCGCTCGCCCAGGCGCGCCATTGGCGGCAGCGGCGTGAAACCCCGCCGGCAGCGCTGTACCCGTCCGCCCTCTTGGTCGACCGCGACCAGCAGGTGCGGTTCGCGCAGGGCATGAATCTCCGCTACCAGCGCCGTGATCTGCTCCGGCTCGATGCAGTTGCGGGCGAACAGGATCACGCCGCCGACATTGGGGTGACGCAGCAGTTCCGCCTCGTCCGCGTTCAGGCGGTCACCTTCCAGGTCGAGCATGACGGGCCCGAGCGCCATGTTCACACCCGTTCGAGCAGCACCACCGCGTGCGCGGCCATGCCCTCGCCCCGGCCGAGCCCGCCGAGTCCCTCGTGAGTGGTCGCCTTGATGTTGACCGCGTTCGCCGAAACGCCGAGCGTGGCGGCGACATTGGCGCACATCGTCTCGACATGGGACGCGATCCGCGGTTTCTCGGCAATCACCGTGAGATCGGCGTTGCCCGGCCGCCAGCCCTGCTCCCGCACGAGATTCACCACCCGTGCCAGCAGTGTGCGACTGTCGGCATTGCGCCATTTCGGATCGTCATCGGGAAAATGACGGCCGATATCGCCCAGCGCGGCGGCACCGAGCAGTGCATCGCACAGGGCGTGCAGCAGCACGTCACCGTCGGAATGGGCACGTACGCCGACATCGCACTTGATGCGCACGCCACCGAGTACGACATGACTGCCGCGGGTGAAGGCGTGGATGTCGTAGCCGTGGCCGATGCGCATCATGAATCCCGTTCCGCCCTAGGAGCCTGTCCGAGCAATCTGTGCCGTCGCGAGCGCGTGGCACAGCGAGGCGAATTGGCCGATCGTGAGACGAGCATGGTGGGCTCCATGTGAGTCGAGGGATCGCGACTGCCCTTGACCGGGACAAAGCCACCGCTCAGAGCCCGTCACAGCTGGCGGGACAAGGCGCGGTGCGCAGTCAATGGCCGAAGCCCTTGACAAGCACTGCAACGTCGGCCCGGCAGCTGTGACGGGCTCCCGGCGGGCGAGTCTCTGGCGGGCCATCTGCGGCGTTGCGCGTTCTTGAAATGGGGGCCACCATTCCTGCGAACG
>CAYZHJ010000017.1:0-4152 GCA_964478305.1 uncultured Ectothiorhodospiraceae bacterium
CCGAAGATGTGTTCCACGCCCTCGCGTCGCAGGGCCTCCATCACGATCTGGCCGCCAGACAGTTCCACGAAAATCGACCCCCTTGCAGAATTGACCGGGGACGGTGCCGACGGGCACATGGAGCACCCCGCACCGGCCACGGATGAGAACCTCCAAGTGTAATACGGTAAATCGCGGATTTCACGGCCATTCCGGTCGTCCCCGCATATTATTCGCCTGCCGGTGACGAGGGGACCCTGCAGCGGGCCCCGGGCAGCCCGGCCGCGGGGCGCGCGTTCCCGGCAGCACCCGGCCCGGCCGGATAACGAATCAGTAATGGGGTGGCGCGGCCGACAGCGGCATAATGGGGCCGGGCGACGAGGTAACACGAAGTGTCTCGACCGGATTCGACTCCCCGCATTTCCCGGCAATGCGCAGCCGGTCGCCTGCTGGCGGCGTGGGTGCTCGCGTGGGCGCTGGTTGCGCCCCTGTCGGCCGGGGCCCAGACCGATCTGCCCGACATCGGCAATCCGGTCGATCAGATCCTGTCGCCGCGCGACGAGGCGATCATCGGCCGCGACATGATGGTGCAGGCACGCACCCAGCTCGATCTCAACGAGGACCCCGAGATCACCGACTATATCGACCGCCTCGGCCGCCGCCTGACGGCCGGGATCGACAGGGGCCCGATCGACGGTTTCACCTTCTTCGTGGTGCGCGACCGGCGCATCAATGCCTTCGCGGCGCCGGGCGGCTACATCGGCATCAACAGCGGCCTGTTCCTGCGCGCCGAGAACGAATCCCAGCTCGCCGGCGTCATGGCACACGAGATCGCGCATATCACCCAGCGGCACATTGCCCGTTCCTTCGCCGCAAGCTCGAAGAACCAGTACAAGACCATTGCCGCCATCGTTGCCGGCCTGTTGCTGGGTGGGCAGGCCGGCCAGGCTGCCATCGCCACCGGCATCGCCTCGGAACAACAGCGGCAGATCAATTACACGCGGGCCAACGAATACGAGGCCGACCGCCTCGGCCTGCGCCTGCTCGCCGAGGCCGGCTACCGGCCCGAGGGCATGAGCGGATTCTTCGAGATCCTGATGCGCGAGAGCGGCGTTTCCGCCGAAGCAGTGCCGGAGTATCTGCGCACCCATCCACTGTCGTTGAACCGGATTGCCGAGGCCACCGCACGGGCCGAACAGATGGGCGACACCTCGGGGATGCGCGAGGACAGCCTGGAATTCCACCTGATGCAGGCCCGCCTGGAAGTGTTCGGTGTCGACAATCCCTCGGGCCTGCATGCCCGCTGGACCGGCGAACCGCTGCCCGACGGGGAATACAGGGGTGCCGCCCGCCGGTACGGCATCGCCCTGCTCGAGCAGCGCATGAATCGCGAGGCCGAAGCCATCGAACGGCTGCAGACGCTGCACGAATCGCGGCCCGAGAACCTGCACTACGGTCTCGCCCTGGCCCGGATCCTGGCCGACAGCGGCCGCATGGACCAGGCCCTGGCGATCTGGCGTGACCTCGGTGCGCTGTACCCGCGCCGCCATGCGGCCGCGGTCGGTGGCGCACAACTGTTGCGCAAGGCGGACCGGGCCGGCGAGGCGGTGGAACTGCTGACCGAATATCTCCGCAGCGACGACGGCGCGCCGGCCGAGACCTGGCGCGAGCTGGCCGCCGCCGCCGAGGACGCGGGGCGACCGGTACGCAGCCATGAATCGCTGGGGGAATACTATGCCCGCACCGACCGTTTCGACCAGGCCATCGGCCAGTTCCGGATCGCCCTGGAACAGGCCCGCGCGGAATCCGCCGAGGCGCTGCGCCTGCAGTCCCGTCTCGACCAGGTGCGCCAGCAGAAGCGGGACTTCATCGAGCGCAACCCGCTCGGCAGCGGTTGACCACCGCTGCAGCACGCGCCCATTGTTCGAAAAAATTGAACGGGCACGGCAAAACATTCCGCTTTTCGTCATCTGCGGCCTCGTCCTACAGTCTCGCATGCGTTGCCGGAACTGCACCGGGCGGCTTGCAGCCAATCCGTTCAGTACCGGCACGGCATGGTCGATTCTCCACGCTGCACGGCCGCTTCACGGAGGGCACGCAATGACCGCGTTTCGGCGGGAACCGTCAGCGGGACGGCGCCGATGAGCTGGCGCAACGAATCCGACGAATACGGCTGGATCGCCATCGCGCTCCACTGGATCGCGGCGATCGTCATCGTCGGTCTGTTCGCTCTCGGCCTGTGGATGACCGACCTGCGCTACACCGACCCCTGGTACAACCGCGCACCCGACATTCACAAGTCGGTCGGCGTCCTGCTGATCGCGCTGATCGCGTTCCGGCTGCTGTGGCGCTGGACCAATCCGTTGCCGGCGTTCGAAGCCGGCATGCCGGCCTGGGAGCGCCTCGCCGCCCGCGGCGCGCATGTATTGATGTATCTGCTCATGGTCGTGGTACTGGCGAGCGGCTACCTGATCCCGACCGCCGATGGTACCTGGATCAGCGTGTTCGGCTGGTTCTCGACCCCGCCGGTGGTGCTGGGCATCGAGCGCCAGGAGGACCTGGCGGGCTGGGTGCATTACTGGAGCGCCTGGGCACTGATCGCGCTCGCCGCTGTCCATACGCTGGCGGCACTGAAGCACCATTTTCTCGAACGCGACCGGACGCTGAAGAAGATGCTCGGCATCCGGTCCTGACAACGACTCGTCACCAGGAGGCAACAACCATGCGTTTTCATGTACCTGTTCTGGCATTCGCCCTGGCCGTCACGGCCATCCCGGCGCAAGCCGCTTCCGAGCAGTACGCGATCGACGAAGCCCATACCTTCGTGACCTTCGAGGTGAGCCACATCGGCTATGCCTGGATGCCGGGCAGATTCAACGACGTTTCGGGCTCGTTCACCTACGATCCGGAGGATCGAAGCAACTCGAGCACGCAATTCACCATCCGGACGAACTCCATCGACACCAACCACGCCGAGCGTGACAAGCATCTGCGTGGCGAGGATTTCTTCAACGTCTCGAAGTGGCCGGAGGCGACCTTCGAGAGCACGGCCTACGAGCCGACCGGCGAGAACACGGCGATCCTGCGCGGCGACCTGACCATCAAGGACACCACGAAGACGGTCGAGTTCGAGGTCGAGGAGCTGGCCGCGCGCGAGGATCCCTGGGAGAACTTCCGCCGCGCCTTCTCGGCCACCACCGAGATCGACATGCGCGATTTCAACGTCGACGAGTACGACCTGCCCGACGTGTCGCAGACGGTCGAACTGCGCATCGCCGTCGAGGGCGTTCGCCAGTAACAGGTCCCCCACTTGTGCCCGCTGACCGCCCGTTCTCCGGGCGGCGGCGGGTACTCTTTTCCCCACGCGCCATGATTCGCGCCACGACCTGTTGACGCGAAGTCGAATGTTCCCGCCGGGACGGTTAGGATGAGGGGCCGGTCGCCGGTGGATCGATCCGCCGACGACGCCGATTCGCCATCCCCGGAGACCCGTACGCATGCGCTGGCGCAATTCCCACGCCAACTGGGGCGCGGTCGCCAGATCCCTGCACTGGATCGTGGCGATCCTGATCCTGACCAACCTGGTCCTCGGCTACTGGGCCGACGGCCTGCCGCGATCCCCGGAAAAGACGCAGGCATTCTACTGGCACAAGACCATCGGCCTGACGGTGCTCTGGCTGGTGGCACTGCGGCTGCTGTGGCGCCTGTCGGGACGCGTGCCGCCACTGCCGCCGACCACGCCGGCATGGCAGCGGATCGCCGCCCACACCAGCCACTTCCTGCTCTACGCAGTCATGTTCGCCATGCCGCTGTCGGGCTGGATCGTGCATTCCGCCGCCGACGGTTCGCTGGCACTCTACGGCCGGTTCGAGGTCCCCGACATCGTGGCGGCCACCGGCGAGCGGGCGGAGGCGATCGGCGAGGCGGCCGCCGCCGCCCACTACTGGCTGTTCATCGCCCTGTGCGTGCTCATCGCCATCCATGTGCTTGGCGCCCTCAAGCACCATTTCATCAACGGCGACAGCGTGCTGAGGCGCATGGCGCCGTTCTCGCGGGCGAGTGATCCGATTCGCGGGGGATGAACAAGGAGGGCTCAGGGCCCGGGTGACAGGATGACACAATCCCGTAGGTTGGGCCGACGATGGAGGCCCAACAAATCCGTCGGCAAGAATG
>CAYZHJ010000017.1:4162-5870 GCA_964478305.1 uncultured Ectothiorhodospiraceae bacterium
CCGGGATCCCCAAACCCGTTTGGGGGGCCCGCCCTCGGTCCCCCAACAAATCCGTGGGAAACATTGTTGCGCCGCCTTCGGCGGCCCAACCTACAAGTGCCTGATTGATACGCGGGCAGGAGCCCGCTCCTGCACCCTTCGTTTCACGCAGGCGTACGATCCGGATCCAGTCCCGTTTTCCTGCCATCTGCCGCCTGCCATCTTTCCGTCAGTCGCCGGGAACGATGATCAGGTTGGTCGGCGCGGCCTGGATCACGCGATTGACGACACTGCCGAGCACGTTCGCCAGCAGCTCCGAGTGCCCCGCCCGGCCAATCACCAGCACATCGGCCCGCTTCTTGTCGCAGTAGTCGATCAGTGCCCGGGCCGGATTGTCCTGCGACAGTTGCGTGTCGTAATCGATTCCCTCCAGATCGGCCGCGTGTGCCTCCTCCAGCGATTTCATGCGTTTCGAAGCCGCTTCGTCGATACCGCTGCGACGATACCTGGCGGGAATGGCGGCCCCGCCGAGCCCGTCCAGGGCATCGATCTCGTCGACCTCCTCCGCATGGAGGATCTGCAGATGCGCACCATAGCGCCGGGACAGATCGCACGCGACCGTGAGCGCCCGCTCCGCGTTGGCCGAGAAATCCACGCCCACGAGCACTTCGGAGACCTCGGGCCGGCCGTGCTCCGGATGCACGATCACCACCTCGCACGGCGGATTGATCGCCAGTGCCTTGGCGGTGGAACCGAGCCAGAACTTCTCCCAGCCGCCCTTGCCGGAACGCGCAATCACCACGAGGTCGGCCTTCTCCTCCTTCACCGCCTCGGCGATCTGTGCCGCCGACGAACCGGCGCGCACCTGCACGCTCGCGGGCTCGGCTCCCGTCGCATCGGCATACCACTCGCGGACGCGGCTCTCCGCCTGTTCGCGCAGCTTGTCGTCATCGAGGAAGTCGTAGGCGCCGGAAGCCCAGTGTGCCGCACTGATCTCCACGACATGGATCACGACCACCTCGGCACCTTCGGTCTGCCCGAAGCGGCTGGCCCACGCCGCGGCGGGCCGGGCATTGTCGGAAAGATCGGTGGCGAGGAGCAGCTTCGCTTTCTGTCCCATGAAGACACCTCGTTGGTTGTTGCGGACTCGCGCCAGGCAGCCGGGTGCCGGCGAAGCGACGGTCGACACGGCCGGACGGGCGAATGATGCGTGAGGGCAAGGATCGGGCACCGACCCTGCCCCGTCAAGCAAAGGCCGGCCAAGGCGGCCCGGGATTTGACGGGGGTCAAGGCGGGTCCCGATGGCCACTCGCACATTGGCGGATATTGATCCATCATCAGTGTCGGCGACCTGCACATGGCCATCACCTCCACAATCCGCCGCCGCCTTCCCGCGCTGCTGCTCGCGCCACTGCTCGGTGTCGTCGGCGCACAGGCCGATCCGCCCGGAAATCCGCAGGCCCGGGCCGAGGCACTGTGGCGGGAAGGAGCCGTGCTGCATGTCGAGCAACGTTACGAGGCCGCCGCGGAACGTTTCCGCGAATCGCTCGCACTGCATGCGAGCGCCCGCACCCACACCTGGCTCGCGTGGTCGCTGAGCCGGCTAGGACAAACCCGCCAGGCGATCCGCCACTGCCGGCGCTCGATCGAGATCGATCCCGGTCATCCCAATGCCTACAACGATCTCGGGTCCTACCTGATCGACCTCGAACGTCCGCGCGAGGCCGAG
>CAYZHJ010000017.1:5970-33431 GCA_964478305.1 uncultured Ectothiorhodospiraceae bacterium
GTCACCGGCAACATCCGGGTGCAGAGTCGGGACCAGGGGTATCGGTGCGGTAGGGCACAGTTCTTGCATTTAAAAGCTGTTGACATGAACGACTCCCGCACGGAGTCAGGGAATCACGAAAATGAAGGCAATTCGCGGCATCCTGTTCGCACTCGCGGGCGCGGCGACCTTCGGGACGCAGGCGGCCGAACGCGAGCTGGTCATCTTCAACTGGTCCGAGTATCTCGATCCAGAGGTCGTGGCGGCCTTCGAGGCCGAGCACGAGGCCGAGGTGCGAATCGTCCACTATGGCGACGACGACCATCGTGATCGGCTCATGGCCGAGACCGACGGCGAGAACTTCGACCTCATCGTCGTCGGCGGCTCCAGACTCGATGTCTACCGCGATCGCGGCTGGATCCGGGAGCTCGAACAGGAATCGATCCCGAACCGGCGTCATCTCGATGAGCGCTGGGTGAATGCCTTTCCCGCGGCGCGCGAGTACGGCCTGCCCTACTTCTGGGGCACGGTCGGCATCGCCTATCGACGCGATCTCGTATCCGGGCCGATCACCTCGTGGATGCAGCTCTACCAACCGGCATCCGAACTCCATGGCCGCATCGTGATGCCCAATACCGCCCGTGACGTGCTGGCCATGGCACTCAAGGCCAGGGGACATTCGGTCAATACGGACGATCCCGATGCCATGATCGAGGCCGGACGCCTTGCCATGGAACAGAAGCCCGCAGTGGCCGCCTACAGTTATGTCTCCGTAGGTGAACAGAGCTCGCTGGTCTCCGGCTCGGCCGTCGCTGCGATGGTCTACGGCGGGGACGCGCTCAACATCGCCGAGCACAACTCCGACGTCGTCTATGTGCTGCCCGAGGAGGGAGGTGCCATCTGGTGCGATTACTTCGCCGTGTCCGCCCATACGCGCAAGCCGGAACTCGCACACGCCTTCCTCGACTTCATCAATCGCCCCGAAATGGCGGCCCGGCAGGCCGAGTACATGTATCTCGCCACACCGAACCGTGCCGCGCGCCAACTCCTTGATCCGGAACTCCTTTCCAATCCCGTGATCTACCCGGACCAGGACGCGTTGAGCCAGTCCGAATTCTACCGTCCGCTCGACCCGAAGATACTGCGCCTGCAGAGCCAGATCTTTACGCGCATCGTCGAATAACACCTCTGCATGCGATTACAGAGCAAGTTCATTCTCCTGCTGGTGCCGCTCATCGTGGTACCGCTGCTGGTACTGGGTGCCACCGCCTATCGCGAGGTCCGCGATATCGCGGAGAAACGTGCCATCGAGCAGATGACACTTCTGCTCGACCAGATGCAACACCAAGTGCGCTCGCGCATCGATACCGCCGTTGCCAGTGTGCAGCTCTTCAGCAACCACACGCTGGTGCACAAGTACGCGCTCACCGATGACGAGTTCCAACGCTTCAGTGTCCTGCAACGGCCACTGTTGAGTCAGTTCGGCCGCTTTCAGCAGGCATTTCCCGACTATCACACGATCCGTTTCATCGACCCGGACGGTTTCGAGTCGGCACGCTGGAGCCGGAATGATGCAGTCGAGACACTCTCTCTCGATGGGGAACTGGATGATGCGTTCCTGGCACAGCTTTCCGCCACCGTCGACGAGGATCGGGCGTTCTTCCTGCCCCCGCACGACGACGGGCTGCCTCGCCTGATCGCGGTCACCGACCTGCGCCTGGTCAACGATATCGACACGGACCCGTCCGCCCCGGTCCGTTTACGCGGTTATCTTGCCGTAACGGTCGAACTGTCCGGTCTTGCCGAGCAGCTCCGCAACCGGCAGGTGCTACGCAACGGGACGGTCATGCTGATCGACGGCGAGAGCCGCATCCTGCTGGGCCCCGGGCCGGGCGAGTCATGGTCCGGCCGGAATGGCGCCGTGCCCGAAGCCATCCAGGGCCTGATGACCGATTCCGATGGCTTGCCGCAGCGGGGGCAATGGGACGGGATTCCAGCCGTCGTGCAGACGCGAACCGTGCATGGCGAAGGTATCCGGCTTCTGGCCGTAGTACCCGAGAGTGACATCAAGGCAGCCGAGCAGTCGCTGGGCCGCCAGATGCTGGCAATCACCGTCGGCGCGGTGGTGATCACACCAATCCTGGTATTGCTGGCCCTGGGACGCCTCGTGGTGACGCCGCTCGTTCGACTGTCCAGTGCGGCCGACAGTATCGGCGAGGGCAAACTGACCACGGCCGTACCGGTCGGGGGAAGCGACGAGGTCGGCATGCTGACTCGCCGCTTCGACTCCATGCGCATACGCCTCGACGAGATGCATCGCAAGCTGAGCCATCAGGCATACCACGACAGTCTCACCGCCCTGCCGAACCGCCGTTTGCTGCAGGAAGTACTCGACCACGCCCTGCCCGAAGCCAGACGTTACGACGAGCGGATCGCCGTGCTGTTTCTCGATCTCGACGAATTCAAGCGAATCAACGACACACGCGGCCACGCTGTCGGTGACATGCTGCTCCAGAATATCGCCCAGCGCCTGTCCGATGGTCTGCGTGACGAGGACTATCTCGCCACCGTAACCGAACCCTGTGCCGACCTGATCAGCCGAATCGGCGGCGACGAGTTCATCATCCTCATCAACCGGCTGAGCGAGGGACGTGATGCCGGACGGATCGCCGACCGTCTGCTGAAGCTCATCGCACGGCCTTTCACGATCGAGGGGTCGGAATTCACGATCGGAGCCAGCATCGGAATCGCCGTATTCCCCGATGACAGTGGCTCGGCCGATGATCTCATCCGCTGTGCCGACATTGCCATGTACGAAGCCAAGTCCAGGGGCCGCAATCGCATCATGTTCTACTCGCCGGACCTGGACGGCGAGTTCCGTCTCCGCGCCCGGATGGAGGAACGACTGCGAACGGCAATTTCGGAAAAGCGGCTTTCCCTGCATTACCAACCACAGGTGGATACGGTCAGCGGCCGCATCAATGGTGTCGAGGCACTCGCACGCTGGTACGACGAAGAGTCGGGCTGGATTCCCCCGTCCCAGTTCATCCCCGTCGCCGAGTCGGCGGGAATGATCGCGCCACTGACACGCTGGGCGCTCGAGGAGGCCTGCAACCAGGCACGTGCGTGGGACAATGCAGGATTGCCCGCGATCACGGTGGCGGTGAACGTATCGGGCAGCGAAATCGTCAACGCCACCATCGTGGAAGCCGTGCAGGCAGCGCTCGACGAAAGCGGGCTCGAACCCGGACGGCTGATGCTCGAGGTTACCGAGAGTACATTGATCGATGCCGACGATGCGGCCGTGCAGACCTTCGACCGCCTGCGCGCGATGGGGGTGGGTCTGGCGCTGGACGACTTCGGTACCGGCTACTCCTCGCTCAGCTATCTGCGTCGCTTCCGCTTCAACCGCATCAAGATCGACCGAAACTTCGTCGCCGCCATGGATTCCGGGCACGGCGACCCGGCCCTGGTGAACGCGATCATCTCGATGGCCCATGAGCTGGACATGGCGGTGGTGGCCGAAGGCGTCGAGACCGAGACGCAACTCGAAATCCTGCGGGCGCACGATTGCGAGTCCGTGCAGGGCTACCTGTTCAGCCGCCCCCTCGATGCCACCAGCATCCACAGGCTGCTGCTCGACGAGTTCCCGTTCGCGAACCGGTGCGCCGTCCATTCAACACACTGACAGGCATTTCCGCCCCGGCCACGAGCGTATCGGAACGTTGCCCGGCGGAACGGGATCCCGGATCTCGCGCCCGGACGTGGCCGTATGCGGCAGGTCGCCGCACGGACGTGCGACGACCTGCCGCTTGTGTTCGGGCCATGATCGGCGAGGCCGGCCGGCTTTCAGCCCAGCACCAGCGGCACCAGCAGCCACGCCGCGACAACGATCACGCCGATGGCGATCGCGCTCATGACCGCCCCGGCACGTACCATGTCGATCACGCGCAGGTGGCCGCTGGCGAACACGATGGCATTGGGCGGGGTCGCCACCGGCAGCATAAAGGCGCAGGACGCGGACATCGCCACTGTCGCACCGAGCATCACGAGTGCGGTATCGAAGCTGCCGGCCGTGGCAAACGCCAGCGGCAGCACGATGGCCGCGGTCGCCGTGTTACTGGTGACGTGGCTGAGCCCCATGGTCGCCACCGCCAGCGACAGCAGCACCGCCCAGGTCGGCAGCCCGGCGGTCGCGTGGATCTGTGCGGCCACGGCCTGCGCCAGTCCGCTGTCCTGGATCGCCGTACCAAGGCTGAGACCGCCGCCGACCAGTATCAGGACGCCCCACGGCAACTCCCGGGTCGCCGACCATTGCAGCAGTGCCGGCCCGCGATGACCGGCGGCGGGCACGACGAACAGCGCCATGGCACCGACGATCGCGATCGCGGTGTCGCTGATTGCCAGTCCCGGCCACAGCCATTCCAGCAACGACCGGAACAGCCACGCTGCCACGGTCACGGTGAGCACCGCGACCAGCCGCCACTGGGCCGTGGACAGGCGGCCCAGGCCGGCCCGTTCGCGCGCGACGTGCGCGGCCACGCCCGGTACCGCTTCCCGGCCCACCGGGAATACCAGCCGAACCAGTACCCACCAGCAAACGACCAGCAGCACGATCACCACCGGCATCGCGGCCGCCATCCACTCGACGAAACCGACCCGGATTCCCTGCTCCTGCAACAGCCCGGCCAGCATTGCGTTCGGCGGCGTGCCGATCAGCGTGCCCATGCCGCCGATATTGCAGCCGAAGGCGATCGACAGCAGCATCGCCAGCCGGAAGCCCCGGGCCGCCCGCTCGTCGCCTCCGCCGCGGTCGGCCACCGCCATGATCGACAGCGCGATCGGCAGCATCATTGCCGCCGTGGCGGTGTTGGAGATCCACATGCTGAGGAACGCCGCGCCCAGCATGGCGCAGCCGACCAGCCGGTGCGGGCGCGCATCGGCCAGCGCCACCAGCGCCAGCGCCAGCCGCCGATGCAGTGACCACTGCTGCACAGCCGCCGCCAGCAGGAACCCGCCGAGGAAAAGGAATACCAATGGACTCGCGTAGGGAGCGGCCGCCGCACCGATATCGGCAACCCCGACCATTGGCAGCAGGGGCAGCGGCAGCAACGCAGTCACCGGCAGCGGCACCGCCTCGCTCACCCACCAGATCGCCATCCAGGCCGTCAGCGCCGCCGTCGCCCAGGCCGCCGCCTCCAGCCCCGGCAGCGGACCGGCGGCCAGCATCAGCAGCGCCACCGCCGGGCCTGCCAGCAGCCCCGCCTGTGCGCTTCCGCTTCGTTCCGTTTGCTCCATCGTGGGTTTCCGGGACCGGTACGGCCCGGGATCATACTGGTCCCGTCACCGGCGATACCAATCGGACGAGCTCCGCAATGTCCCGGCCGCGGAACGCCGCATACCCCCGCTGCACCACGTTGTGAACGAATCCCTGGCAGGCTGGTACACCCGCACCGTACCCTGTCGTCAATCCCGTCCCCGGATAACCCATGGACAACCCGCTCGCAGAAGGTGCGGCCTGGATCGACGACGAGATCGTTCCGGTCGCGGAAGCTCGACTGCCCCTGCTCGACTGGGGCTTCCTGCACTCGGACGCCACCTACGACGTCGCCCATGTATGGAACGGGCGCTTCTTCCGGCTGGACGATCACATCGACCGATTCCTGGCGAGCATGGAAGCGCTGCGGATGTCGGTACCCCACGACCGTGACGCGATCACGGACATCCTCGTCGAACTGGTCCGCCGCAGCGGCCTGCGCGAGGCCTACGTGGAGATGATCTGCACCCGCGGCCTGCCCGCGCCCGGCTCACGCGACCCCCGCAGCTGCACCAACAGCCTGTACGCCTTCGCCGTGCCGTTCATCTGGATCGCGGACCCGAAGAAGCAGGAATCGGGCTTGCACCTGGTCGTCAGCGAACGACACCGTATCCCGCCGGCGTCGATCGATCCGCGGATCAAGAACTACCACTGGCTGGACATGGTCATGGCCCTGTTCGAGGCCTACGACCGCGGCGGCGAGACGGCAATCACCGTTGACATGGCGGGCAACCTGATCGAGGGGCCGGGCTTCAACCTCTTCGCCGTGCGCGAAGGAGCGCTTGTCACGCCCGCGGCCGGCATCCTCGAGGGCATCACCCGCCGCAGCGTGCTCGAACTGGCCCGCGAGGCGGGATACCCGGTCCATGAACAGGAACTGCATGCCGCCGAGGCCCGCGGCGCCGACGAGCTGTTCCTCACCAGCACCGCCGGCGGCGTGATGCCGGTGACCCGCATCGACGGCGAAGTCGTCGGTGACGGCACCCCGGGCCCCATCACCCGCGCGCTCGCGGACCGCTACTGGGCGCTCCACGACGACCCGCGGCACACCCGCGCAATCGAGTACGACGACTGACACCGCTGCCCGTACACCGGCTCATTCCGCGCCGGACGCGGTCACCAGGTGAATGATGTTCGCGGGACTCGCCACCCAGAAGCCCCGGAACCCTTCCGGCAGCGGCTCGATCTCGTCCCGGCGCGCACAGCCGGCCTGATCCAGCCACGCCGCCGCCGCTTCCACATCGTCGGCCACGATCTCGAACCAGGTCTCCGCCTGGCTCAGGCCCGGAACCCGATCGATCCACAGTACCTTGTCACCGAACGCGAAGCGGGCCGATTCGGTGCCGGACCCGGCCTCCGCCAGCGGCTCGAACCCGAGCACGTTCCCGTAGAAGGCCACTGTCCGCTCGTACTCGTGCGCGGGCACCTTCATGGCGATGTTCCGTCCCGGATGAAATCGCGGTTTCATTACCTCGCCCCTCCACTCCGTTTCCGTCAGGCAGGGGAAGTGTAAGCGATCGCCCGGGAAATCATTGCGGCAGGCGCCTCTTCCCGCCGTGGAATTCGTTCCATGCCACGAAGAGCAGACCGACCGCGGTCAGCGGGATCACGAAATACAGCATGACCGCAGTGAAGCCGGCCAGGGCATCATGATGCGAGGCGGCCAGGACGAGATACATCGTGTAGGCGGCGTAAAAGCCCACCAGCAACGCCCCTTCCGTTCGACTGATCACGCTGCCCGTGAAGAGGATCGGCAGGCAGGCCAGCGCGACCGCAATCATGACCGGGATATCGAAGCCGGTGACCGCGGGCGAGACCTCGATGCCCGCCGGCGCCACGATGCCGGCCAGTCCGAGCACGCCCATGATGTTGAACAGGTTGCTGCCCACGACGTTGCCGACGGCAATGTCCCGCTCGCTGCGCAATGCCGCGACGATCGAGGTGACGACCTCGGGCAGCGACGTCCCGGCCGCCACGATCGTCAGGCCGATGATCAGCTCGCTGACCCCCAGATGCACGGCGAAGCTCACCGCGCCGTCGACGAGCCAGCGCGATCCGAGCACCAGCAGCACGAGTCCCGCGACAACGAGTCCCGCGTTCCGCATCGGACCCGTCCTTCCGCCTCTTTCATCCCTGCCGTTTCCTCCGGATGCCCCCTCCGCCTCGGCGGTTTGCCTGCGCCCCTGCCGAATCAGGAAGCCGACATAGACCAGCAAACCGCTGAACAGCAGCAGACCGTCGATGCGTCCGATGCGCGCATCCAGGGAAAGGAGCAGGACAATGACCGAGAGCCCGATCATCAGCGGCACGTCGAGCCGCACGAGCTGCTGCTGCACGACCAGCGGCACGATCAGCGCCGAGATCCCCAGGATGAAGAGCACGTTGAAGATGTTGCTGCCGATCACGTTCCCCACGGCAATCCCGGCCTGCCCGGACAGCGCCGACTTGATGCTGACCGCGAGCTCCGGCGAGCTGGTACCGAACGCCACCACGGTCAGTCCGATCACCAGCGGCGACAGCCCGAAAGCGGCCGCCAGCCGCGACGCACCCCGCACCAGCGCTTCGGCGCCGACGATCAGAAGGATCAACCCGGCAACGAACAGAATGATGGTCATCGCGATCTCTCGAATGTGAACGACCAGCGTCCGGTCCCGATGCCTATTCTTTCATGGGAACAATGCCGCAACGAACCGGATGACACGAACCGACCGCGCAACGGAAAACAACATGCTTGATGGTGGGCCGTGCAGGATTCGAACCTGCGACACACGGATTAAAAGTCCGGTGCTCTACCAACTGAGCTAACGGCCCGTACTCGGCGGGAAGGCGCGCATGATACCGCCGGGGGCGGCGGTTGCCCAGTATCGGGCTGATCAAGACGTGGCGGCTGCAGTCTCGCTCAGCCGGCCCTGCTCTCCGGCTCTTGCGCCGGGGGCGCGACGGCCTCCGGCGTCAGCTCCCCGGCACGGGGGTCGAGGTCGAGGCCACCGGTCCCGCTGGTCGGCATCACCACGAAATCCCCCCGCTCTTCCGGCGGCGGCGGTGCCTGGGCGACACCCCGGTAGAGCACAAAGGCCACCAGGACGGCGCTGACCGCGGCGATGAACAGAAAAAGACCCGAAGGGCCGAATGCTGCCATCGCGCCGGCCGCCAGGATCGGGCCGATCACGCTGCCGATGCCGTACAGCAGCAGCAGGCCGCTGCTCGCCTCGACGAATCCGCCCTCGGTCACGTGGTCGTTCACGTGGGCCACGCACAGCGGATACAGCGTGAACGCGAAGGCGCCGAACAGGCCGATGAAGATTGTCGGCCCGAACGGGAAACGGGCGGCAATGGAGGCGAGGCCCAGGCTGGCCGCCGTCGCCGCGACACCGGCGATCGCGATCACGCGGCGGCGATCGATCACGTCGGACAGCCGGCCCAGGGGGTACTGGAGGATGGCGCCGCACACCACCGCGACGCTCATGAATATCGCGATCCGTGACGTCTCCAGGCCGAGCTGCTGGGCGTACAGCGGCGCCAGCGCCCAGAACGCACCGAGGATCAGGCCGACTGCCACCGCGCCGACCGAGCCGCTCGGGGAAAGCCGATAGAGATATACCGGCCGCAGCCGCACCTCGGCCAGCGGACCGGGCATGATCGCCCGGGTCAGCCCGACCGGGATCAGCGAAGCCGTGACGGCGATCGCCACCACCGCGAACAGGACCAGGGTCGCCGGGTCGGCGGTCATGAGCAGCAGTTGCCCTGCTGTCAGCGTGCCGAGCTGGATGACCATGTAGACGGCCATTACCTGGCCCCGCCAGCGATTGCCCGCGCCGGCGTTGAGCCAGCTCTCGATCACCGTGGCGAGACCGGCGAAGGCGTAGCCGGTCGGGATGCGCAGCAGCAACCAGACCCACGGCTCGAGCACGAGACCGTGCAGCAGGGCGACGACGGCGGTGCAGGCGGCCAATACGGCGAAGGCGCGGATATGCCCCACCCGCTGGATGAGATGCGGCGCGTGCATGCAGCCGACGATCATGCCGACGGCGGCCATTGTCCCGAGCAGGCCGATCACCAGGGTGGGAAAGCCTTCCAGGCCCGCGCGTACCGGGATCAGCACGGCGTTCAGGCCGCCGCCGACGAACAGGATGGCGGTGCTGAGGAGCAGTGCGGCGAGTGCGACTATGGTGCTGCGCATCGCGGCTCCCTTGCGCGATCGGGCGGTAGCGGATGGATCGGCAGCCAATCTCTACCGACAGTGCCATTCGAATGCAAGTTGCCGGGTTTGGGCTGTCGGGCTGAAATCCGGCCTGCGGGCTGCGTCCGGATCGCTGCGCGAGGTCGTCAGTCCCGGTTGGCGTAGCGGGTGGGATCCGGCAGGTTGGCCTCGGCGAAGCCACGGGCGCGCAGGCGGCAGGAATCGCAGCTGCCGCAGGCGCGGCCCTGCTCGTCGGCGCGGTAGCAGGAGACCGTGAGGGAGTAGTCCACGCCGAGCTCGTGGCCGCGGGCGATGATGCCGGCCTTGGTCCAGTCGATCAGCGGCGTGCGGATGGTGAGTCCGTGACCTTCGACACCGCGTTTCGTGGCCAGGTTGGCCATCGTCTCGAAGGCGGCGATGTACTCCGGGCGGCAGTCGGGATAACCCGAGTAGTCGATCGCGTTGACGCCGATGAAGATCGTTCGTGCCTCGAGCACTTCGGCCCAGGCGAGCGCGTAGGACAGGAATATCGTGTTGCGCGCCGGCACGTAGGTGACCGGGATACCTTCGGTGGGCGTCTCGGGGACGTCGATGTCCGGGTCGGTGAGCGCGGAGCCGCCGAAGGCGGCCAGGTCGATGTCGACGATGCGGTGTTCCGCCACGCCCTGCTGCCGCGCGACCGCGGCAGCGGCCTCGAGCTCGGCGGCGTGACGCTGGCCGTAGCGGAAACTCATGGCGTGGCAGGCAAGCCCCTCGCCGCGGGCCAGCGCGAGCACGGTGGCGGAATCGAGACCGCCCGAGAGCAGCACGACCGTCGGTTCTCCGCTCTTCCCCGCCGTTGCAGCCGTCATCGGCCCGGCTCGTCACCCCAGAGGATCTTGTGGAGCTGGAGCTGGAAGCGCACCGGCGGGCGGTCGGCGACGATCCAGTCGGCCAGCTCGCGCGGTGGCAGCGTCTCCCACACCGGCGAGAAGAACACCTCGCAGATCGACGACAGATCGCGCTCGGCGACGACATCGCGTGCCCACTCGTAGTCGGTACGGTCGCAGAGCACGAACTTGATGCGGTCGTGGGCGGTGAGGTGCTCCAGGTTTTCCCACAGGTTGCGGTCGCACTCGCCGGAGCCGGGCGTCTTGAGGTCGAGGATGCGCTGCACGCGCGAATCGACACCCGAGATGTCGAGCGCGCCCGAGGTCTCCAGCGAAACGGCATGGCCGGCGTCGCAGAGGTTCTCCAGCAGGGTCAGGCAGCCCGGCTGGGCCAGCGGTTCACCACCGGTGACGCAGACATGATGCACGCCGTAGCGCTCGACGCTGGCGAGCACGTCGGTCACCGCCTGGCTGGTGCCACCGTGGAAGGCGTAGGCGGTGTCGCAGTAGACACAGCGCAACGGGCAGCCGGTCAGGCGCACGAACACGGTGGGCCAGCCGGCCGTGGCCGCCTCGCCCTGCAGCGAGCAGAAGATCTCCGTGATGCGCACGCGGTCGGCGGCGGGGAGATCGCGGGCTCGGGCGGGTTCTGCGGTCAATGCGGTGTCCTGTGCGCGGGGTTCAAATGGTTATTATCGGCGAGTCTGGCGGGGAGGTACAAAAGAATGCTGCAGGCCGGCGTTCGCGCAGCGATTCGTGCGCGACAGCCGCAGGTTGGGCCGGCGCAGGAGGCCCAACGTTTTCTCAACGCATGTTGGGCCTCCTCCGTCGGCCCAACCTACATCTCAATGTCCCTCGTTCTTCATCTTGACGAGGCGTTCCTCGGCCAGGCGGGCGACGGCGCTGTCGGGGTGCTGTTTCACGACCGTCTGCAGCACCTCGCGGGCCTCGTCGTAACGGGCCATCTCGTAGAGGGTGTAGCCCAGCTTCAGGCGCGCGTCGGGTACCTTGGCACTGCCCGGATGGTTCTCGACCACCTGCCGGAATGCTTCCAGCGCGGGCGTGAAGTCACGCGTGACATAACGCGACTCGCCCAGCCAGTAGCGGGCGTTGTCGGCATAGGGACCATCCGGGTAATCCTGCAGGAACTGCGTGAAGGCATCGGCGGCTTCCGCGTAGCGTCCCTCGCGCAGCAGCGAAAAGGCCTCGTCGTAGGCGCTGCGCTCGGCCGCGGGATCACGCTCGCCCTCCTCCTGCCCGTCCCCGTCGCCGGTGTTGGCCTCCAGCGCGGCCTGCACCGCCACCTCGGCCGCCTCGTCACTGCCGGTGTCGGCCTGTGCCGTTTCCCCGTCGCCTTCTTCCGGCTCCATCACGCGGCCGGTCACTTCCAGCTCGCGCAGACGGCGATCCAGGTCGGCGTAGAGATTGCGCTGACGCTCGCGCAGCGAGTCGAGGCGGTGAGCCTGGGACTCGATCTCGCCACGCAGCTCCCGGATCTCGCCCGACAGGACATTCAGCTGCTGCACGATCTCGGCGAGCTGGCCGCTGTTGACGATGTTCTCCAGCCGCTGCAGGCGCCGCTCGAACGACTGGACATCGGGATCTTCCTGCGCCATGGCTGCCGGCGGCGCCGCCAGCACGGCGGACATCGCCACGGTCAGTGCCGCGCTCCGGATCGAGTGGATCGTGCGCATCCCGGATTCCCTCAGTTGCCGGTGGCCGGATACACCAGCTCGACCCGCCGGTTCTTCGACCACGCCTCTTCGTTGTGGCCATCGACGGCCGGCACTTCCTCGCCGTAGCTGATCGTCTCGATCTGGCTGGAGGCGGCCCCGTTGACCTGCAGGAGGCGGCTGACCGACTCGGCCCGGCGCGAGCCGAGACCGATGTTGTACTCGCGCGAGCCGCGCTCGTCGGTATGGCCCTCGACCCGGACCTCGACGCCCGGATACTGCGACAGGTAGGCGGCATGCCGCTGGACGATCTCCATGTACTCCGACTCCACCGTGCTGGAATCGAAGGCGAAGTAGATCACCCGGTCGGCCAGGGCGCTGTCGGGATCCTCGATCGCGTCACGGGGAAAATCACAGGTCGGCGGGCAGTCGGCCCCGCCCATCGCCCGCGCCTCTTCCTCGGCCTCGGCGGCGGCCCGCGCCTCTTCCTCGGTCATTTCGGGCTCGGGCTCGGCTTCGGGCTCCTGCTGAACCTCGGGCTGGGTGGCCGCGCAACCGGCCAGGCCCAGCATGACGAGCAGCGCCAGTGGCAGAAAATAGCGTGTCATGTTCGATTCCTCCGTTTGTGTCCTGATTGTAGGCGTGACCGCGTTCCGCGACCACGCCACCGGGCCCCCGCCCCTCTGTTTCGTTGCACCCGGTGGTCGTTCAGCGTTCCACCCGGCTTTCGCGATACGGCCCCCAGGCCGGCTCGCGGATATTGCTTTCGGACTGGGACAGCCGTACCGCCACCCGCCCGTCGGACGAAACCGCGCCGAGCACTCCACGGCCACGATGCTCGGTCGCATACAGGATCATGCGCCCGTTGGGCGCGAACGTGGGCGATTCGTCGAGCCGTCCGTCGGACAGCACTTCCATGCGTCCCGATTCCAGGTCGAGAATGGCAATGCGATACCGATTGTCGGCATCGCGGTGCACGAAGGTGATCCGGTCCCCTTCCGGCGATACGTCCGGATCGGTGTTGTACTTGCCCTCGAACGTCAGCCGCTCGGCCCGTCCCCGGCCGTTGGCCGCGATCCGGTAGATCTGCGGACCGCCCGCGCGGTCCGAGGTGAACAGCAGCGATTCCCCGTCCGGGGTCCAGGCCGGCGAGGTATCGATCCCGAAGCTGCTGGTCAGCCGGCGCAGGTTGCCGCTGTCGAGCTCGAGCACGTAGATCTCGGGGTTGCCTTCGTATGACAGCGCCAGCGCCAGCCGCTCACCGTCCGGCGACCAGGTCGGCGCCCCGTTGATGCCGACGCGTTCCGAGACCTTGCGGCGCTCGCCCGAGGCGACGTCCTGCACGAATACCGACGGCCGTCCGCCCTCGAACGACACGTAGGCGAGACGCTCGCCGTCGGGCGACCAGGCCGGCGACATGATCGGTGCCGGCGACTGCAGGATCGGGCGTGCGTTGTGGCCGTCGTAATCGGCCACATTGAGCGTGTAGGTGCGCGCATCGCCGCTGCCCTCGGCGGTGATGTAGGTGATGCGCGTGGCGAAGGCGCCGCGCTCGCCGGTGATCTCCTCGTAGACCAGGTCGCTGATCTCGTGCGCCAGCCCGCGCAGCGCGCGCGCCGATGCCTCGAAGCGGTAGCCGGCGATCTGGCGCTCGCGGATGACGTCATAGAGCTGGAAACGCACCACGTAGCCGCCGCCGGCCGCCGGCCGGACACCGCCGACGACGACGTGATCCACGTCGAGCGTGCGCCAGTTGCCGAAGCGGATGTTGTCCCCGGCCACCGGCCGCGACACCATGTCGCCGCGGTCCATCGGCGTGAACTGGCCGCTGAGCTCGAGATCCGCCGCGACGACCCGGGCGAAGTCGAGCGGGCTCTCGATCCGGTCGTCGACACCGAACGGCACGACCGCGATCGGCCGCGCGCCGACGGCGCCCTCGGTAATCTCGATCTGCAGCACCGCGGCCGCTGGCTGGGTCACGGCCAGCAATGCCAGTACGAGCATTCCCCTGAGCATGCGCTCGACCATCGTCAGGATTCCGGTCTGAAGGTGAACTGGATTTCGCGCTCGAATACATCGGGATCGGGCGCTTCCGGCAGAGGCGAAGCCTTGCGCACGGCGGCCACCACCGAGTCGCAGAAGGCGGAATCGCCCGAACAGCTGAGCAGTCTAACATCGGTTACGTCACCGCTCGGGATTTGTGTGACCCGCACCTCGGCGGTCTGGCCCTGCTCGAAATCGGTCGGCCGCCGCCAGCTCGTTTCGACGGCGCGCTTGATGGCGGCCTTGTACCGCGCCGCGAGGCCGGCCAGCCGTTCCTGCTCCGCCTGCTCGGCGGCCGCTCGTTCCGCTGCCTCGCGCGCCTTGCGCTCTTCCTCGGCCCGGGCCTCGGCCTCCTCGCGCGCCTTGCGCGCCAGTTCCGCCTCGCGCCGGGCCTGCTCGGCCTCCTCGCGGGCCCGTTCGGCTTCCCGGCGGGCCTGCTCTTCCGCCTCGGCGGCCTCGCGGCGCTGTCTCTCGATCTCCTCCAGTTGCTCGGCCTCGCTGCTGCGCGCGGCCTCGAGCTGCTCGCGTTCCTCGGCGAGTCGTTCGCGTTCGGCCTGCAGTTCCTGCAATTGCTGCGACACCGCCTGCTGCTCGCTCTCCTGCTGCTGCAGCTCCTGTGCCTCCTGCTCGCGCTTCTGTTGCAGCTTCTCCAGCTCCTGCTCGAGCTCGCGCTGCCTGCGGATCGCCTCTTGTTCCTCGGCCCGTTCCTGTTCCTCCAGCCGCTTCACCGCGGCCTCGACCTCCTGTGCATCGACCGCCTCCGCCTGGATCGGCGCCGTGCCCGGATCGGGCATGGTCGGGCCGGAGGTGCCGATGCGCACGCCGACGACCATCAACCCGACCAGCACCAGGTGGGCGACGATCGAGACGGGCAGGGCTTCGCGGTACTGGCGGACGACATCGAACATCGCGGGTTACTGCCCCTCGAACACGAGACCGACGTGCGGCACGCCCGCACGCTGCAGCAGCGTCATGCCGCGCGCGACCTGCCGGTCGTCGACGGCGCCGTCGCCGCGCACGAGCACGCGCCGTTCCTCGTTGCGCCGCATCACCGCCGCTGCCAGCGTGATCACTTCCTGCTCGGCCAGCGGGCTCTCCGGATCCTCGCCCACATTGAGGTAGAGGTTGCCGTCGCGGTCGACCGTCAGGACCAGCGGCTCGGTCTCCGCCTCCATCGGTTGCGCGTCCGCCCGCGGCAGTTCGACCTCGACGCCGGTCTTCAGCAATGGCGCGGTGATCATGAAGATCACCAGCAGCACCAGCATGACGTCGATGTAGGGGACGACGTTGATCTCGGACATCGGCCGCCGGCTGCCCTTGAGCGCCATGTCACCCCTCCGTGCGCGCGTGGAGCTGGCGGTGCAGGAGCGCGACGAACTCCTCGACGAAGTTGTCGAAGCGCGTCTCCAGCCGCTCCATGTCGTAGCTGAAGCGGTTGTAGGCAACCACCGCCGGGATGGCGGCGAACAGGCCCATCGCGGTCGCGACCAGGGCCTCGGCGATGCCGGGAGCCACCAGCGCCAGCGTCGCCTGGCTGACATCGCCGAGCGACTGGAACGCATTCATGATGCCCCAGACGGTACCGAACAGGCCCACGTAGGGACTGGTCGAGCCGACCGTGGCCAAAAACGACAGGTTCGAATCGAGCCGGTCGGTCTCGCGCGACATCGAGATGCGCATGGCCCGCTGGGCGCCTTCGAGCATCTGCTGGGGCCCGTGGCCCTGCTTGTGCAGCCGCGCGTACTCGCCGAAGCCGGCGGTGAACAGCCGCTGCACGCCGATGGCCGCATCGGCCTGGGCCTGGGTCTCGCGGTAGAGATCGGCCACCGAGCCGCCGGACCAGAATCGCGCCTCGAACTCGCCCGATTCACGACGGGTGGCACTCAACTGCCGCCACTTGGCATAGATCAGCGCCCACGAGATCACCGAGGCCAGCAGCAGGATCCCCATCACGGCCTGCACCACCACGCTGGCCTCGAGGATCAGGTGGAATATGGACAAATCAGTATTCACTGCGGAACGTCTCCCCGATTTCCTGCGGTATCGCGGCCGGGCGGAAGGTCGCTGCGTCGAGGCAGGCAACCCGCACGCGGGCCGTCATCAGTTCGTTGCCGTCGGACTCTCGCCGGACGCACTGCGCGAAATCGACCGAGGCGCGTCCGAATGCCTCCACGCGCAACTCGATCGCGAGCCGGTCATCGAGGCGCGCCGGCGCCCGGTAGTCCGCCTGCAGCGAACGCACCGCGAACAGCACCCCGCGTCGCTCGACCAGTTCCTGCTGATCCCAGCCCAGCGAACGCAGCCACTCGGTGCGCGCCCGCTCCAGGTATTTCAGGTAGTTGGCGTAATAGACCACGCCGCCGGCGTCGGTGTCCTCGTAATAGACCCGTACCGGCAGCCGGAACGTTCCGGCCTGCTGTTGGGCGGCCGGACTAGCCATTCGGACCGAACAGTTCCGCAGTCGCGCCGCCCTTCGGCACCTGCAGCCCGAAATGCCCAAAGGCGTTGGCGGTCGCCACCCGGCCGCGCGGCGTGCGCATCAGCAGACCCTCCTGGATCAGGTAGGGTTCGACCACCTCCTCGAGCGTGCCGGCCGACTCGCCGATGGCCGCAGCCAGGTTGTCCAGCCCCACCGGCCCGCCGCCGAACTTGTCGATGATGGTGCGCAGCAGCCGGTGATCCATACCGTCGAGGCCGAGCGTGTCCACCGCCAGCATGTCCAGCGCCCGATCGGCCAGTTCCGCCGTGATCCGGCCGTCGCCGCGCACCTGGGCGTAGTCGCGCACGCGGCGCAGCAGCCGGTTGGCGATGCGCGGCGTGCCGCGCGCCCGGCGTGCGATCTCGTGCGCGCCGTCGCGCTCGATGGCGACATCCAGGATGCCGGCCGAGCGCTCGACGATCGCGGTCAGGTCCGCCGCCGAGTAGAACTCCAGCCGCTGGACGATGCCGAAGCGGTCGCGCAACGGCGAGGTCAGCAGCCCCGCGCGCGTGGTCGCGCCGACCAGCGTGAACGGCGGCACGTCGAGCTTGACCGAGCGCGCCGCCGGCCCCTCGCCGATGACGATGTCTAGCTGGTAGTCCTCCATCGCCGGGTACAGCACTTCCTCGACCACGGGCGGCAGGCGGTGGATCTCGTCGACGAAGACCACGTCGCGCGGTTCGATGTTGGTCAGGATCGCCGCCAGGTCGCCCGGCCGTTCCAGCACCGGTCCGGCCGTGTGGCGCAGGTTGACGCCCATCTCGTGGGCGATGATGGTCGCCAGCGTGGTCTTGCCGAGCCCGGGCGGACCGAAGATCAGGCAGTGGTCCAGCGCCTCGGCGCGCGCCCGCGCGGCCTCGACGAAGATGCCGAGCTGCTCGTGCACCGCGGGCTGGCCGACGTACTCGGCCAGCGTGCGCGGCCGGATCGCGCGCTCGACGGCTTCCTCGTCGCCGATCGGCTCTGCATTGGTCAGACGATCCGAAGTGGTCATCGAAACGGGGGCATCCCGGCTGTATCGGACGGCCGCGGTCCGGCGGCAACGTATCACGCCCAGGGGAGCAATTATACCGGCCCGCCGGCGCCATTCGGGCAAAAAAAGGCCCCGCCGGGGGGAGACGGGGCCACGAAGGCTGGCCTGGTGAACGCGGGTGCGGGCCGCGTCCGGGGGAGTCAGGCCAGTGCCAGAGGGGCTCGGTTGCACACCCGGGCCGATCAGCCTTCGACCGGCTCGGGTCGGACATGCCGACGGTACTCGCCCAGCGAGAGAGTGCCGTCGTCATCGCGATCGAACTTGCCGAAATGGGTCGCCAGCCCGGCGCTCGCGGCGCGAGCCTCCGCGGGCGAGAGGCGGCCGTCATCGTTGCGGTCGATCGCTGCAAACTGATCCTCGATCTCGTCGCGCTGGCCGCCGGCCAGACCGGTGCTGGCGGCGAGTATCGCCAGGGCCAGCAGCGCCAGGCCAAGGGCCGTACTGATCGATGCGCCTCTCATCCGTTGCACTCCCTTTTTCGTTCGGCGGATTCGATCCGATCGCGGGACCGGCAGTGGTCTTCGAACACTCCCTTTGCATTTGCCGTGCCAGTTCTTTTTCTTCTTTACTATCAACAACTTGCAATTCCCGTTGCGATCCGGACCGCCATCATCCGCGCGCTCGGTCCGCGATCGCCCCCGAATCTGTCGCCCATGGACGACATCCCGCCCCGTCGTTTCATTCAAGTTATTGATCCACATGGATTTCCGATTGTCGTCCCGGGGCAACAGCGGGCCCCATTGCGGGGCCACCGACGACGGGAGAGAATCGCCGTTCGCCACCGCCTCACCCGCCCCGGCTCGAGGACCATGCCATGAACCGCACCGGGCCCGATCTGCCCGTCGGCGAACCGGTGCCCGACCACGGCCCCGCCGGCCCGCCGGGCCTCGCGCCTCTGACCGGCCGTCATGCCGGCCTGCGGCCGCTCGCCCCGGCGCAGGATGCTGCCGACCTTTTCGCGCGCTCGCACGGTGATGCCGAAACCGAGGCACTGTGGACCTGGATGCCCTACGGCCCGTTCAGCGATGCGGGCGCGATGGGAGCCTGGCTGGCCGAATGCGTCACCTCGACAGATCCGGTCTTCCGCGTCGTGCTCGACGCCGACGGCCGGCCGGCCGGCATGGCGAGCTGGCTCAACATCGTGCCCGACCACCGGCGGCTGGAACTGGGACACATCTGGTATGCGCCCGCCGTCCAGCGCACGGCACTCAACACCGAGACGATCTACCTGATGCTGTGCGAGAGCCTCGACCGGCTGGGATACCGCCGGGTGGAATGGAAGTGCGATGCCCTCAATGCCCGCTCGCGCAGGGCCGCCCTGCGTCTCGGCTTCCGCTTCGAGGGCATCTTTCGCCAGCACATGATCATCAAGGGCCGCAATCGCGACACCGCCTGGTTCGCGCTGGTCGACGAGGATTGGCCGGCGGTCAGGGCCAACATGGAACGCTGGCTCTACGGCAACGAGTCCGGCCTGTCGCTGACCGAACTCAATGCGCCGCTGGTGGCGGGGTTCCATGATCCTGCTCTGAAAGAAGGAACCGCGACCAATTTGCCGGGAGCAAATTAGGACTGCGCGCAGCGCAGGCCCCGAAGGGGCGAGGCGCAAGGATGCGCCGAGCAATGAATGCGAATATGGGCGCGTCAGGACGTCATGCGTGTCAGAGCTTCGCTGATACTCACGCAGCCATTCCAGCTCGTGGGTTGGGCCGACGAAGGAGGCTCGACACAAGCCGCATGTTGGGCTTCCTTCGTCGGCCCGACCTGCATGCTGTCACTGGCCGGGCTCAATGCACCGTTGGTGGCGGGATTGCATGATCCGGTCGGTGGCCGGCAAGTGACCCCGCCCGAACGGGCGGGGCCACGACAACGCGGAATGGACTCAGTTGCTCGATTCCTCGTCTTCATCGGGCCCGCCCATGCCGATCTCGTCGCGGGTCAGCACACCATCGGCATTGGCGTCCAGCTGTTCGAAGTTCTCCTTCAGCCGGGGGACAGCCCTGGCCTCCTCCTGGGTGATCTGGCCGTCACCGTTCCGGTCCATTTTCTTGAATGACGGAGACGAGCCCTGCTCGTACTCCGAGCCGGCATGCGCCGCACCCATCGCTACCAGCAGCGCAAGCGGAATGAGTCGTTTCACACCTTTCATCGCTTTTCCCTCCTGCTCGGTTCAAACATTCGGATTACCGGCATTGCCTGCCGGCACTGATGGATGTTGCAACCGTCATGCCACGAAGAAATCCCTTTCAAAATCAGCAAGTAATGAACCAGGGATCAGGAGTTGCACGCGATCGCGGCCGACACCGGATGCTGCGACGATTCGATGCGTTGCCCCGGCCCGACGGTCACGCCTCGCGGCGGGACTTGAAATCGGCGGGATCGACTTCGTGGCGGGCGAGGAGCTTGTAGAACTCGGTGCGGTTGCGATCGGCGATGCGGGCGGCCTCGCTGACGTTGCCGCGGGTGATCTTGAGCAGGCGCACGAGATAGTCGCGCGTGAAGGCCGCGCGGGCCTCGGCGACCGACAGCAGTTGCCGCGACTCGCTGCCGAGGCTCTGGCGCACCTGCTCGGCCGTGATGATCGTGCCGGTGGCCAGCGCGACGTGCTGCTCGACGGTGTTGTCGAGCTGGCGCACGTTGCCCGGCCAGTCCGCGGCGACCATCTGCTCCATGGCCTCCGGCGCATAGACCTTCGGCCGGCTGCGGTCGCGTTCGGCCAGCGAGCGCAGGCGGTGATCGATCAGCAGCGGGATGTCCTCGCGGCGCTCGGCCAGCGGCGGCAGCCGCAACTGCACCACATTGAGGCGATAGTACAGGTCCTCGCGGAATCCGCCCTGCCCGATCGCCTGCTCGAGGTCGCGATGGGTCGATGACAGGACCCGCACGTCGACGGGAACATCGCGCGTACCGCCGACGGGCCGCACGCGTCGTTCCTGCAGCACGCGCAGCAGCTTGACCTGCAGCGCCGGCGGCATGTCGCCGATCTCGTCGAGCAGCAGCGTGCCGCCGTCGGCGCTGCGTATGAGGCCCGGCTGGGACCGGTCGGCGCCGGTAAAGGCGCCCTTCTCGTGGCCCATCAGCTCGGACTCGAGCAGGCCTTCCGGCATGGCGCCGCAGTTGATGGCGATGAACGGCCCGTCGTGGCGGGGACTGGCGCGGTGGATCGCCCGTGCCAGCAGTTCCTTGCCGGTGCCGCTGTCGCCGGTGATGAGCACGCTGGTATCGGTCCGTGCCACCCGCCGGCCCTGCTCCAGGACCCGCTCCATGCCGGCGCTGCGGGTGACAATGTCGCGACGCCAGTCCTCCGGCACGCTGTGGATCGCCGACATCGCCAGCGCGCGCTCGAGCTCCGCCAGCAACTCGTCCCTATCCACCGGCTTGGTCAGGAACGCGACCGCGCCGCTGCGGGTGGCGCTGACCGCATCGGGTATGGTGCCGTGCGCGGTCAGCAGCAGCACGGGCAGGCCGGGACGGCGGCGCTGCAGTTCCCCCAGCAGATCGAGGCCGTCCATGCCGTCCATGCGCAGATCGGTGATGACCACGTCCGGCGCGGCATGCTCGGCCCGCGCCAGTGCGGCGCCGGCGGACTCGGCCGTGTCCACCGTGTAGCCGGCCGCCTGCAGCCGGATGTCCAGCAGCCGCAGCAGCGAGGGATCGTCGTCGACGATGAGAACCCGGGCCTCATTCGCCATTGTCTTCTTCTCCACCCATGCGCCGTTCCAGTGCCGTCAGTTCCTCGATCTGCCGTTTCAGCTCGCGATTCTGCCGCACGAGTTCGGCCCGGCCGCGCAGTAGACGCGCGCGCTCCCGCAGATGCTCCAGCTGCAGGCGCAGCAGGAGGTGTCCGTTCTCGTCCAGCGTGTTGTCCTGCACCAGCAGTGCCTGCAGCTCGGCAAGCGCCCGTTCCGGCGCATAACCCTCGTGCCCCGGCGTGGCCCGCCACAGCACGCGGCGGACTTCCGCATCGTCCCCCGGTTCGGCCTCGATGCGTTGGCCGATCGCGCTCAGTTCGGCCGCATCGGCACGGTTCAGCCGATCGACGAAATGCAGCATGTCGCGACCGTCGACACGGCCATCGAGCGACGACCGCAGGCCGGCACAGCCCGTGAGCGCGACTGCCAGCAGGACGCCTGCAATTCCGATTCTCATGTCGGAGCCCCTCCGCGCGCGCCATGCTGCGCCTGCAGTGTCAACCGGATGTGCGCGCCCCTGCAGTGCTTCTGCCGGCCATCGATGATCTCGACCGAACCATCGTGCGCCCGCGCGCAGTCGCGCACCACCGACAATCCCACCCCCGTGCCGCGCAGTGCCGGCCGTCTGGGTGCGGTGCCCTGGTAGAACGGCTCGAACACGTGCGGCCGTTCCTCCGCAGGAATGCCGGGCCCCTCGTCGGCCACCTCGATCACCAGGCGTCCGCCGCCGCCGCGCAGGTGCAGGTACAGGGTACCGCCGGCGGGCGAGAAACGGATCGCGTTGCCGATCAGATTCGACAGGGCGCTGTGCACCAACGGCCGGAAGCCGGTGAAGCGGTCGCCTTTCACCTCTCGTTGCAGCCGCAGGTCCGCCCGCGCGATGGCCAGTCGGTGACGCTTGAGCACCTCGTCGGCCAGCGTGTCGAGCTGCATCGCCTCCGGTTCCTGCGACAGATCGCGCGCACTGACGACCAGCAGGTTCTCGATCAGCTGCTGCAGTTCGACGCTGGACGCCCGCAGAATATCCAGGATTTCCTGCTGGGCTGCCGTGTCGGGTGTCACGGAACCGTCCGCCATCAGTTCCGTGCCCTCGCGGATCGCCGCCAGAGGCGTCTTCAGCTCGTGCGACATGTGCCGCAGGAAACGGTTCTTCTCCGCTTCCGAACGCTCGAGCCGGACCCGCAGCCGCTCCAGCTCCCGGCCCAGGTCGCGGATCTCGGGCGGGCCGCCGACCGCGATCGGGACGGGTGTCTCCACCGCCCCCAGGCTGCGGATGGCGCGGGCCAGGCGCCCGATCGGGCGCAGGATCAGCCAGCTGAACAGCCCGCCGAGAACGACGGTGACCGGGATCAGGGCGGCCGACTGCCAGAACAGGAAGCGACGGATGCGGCGGGAGGTCTCGCCGAGGGTCTCCAGTTCCCGCGTGATCGCCCGGTCGGTGGCGGCGACAATGCCGCCGGCGCGTTCGCGCAGGGGCGCGAAGCGCTCGAGCGCATCCGCCAGTGCCGGATCGGCCGGTTCGGCATCGGTGACGATCCGGGTGACGGCGTCCAGGCGCTCGCGCAGGGCGGCGATCTCCTGCTCCGCTTCCGGCGAGCGCGCGCCCCGCGCGATCGTGTCCAGGGTTTCCCCCAGTTGTTCACGGCGCTGCAGGAACACGTTGCGCAATTCCTCGCGGCCGACGATCCGGTACTGACGTGCATTGCGCTCGAGTTGCAGCAGTCCGTCGTTCAGTGCCGTCTCGGCGCGCGTCAGCTCCACCGCGTCCCGCACCAGCCGTTCGCTGCGCAGGGTCAGCCGGTCGAGATGCAGCGAGCCGACGATGATGGCGACCAGCAGGGGTGCCGCCACGATGGCGAAACCGGCGATGACGAGCGTGAGCATGGAGCGCAACCGCCATGGCCGCCGTCTGGCCCGCATCCGTCACCACCCTCCTGTCGCGATCATCACCAACGGGAAATCCGGACCGGGCCCGTCACTTCACGACCGCCTGCAGGGCCCGGCGGATGATGTCTTCGGTGGTCAGCCCCGCGCTGTCGATCCCGCGGATCATGCGCGCGGCCTCGGCGGGCCGGTAGCCGAGCGCGACCAGCGCGCTCGATGCATCCGACAGCGGATCGGAATCGGCGGGCCCGGCAGCGTCGATCCCGCCCGGCAGGGCGTCGCGCAACGCGCTCTCGTCGAGCCGGTCGCGCATCTCGACGATCAGGCGTTCGGCCGTCTTGCGGCCGATCCCCGGCAGCCGCGTGAGCGCGCTCACGTCATCGTTCTCGATGCAGCGGGCGAAATCGTCGGCGTTCATGCCGGAGAGAATGGCCAGCGCCATGCGCGCGCCGACACCGGACACCTTGAGCAGGGTACGGAAGAGCCTGCGTTCCGATTCGCGCCCGAAAGCGAACAGCAGGTGCGCATCGTCGCGCACCACCAGGTGAGTGTAGAGCGTGACCGACTCGCCCACGGCCGGCAGTTCGTAGAAGGTCGACAGTGGCGCCTCCAGCTCGTAGCCGACGCCGCCGACGTCGACCAGCAGGCCGGGCGGCTGCTTCAGCACGAGTGTTCCGTGCAGCCGGCCGATCATTTCCAGCGCACCGACTTGCGGCGCCGGGCCGGTACCGCCGCCAGCGGACGGGTACGGGCATGGGCATGGCACAAGGCGACCGCGAGCGCATCGGCCGCGTCCTCCTGGATCGGTTCGCCGTCGAGACCGAGCAAGGCATTGACCATGTGCTGTATCTGCTCCTTGGCGGCACCGCCGGTGCCGACGATGTTCTGCTTGACCGACCGGGCCGAGTACTCGGCGACCACCAGGCCGGCGGCGACGCCCGCGCAGATCGCCGCCCCGCGCGCCTGCCCGAGCTTGAGCGCGGCCATCGGATTGCGCGCGAGGAAGACCTCCTCGATCCCCATTTCGACGGGCCCGTGTTCGGCGATCACTTCCGCCAGCCGCCGCTGGATCATGCCCAGCCGCTCGGGCTGCGTGCCGCTGCCGAGCGCGATGCAGCCGTGGGTCACGCAGCGGCTGCTGCGGCCGTCGCTGTCGATGATGCCGTAGCCGGTACGTACCGATCCCGGATCGATGCCGAGGATGCGAACGGTGGTGGCCATGGCGTGTGCCCCTGCCGGTCACCCGGTCTCGGCAAGGACCTCCCCGGAAAAACTGGCATTGGAATGGACATTCTGCACGTCGTCGAGATCGTCGAGCGTGTTCAGCAGCCGCAGCACCCTTTCGGCGTCCTCGCCCTCGACCTCGGCGCTGGTGGTCGGGCGCATCGTGACCTCGGCATTCTCGGGCTCCAGCCCGGCGGCGATCAGCTCGTCGCGCACGCGGCCGAAGTCCTCCGGCGGTACCAGCACGTCCATCGAGCCGTCGTCATTGGTCACCAGCTCCTCGGCACCGGCCTCGATCGCGGCTTCCATCAGTGCGTCCTCGTCGGTGTCCGCCGGGTAGCTGATCACGCCGGTTTGATTGAACAGGAAGGCAACCGAACCGTCGGTGCCCAGGTTGCCGCCGTGCTTCGAGAAGGCGTGCCGCACCTCGGCGACGGTGCGATTGCGGTTGTCGGTCATGCAGTCAATCATGATCGCCACGCCGCCGGGGCCATAGCCCTCGAACCGGGCCTCCTCGTAGGCCTCGCCCTCGAGCTCGCCCGAACCCTTCTTCACGGCGCGCTCGACGTTGTCCTTGGGCATGTTGCTGGAGTAGGCCTTGTCGATCGCCAGCCGCAGGCGCGGATTGGTGTCGGGATCGGGCCCGCCCTCGCGCGCGGCGACCGTGAGCTCGCGCGCCAGCTTGGTGAAGATCCGGCCACGCTTCGCGTCCGCGGCCGCCTTCTTGAACTTGATGTTGGCCCACTTGCTGTGTCCGGCCATGTCGCTCCCGCTCGCCCCGTGCGTCAGCCCGGCAGTCTATCACCCGCCCGCCGCGACGGGCACGGCAGGGCGCCGTCGCGCAGGTACCGCGCCGTCTGGCGCGCGGTCTCGCGCGAAACGATCAGCCCGAAATGGGTCGTCCTGAGCAGTCGCGGCACCACCCCCGGAATGCGGGTCTCGGCGAGGGCCACAGTGCCGTCGTGCAGGCCCGGGAAACGGGCGAACAACCGCCCCACACCACGGCTATTGACCCCGACGATCACGGCCACCGGCACATCGCCCGGCCAGTCGAAGTCGCCTCCGGCCAGGGAGTCGGCCGCCGCGCCCAGCAGGCGCCCGAGACCGCGATCGATCATGCCGCGCGCGGCGGCCGAGCCGTGCAGCGGGCTGCCCAGTAGCACCGCGCGGCCGGTACGCGCCGGCAGGTGGTCGCGCAGCAGGCGCGCCAGCACCATGCCGCCCATGCTGTGGCCGACGAAGTGCAGCACCGTGCCCTCGATACCCTCGAGCCGCGTCGCCAGCCGTTCCGCCGCCTGCTCCGGCCGCTCGCGCGTGGTCCGCCAGCCGAACACGGCCACGTTGAATCCGGCATGCCGCAGCCGGCGCGCCAGCAGCCACAGCGAAGGCCGTCCGATCCAGAGGCCGTGCACCAGCACGACGGTGGTCCGCCGGGGATCGCTGTCAAGCGAGCGGATGGCCGCCCGGTTGGTCCAGGAAGCGGCCTGCCGCGCCGCTTCGGGGACATCCAGCCAGACAGCCTCGGCGTGTTCCTCCGGATCCAGTTGCAGCCGCTGGCGCACGGGCACGCCCAGGCGGAACTCGTGCTCGAGGTTGTGCGTGACATCCGGCGCGTAGCGGTCGCGCCAGCCGGGCGCGATCGGGAAGCGCCGGCGGCGATGACAATCGACGATGCCGCTGCCGTCGAGCCCCGTCTCCTCGGCCAGTTCCCGCCGCGCCGCCTCGATCGGCGTCTCGCCCTCGCGCAGGCTGCCGGTCACCGACTGCCAGAAGTCGGGCACGTCCACCCGCCGCAACAACATGACCTCGCCGTCGGCCGTGTGCACGACCACGAGAACGGATTCCGGGCGCTTGTAATCGCTCATTCGAGGTTGATGGTACCCCGAGGTTTCGTGGTTTCGTGAATGGCCGTGCGCGAAATCTCGCAGAGGCGCAGAGAATCGCAGAGCACGCAAAGAAGCATCATGCGAAAAATACGGTGGCCGTAACATCACGGAGAAAGGCCGTGACGTTACGGCTCCACGTTCACATTCAATATCTTTCCTTGCGAGCTTTGCGATTCTCTGCGCCTCTGCGAGATCCATCGCACTGCGACAAACGAAGCCCGTACATGTCGGGCAAAGCAACACTCAGAAAGGATGCAGCCGTCAGGTGTCCTTGCCGGGCTTCTGCCGCAGGCGGATGTTGAGTTCCTTCAACTGCTCCTCGCTCACGCCCGACGGGGCGTCGGTGAGGGGGCAGCTGGCGGTCTGGGTCTTGGGGAAGGCCATGACGTCGCGGATCGAGGACGAGCCGGTCATCAGCATGACCAGGCGATCGAGTCCGAAGGCGATGCCGCCGTGCGGCGGTGCGCCGTACTCGAGCGCGTCGAGCAGGAAGCCGAACTTCTGCCGGGCGGACTCGGCGTCGATGCCCAGCACCTCCAGCGCCGCCTCCTGCATGGCGCGGTCGTGGATGCGGATCGAGCCGCCGCCGAGCTCGGTGCCGTTCAGCACCATGTCGTAGGCGCGCGACAGCGCCTGCTTCGGATGAGCGCGCAGTTGCCCGGGGCTGTCCACCGCGGGCGCGGTGAACGGATGATGCAGCGCGTGCCAGCCGCCGCTGGCGTCGTCGTACTCGAACAGCGGGAAGTCGACCACCCACAGCGGCCGCCAGCCGTGCTCGACCATGCCGCGGTCGTGACCGATCCGCACGCGCAGCGCGCCCATGGCCTCGTTGACCACGCGTGCGCGGTCGGCACCGAAGAAAATCAGGTCGCCGTCGTTTGCCGCGGTGTGCTCGATCAGCGTCTCGATCACGTCGTCCGGCAGGAACTTGAGGATCGGCGACTGCAGGCCGTCGCGGCCGGCGTTGACGTCGTTGACCTTGATGTAGGCCAGGCCCTTCGCGCCGTAGCGGCCCACGAACTCCGTATAGTCGTCGATCTCCTTGCGCGTGAGGCTGCCGCCACCGGGAACGCACAGCGCCGCGACCCTGCCGTCGGGATCGTTCGCCGGGCCGGAGAACACCTTGAAGTCGACATCGGTCATCAGGCCGGCGACCTCGACCAGCTCGAGCGGGATGCGCAGGTCCGGCTTGTCCGAGCCGAAGC